>JBKPQY010000263.1:0-12073 GCA_046734315.1 Actinomycetota bacterium | reverse complement strand
GCGGGTAGGCTGACGTGGAGGCGTCATCTACGGCGCTGGTTCTCCCAGTCCCCGGGTCTCGGTGTGCGAACGCCGCAAGCTGCGACCTGCGCGGCTTGGCCGTGTCGATGATCGCCGGGTACCCACGCGGCCTGCGGTCTGAATCTCTCGCGTGAGGTCGCGCGCCGTGTGGCGTGGCGGCCGTGTGGAAGGTAGCCCTTGATGGCGGATCGTTTCGGTTTCATCAGCACCTACCCGCCGACCCAGTGCGGGTTGGCGACCTTCACTGCCTCGCTGCTGGACGCGTTGACGTCCTCTGGGGTGTCCGACGGGCGCGTGGCTCGCCTGCTCGACGCGCCGCAGCCACCGGGCGGGGGAGTGGTCGTGGCGGACATCGTGATCGGTGATCCATCCGGGTCTGCTTGCGCGGCCGATCAGCTCAACGAGTGCGACGTGGTGATCGTCCAGCACGAGTTCGGTGTGTACGGCGGCCCGGACGGTGCGGACGTGTTGCCGTTGCTGGCGACACTGACCGTCCCCACGATCGTCGTGCTGCACACGGTCCTGAGCGCTCCGACGGCAGACCAGCGTGACGTGCTGGAAGCGGTGGTCGCAGCGGCGAGCGCCGTGGTGACGATGAGCGTCGCGGCGCGAGACCGACTCGCCGCCGGTTATCGGGTGGATATGGGCAAGGTCAGCATCATCGCGCACGGCGCACCCGAGCCGCCCAGTTCGCCGTCGAGCATGGCCGCGGTGTTTCGCAACGGGCAGCCGACCGTGTTGACCTGGGGCTTGCTGGGCCCGGGCAAGGGAATCGAGTGGGGCATCGAGGCGATGGCGCACCTGCGCGATCTGCGACCGGTAGCGAAGTACGTTGTCGCCGGCCGGACGCACCCGAAGGTGGCGCTGCGGGCGGGCGAGGCCTACCGCGACAGTCTGAGCCGATTGATCCAGCAGCATGCGCTGACCGGTTCGGTGAGCCTGGACGGTCGTTACCGTGACGCGTCGTCGCTGGCCGAGCTGATTGCGTCGGCCGATGTGGTGCTGCTGCCCTACGACTCGACCGACCAGGTCACTTCGGGGGTGCTGATCGAGGCGGTGGCGGCAGGCAAACCGGTGGTCGCAACCCGGTTCCCACACGCCGTCGAGTTGCTGTCCAGCGGTGCGGGCGTAGTTGTGCCGCATCAGGACCCGTCTGCGGCAATGTCGCAGGCGGCGGTAGCCTCGGCACCGGCGTTGCGGTGGTCGGTCGTCGCCGGGCAGTACCGGGACCTCGCCACCCGGCTGATCGCAGACGCCGCTGCGGTTGCCGCGTAGGCCGCGCGATATGGGTGCCATCGGCATGACCCCGGCGGGCAGCCGACTGCAACCGGTGTTCGATCATCTCGACGCGCTCACCGATGACCGCGGCCTGTTCGAGCATGCGTTGTACGCGGAGCCGCGTCCCGAACACGGCTACTGCCTCGACGATGCCGCGCGGGGTTTGGTGGTCACCTGCCGGGAGCCGCAGCCCGGTCCGATGGTGCTGCGTCTGCGCGGCTGCTATCTCGAGTTCGTCCTCGCGGCGCTGGCCGCCGATGGCAGCTGCCGAAACCGGATGGGCCTGGATGGCAGTTGGCGCGACGAGCCTGGCCTCGGTGACTGGTGGGGGCGGGCCATCTGGGGCCTGGGCGTCACCGCGGCGCATGCGCCAGCAACGGGTCAGCGGGCTCGAGCATTGTCGGGGTTCCGGGTCGCGGCCCAGCAACGTGCGCCGGGTTCCCGCTCGATGGTGTTCGCCGCGCTCGGTGCCGGGGAGGTACTGCGCGCCCGTCCGGGCGAGCCGGCCGCACGCTCCTTGCTGCGCGACACCCTCGCCATGATCGCTGCACCCGTCGGGCACGGCTGGCCGTGGCCTGAGCCGCGGCTGCGCTACGCGAACGCGGCCGTCCCCGAGGCGCTGCTGGTCGCCGGCGACGCACTGGCGGACAAGGCGATCATCGTCCGCGGGCTCAAGCTGCTGGCGTTCCTCCTGCGCATTGAGATCCGTGACAAGCACCTGTCGGTGACCCCGGTTGCTGGCCGCGGCCCGGGTGAGGCCGGTCGCGGCTTCGACCAGCAACCCATCGAGGTCGCCGCGATCGCCGACGCCTGCGCAACCGCCTACCGGATCACTCGCGACCCGCACTGGCTGACCGGCATCAACCTGGCCTGGCGCTGGTTCCTCGGCGACAACGACAGCGCGACACCGATGTTCGACCCGGCCACGGGCGCCGGTTACGACGGGCTGCGACCCGGCGGACGAAACCATAACCGGGGCGCTGAGTCCACGTTGGCGATGCTGTCTACCGCCCAGCACGCCCGCCGCGTCCGCGAGCTGCGGTGAGCCGAGCGCTCGCGCACCGCGTCGCCGCCGAGCTTCGCCTCGACCCGGCCCGAGTGGTCGCCCGGCTGTTCCTGCCTGGCGAGCAGCCACACCAGACGCGTTCGCGGGCCGGCGCGATCGCCGACCGCGTCCTGGCCCTCGACGAGGCGAGGGTCGAGCGGCTGGCCGGTCAACTCGTGGCGGGATTTGCGTCCCGCCACCCGGACTACCGGCAGCTTTTGATCCGGCATGCGTCGGTCATCGCCGCGCGCCTCGGTGATCACCCACACCTAAGCCCGGCGCGGATGCTGGTGCTCGGCGCCAGCTTCACCGCGGAGTACGCCACCGAGTCAGCCGCCGTGTGCAACCCGAGCGCGGTTGCGCACCCGGACCAGAGCGGACTCAACCCGGGACAGCTGCGCGTCGCGGTGAGCCTGCGGGCGATCGGGGAGGGCCACGTGTCCTCGATCGGGTTCTGCATCGCGCTAATCGGACCGGGCCTACGCTGGAGCTTCGCGGAACGAGGCCTGCCGGTCGTGGCCGGCGAGGCAACGCCGACCCTGTGGCACAACGACCAACTGCGCGCAGTGCTCACCGACGAGGGCAGCATCGACGAGCTCTCTCACTCCCTGCTGCACACCCTGCCCGCCCACTTCGGGGCCAGCGACCTGGAACGCGCGCTTGCCCGAGCGCCCGGCGACCTGCTGACCCGGCCCGGCGCGGCGGCGAGCGTGGACCTGCTGCGCCGGGTCGTCTCGTCCGCCTACCAGGTGGTCTTTCCCGAGAGCACCACCCTCGCACAGCGCATCCTTTGCCCCTCCGCGGTCGAGGAGAGCGACGGCATGGAAGACGCGCGGTTCACCCGCTTCACCAACCACGACGGCACCGTCGAGTACCGAGCCACCTACACCGCCTACGACGGTCAGCAGATCGCGCCACGACTGCTGCTCAGCCCCGACCTACGGCATTTCCGCGCCCACCGCCTGGCCGGGCCCGCTGCTCACAACAAGGGAATGGCACTGTTCCCCCGCCTGGTCAACGGCCGGCACCTGGCCCTGTGCCGCACCGACGGCGAGAACATCAGCCTCGCCGGCTCGGCCGACGGGTACGCGTGGTCCGAACCGCAGCTGATCCACGCACCGGTGCACCCCTGGGAGATGCTGCAGGTCGGCAACTGCGGGCCGCCGATCGAAACCGATCGCGGCTGGCTGGTCCTCACCCACGGCGTCGGGCCGATGCGCACCTACGCGATCGGCGCGATCCTGCTCGACCTCACCCACCCGGAGCGAGTCATCGGCCGGCTCGTCCGTCCCCTGCTGGAACCGGAGCACGACGAGCGGGACGGGTACGTCCCCAACGTCGTCTACAGCTGCGGAGGTTTGCTGCACGACGGCCGGCTGTGGCTGCCCTACGGCATCGACGACTCCCGCATCGGCGTCGCCTGGATACCGCTCACCGAACTGCTGGCCGAGCTGACCGAGACTACGTGACGTCGCGCGGGGCTCAGCGGGACAGCAGGTCCTCGTACACCCGCACGTAGTCCGAGACCATCCGCTGGGCAGAGAACCGCTCACGCGCCCGGGCCGCCACCCCCCGACCGGTCCAGGCGCAGCGCGTCGGCAACCGCGTCCACGGCCGAGCCGACATCATCCGCGAGGTAGCCGGTCACCGCCTCATCGATCACCTCCGGCATCGAGCCACGCCGGAAGGCGACCGCCGGGGTTCCGCAGGCCATCGCCTCGACCACCGACAGCCCGAAGGGTTCCTCGAAAGCCACCGGATGCAACAGCGCCGCCGCGGCGCCGAGCACCTCGGCCCGCTGCGCCGGTCCGATCGAGCCGAGAAACAGGACGCGGTCGCCGTCGACGTGCGGCTGCACCTGCTCGGCGAAATAGCGCTCGTCCTGCACGATCCCGCAAATCAGCAGCCGTCGCCCGACCGCGGCCGCAATCGCGATCGCCGCCGCGGTGCCCTTGTCCGGGTGCACCCGACCGAACACCACGAGATCCTCACCCGCAGCGGACCGGTACGGCAGCCCGTCGAGATCTACGCCGTGATGGATCGTCGCAACATAGTCCAGCTCCGCTGCCCGGTCAGCGTCGGATATCGCGACATAGCTCGAGCGTGACCGGGTGTAGGCCGGCAGGATGCCCGCCCCGGAGAAGCCGTGGATCGTCGTTACCATCGGCGCGGACACCTGCCGGTCGAAGGCCAACGGCAGCCAGTCCATCTGGTTGTGAACCAGGTCGAACTCTGCCGAACCGGCCAGCGCGTACGACACGTGCAATGCTTCCCAGACCCGCCCGTCCATGTCCGGATCTTCGGCGTATCCGTGCGGGCAGATCCCGTCCAACACAGCCGACGTCACCGAATCCTGCGTGGCGTAGAGCGTCACCTCGATCCCGCGGGAAACCAGTCCCTCCGTCAACAGGCTCGTCACCTGTTCCCACGGCCCGCAATGGCGCGGCGGCGTGCGCCACGCGATCGGCGCCACCATCGCGATCTTTATGTGGATACCGACGCTACGCCGCCGGCACGCGTAGAGTGGAGGCACTGAGGCTATGTCGCACGCCAGCGCTCACGCTGGCCTCGCCCTCGGTGAACCAGCAAGCCCGGCCCGCATTGGGTCTGCTACGAGGCGCGCCATGACCACCGCCCAACTACTGCAACCAGCCGACACCGAGCCGCGCCACAACACGCCCGAACGCGCATCGGACACGGCGGCGCGAATCAGTTTCCGCCAGCCCGTCTCCACAGATGGCTTCATCGACGCCGCCTGGTGGCCCCGCAGCATCGACTTGACCACCGAGCTACCAGCACTGCTCGATGTGCTGTGGACCGCGGCACGCGAGATAACCCGCATCACCTACAACACCGACGCGTGGATCCCCGCGCCGCGCCGGATGCGCATCCAAGACCGCACCGTGCGCCTCGGCGGATTCACTACCAGCGACCCGCTCACGATCAGACTCTCCGACGCCTGGGGCCACGAGCGCATCGACATCCTTGTCATCCCTCCCACCACCGATCCCGCCATAGCCCAGCGGGCCCTGCTCCTGGCCAGCCAACCCGACAGCCCCTACCGGGCCGACGAGATCCTGACCAGAGCCGGCAACCCCGCCGACAACAGCCCGAGCAGGCAGCCATGACCGCTAGCCCGCCCTTGCCCCGCCAGCGCGCCGCCCGCGCCGAACACGGGTGATACCGCGGACCAGCCCCTGTGCGCACTGTGCGATCGCAACTGGCCGACCACGACCCGATCGGCCTGCGATACTGCCAAGCCACCCAAGCCCAAGCGCTAGATCGGCGCGAGGGCAAGGGTGGTCGTAGGACGCGGCCGTGACGCCTCGGACGTGGCGACGTTCGGCGGGCCCCACTAAACCTGATGACCGTGCCGGCGCAGGCTCGTTGTTTCCCCTGCAGCGGCCAACGGGGCCTCGATCGGCGATTCCGGCGACGGGGGAATCACCATGACCAGGCATGCAGTCATGGATCTTCGTGACCTGGCCGCTGTCATGGATGCCCATGTCGAGCTGGTCCTTGACCTCGCCGAAGAGGTCAGGGACAGCAGGCGGATCTGACAGCCTCAGCCGGCCAGCCGCACTGATCGGCCTCGTCCGGAGCCGATTGTCCGTGAGTGAGAGGCGGTCCCGACCGATGGCGAGAGATCTCGAACGTCAGATCTTGGAGGCGCTGCAGGCGATGGACGCTGCGGACCGTCCGGTCACGGTCGGAGATCTCGCCCTGCGCTGTCGAGCAGACCCGCAGATGGCTCTCCGCTCTGCGCGGCACCTGATCGACACCGGACGCGCAGAGCCGGCAATGGTCGATGTGTACGGCGTGCCAACCATGGGCGGCCTGATGCCCCGGCCATATCCCGAGGGCCGATGAGCCGACTCAGCGCGACATCCATGATGAGCAGGCCATGCCTGCGGGCGTGGCATTGCCGGAGGCGATCGTGCGGACTGCGGAGGTCAGCATGCACGGTCACCGGATCGCCTACCGCGAGGCCGGTGAGCCTGGTCTTCCGGTGCTGCTTCTCGTACATGGGATTACGAGCAGCGGCGCGACCTGGGATCCGGTCATCCCTGCCCTGGCCGAGCACGCCCACGTGATCGCGCCGGACCTGCTCGGCCACGGAGACTCCGACAAGCCACCTGCCGACTACTCGTTGGGTGCTCTTGCGAGCGGTCTTCGTGACCTGCTCGAGCGGCTGGGCGACGATCGGGCTTCGGTGGTCGGGCACTCGCTCGGCGGCGGGGTGGCGATGCAGTTTGCCTATCAGTATCACGAGCACTGTGATCGGATGGTCCTGGTCTCCAGTGGGGATTGGGACGCGAGGTCAGCGTTGCGCTGAGGGCGGCAGCTTTGCCCGGGGCGGAACTGGTGCTCCCGGTGATCGCCAGCAGGCAGGTGCGCGACGCTGGCGTGGCGGTCTCCCGACTGCTTGGACGGCTTCCAGTTCGGCTGCCGCCATCGGTGGTGGAGGCGGCGCGTGGCTATGCCACCCTTGCGGACACCCCGGCTCGGTCGGCATTCGTGCAGACGCTGCGAAGCGTGGTGGGGCCGGGTGGTCAGCGCGTCAGCGGCAATGACCGCCTCTATCTCGCCGAAGGACGACCGGTCCTGATCGTCTGGGGCGCGCAGGACACCGTGATCCCGGCCGCGCATGCACATACCGCGCACGCGGCGATCCCCGGCAGCCGGCTTGAAGTCTTCGAACGGTCCGGGCACTTCCTGCACCAAGACGAGCCAATCCGCTTCGCCCGCGCGCTGTTGGACTTCCTGCACACCACCGAGCCCACGGTGCTCGACCGTGCCACGCTGCGCGACCTGCTGGCCAACAGGAAGACTCCGCTGCGCGTCGAGGAAACCTAAAGACCGCGGTCCGCCTCGCCCGAGGCGCGTCGGCAGTCCAGGCGAGACTGCGTTCGTCGCGGTCTTGTTCACCGGCGCGCTGGCCTGCAGGCCCGCGCCACTTCACGCCGGGCGTCATACGGTGGTGGCTGCGGGGGTCGAGACGTACCTGTTGCTGCTCACCGACGAGGGCCGGCCCTTTCACGTTCGACTGAGGCGGTACTGGTCAGCTCAACGGTTGCAGGCGGCGGCCAGGACGTCGCGCGGGCCGGGCTGTTCGTGCTTGAGGTTCTTGGTGGCTAGTTTCTGCTTGATGGTCTTGCTCGGGTTCTTGATGGTGGCGTGTCGTGGGGGACTTGTCTGCCATGGCTGTCCTGCCAGGCTCGGCGTGTGAGCGCCGGTGGCCGGCCCCGTTGGTGATGTGATGAGGGCGAGGGATCGAACCGGAGCGCTGCGGGGCACCTTCCCGGTGTCTCGGACCCGTCGTAGGGGGTTCTTGGGTGCGGCCCCGGGTGGTCGATCACCGCGGTAGACCGTGCTAGGTGCTGTGGTTGATGTTGCGGGCTTTAGCGGCCGCTGGCGGATCGTCGGCCGCGGTCGCTGAGGGCGGTGCCGCTGACCGAGGTCCAGGCGGTGGGCGCGAAGGCGCTGAGCAGGTGGTCGCTGTCTTGGAAGCGGAGCACCAGGATTCCGGCTTCGGCGAACTCGAAGCCGACACCGCCGAGCCCGTCCTCGACGTGGTAGGAGCGCAGGGATCCGTCGGCGAATGTGACGGTCACGAAGTCGGGTTCGAGCTGCGCGTTGTCGGGCAGCTCCTGGTACTCGTCGACCTCGCCGTTTCGACGATGCACCACGTGTCTGGCCATCGGCGTGTCCCTCAGGTGGTGATCTCGCTGCGGCCGGCGTTGGTGACCGCGATCTTGTGGGGCTTGGCCTTCTCGGCGACTGGGATGCGCAGTGTGAGAACGCCGGCGGTGTAGCTGGCTTGGACCCGGTCGGTGTCTTGCGTGTCGCCGAGAATCAACTGCCTGCTGGACACTCCACGCGGGTGCTCGGCGGCAATTATTTCGGTGTTGTCTCCGGTTGGCTGGCGACGCTCGGTGCGGGCGGTGAGCGCGTTGCGCTCGATGTCGACCTCTGCCGAGTCCGGGTCCATTTGTGGCAGGTCGAATGCACCGCGATCTGCTCGCCGTCGCGCCAGGCGTCCATGCGCATCCTCGCGGGACGCGCCGTGGTGCCCAGCATCTGGTGGGCGAGTCGGTCGAGTTCACGGAACGGCTCGGTGCGTACCAACATGGTTCTCACCTCGTCCTGGGCGCCTCCACCGCACTAAGGGGTGGGGGATGTCCCGTGCCGCCGGCCGGGGTACGCGTGGTGTGTCGTTCACCGCGCGTCCCAGCCGGAAGCAGGCCCTTCTGCCGGCGCCGGATGCCCTACCAAGCGGGTGCTAGTCGCTCTCGGCGACTGTCGTTTGATCACGCTGTGGCTTCAAGGCTGCAGCACGCCGACACCCCTCACGCTACTCTGCTGGGTGGACGTCCGTCCAGTAATCTGGGTGGCCGACTTTGGAGGGCCATTGCCGAGTTCGCGGAACCGACGCGACGCGCTGCTGCGCGCGGCGCTGGACGGCTTCACCCGCCGCGGCTACGACGGCACCAGTGTCGCCGAGTTGGCCACCGCCACCGGAGTGAGCAAGGCCGCGGTGAGCTACCACTTCCCGACCAAGAATGACCTGCTGCACGCGTTGGTCGACCCGCTGCTCGACGGGCTGGACGCGCTCATCGAACGTCATCCGCAGGCACCCACCTGGCCCGACGAGGTGCGGGCGCTGCTTGACGACTACCTCACCACATTGACCGAACACAGCCAGGTGGCCGCCTGGGTCGACACCGACAAGGCCGTTCTGAACCATCCCGAGATCGGCGCCCGGCTGCACCGCAACACCGACCGCGTGTGCCGGGCAATCACCGGAGCCACCGGCGACGGCACCGCGGCCGCCGCGCGCGCGATGGCAGCCCTCGGGTCACTATGGCGCCCGATCCGCGCCCTGACCCCAGCACAGCTCGCCGCCCACCGCGACGCCCTCATCCACGCCGCGATGGCCGGCTGCGCGCCGATCCACACCCGCCCCGACCCACCGCACACACCGACCTGACCTCGATTGTTGCCATGAGCTGCAGTACGTGACGGTCAGATCGTCCGCGATCTCCTCGACATCGTCGCCAACCGGGGGCCAATTCGGGGAGTGTTCATGGCGACGCCCAATGGGACACGTCAATCGGGTCAGATCGCTGACGGCAGGTCAGCGATGAGGCGCCCTCGGCACGGCTTGACCCTACGCGTACCTCGCTCGTGTTTCAGGCCCGAACGGCAAAGTCGATCCGCTTGACCGCGCTGAGCGGGACGACGGTCAAAGTTGCCTCATCCGGGCGGGGAAACCGAGGTAGCCGTCGGTGCGCAGTTGGCGCGTCACCTTCTCCGCGAACGCGGCAAGGTCAGCGCCGAAACGGCCGTAGGCACCATGCAACGGCCAGAGGTCCGCGGCGTCGAAGTCGACGGCCGTCTGCCGCACCACATGAATCGTCACGTGTATACGGTCGGATGCGGTGTCGGCCATCTGCCATCATGGGCGCTGGATCTTGCACAACCACCTGCGCATGGACGGTTCGTGGCACATCATCACGGGCGGGCGCGGGCCGAGCGCCCTACCGGAGCACCTGATCCGCGCGCTGCTCGGCAACGACATGTGGACCGCCGCGGGCTACCGGGTCCGCGGCGCGATCACCTCCCGGACTGTGTCGCCTGGGAGATCGCGCGTGGCGAGTTCGGGTACGCGCGGAGCCCTTGAGGTTGACCGTCGCGCGTTCGATTAGGTCGACTAGCCACCGAACAGTGCGGCTATCCGGCGCCAACCGGGTCGCCTCGGCAGATGCAGCGACCGTGAGCACCATGCGCAGCGTGGCTTCGCAGTAGCGGTGGGCGACCTGATCGTGGGCTGCGAGCGGATGCTCGCAGGAGCTGCAGTGGTCCGCTGCTGGCTGGGCGTCACGGCGGAACTGGGATTCTGCTCCACGTTGGCAGTCAGGGCATCCAGGCGACCCGTCAATAGGGTTGTCTGTTTGTCGCCGCGGCGAGGCTGACCCGCCCTCAGCGATGAAGAGCCCCGGCGGGCTGCCGGTACGCCGCCAACTGGCCCGGACCGCATCGCTCGATAACTCTAACGACGGGCCCGCGTGAGCCTCGCGACACTGCCACCTGACCGTCTGACCGAGGGGATCCGGGGAAGCGACTGCGCGCGGCTGTCTAGCCAAGTCAGGCAAGGTCACCTGCTTTGCCGGCGACCCGGCTATTACATGGCGAAGATCACCATCACGATAGGATTGTTCGCCGCGGGTTGGGCAGGCTTCGGCCTGCTCGGACGCTCCTGGTACCAGTTGCTGATCGCCGCGTTCTTGGCGATCGCCGTCACCCACGTCGCGTTTCTGGGCCACGGCGCCGGGCACCGGCAGGTCTTCGCGAGCCGCCGCGCCAACGACCTAGTCGGATTCTTGCACGGCAACCTGCTCGTCGGGCTGTCCTTCGCTTGGTGGGTAAGACAAGCACAGCCGCCACGACGTCCACCCCAACACCGAAGGCGCCGACCCGGATATCGCCGCCGGCGCACTGATCTTCACCAGGGCGCAAGCACATGGCGCACGTCAACGCTCGGCCGGTCGCTGACGCGCAACAGTCCTGGCTGTTCTTTTCCGATGCTGCTGCGGGAAGGAATCAACCTGCGCGTGGTCAGCGTCGGCTCACTAGTCGACGGCACCCGTCGCCGGCATCCACGCCCGATCGAGCGGCCTTGCTTGCCACCCATGCCGTCGCCTACCTCACCGCGCTGCTGCTGGTCCTCACGCCGTGGCAGGCGCTCGCATTTTTCGGGATGCAGCAAGGACTGTTCGGCGTGTACATGGGCGCCTCGTTCGCCCCGAATCACAAAGGCATGCCGATCTTGCCGGCGGCCGACAAGAGCGACTACGTACGTCGGCAGGTTCCTACGTCGCGCCACGTCCGCGGTGGCCGTGTCGTCGACTTCGACCTCGTTGGGCGGCTGAACTACCAGATCGAGCATCACCGGTTTCCCTCATGCCGCGCCGCAACTTGCGCCGGGCCCAGGCTCTCGTCCGTAACCACTGCCATGGCCACGACATCGCGTATCGCGAGGACGCGCTCCTCGCGTCCTACGCCC
The DNA here is from genome assembly GCA_046734315.1 of Actinomycetota bacterium. GTDB lineage: Bacteria > Actinomycetota > Actinomycetes > Mycobacteriales > Jatrophihabitantaceae > DASXRA01. The sequence goes on along the minus strand of JBKPQY010000263.1, from coordinate 662 downwards.
AAACGCTTCGGCATCTCAGCGAGGTCGCAATCTTGCTCGGCAACCTAGGGCGGCGATACTGACCCATGATGGCCGATCATCGTCAATGCAAGGGGGTACACGCCTGCCGTTGCCAGTTCGCCAACCACAGGGAAGCATTGGCTGATGAGGGTGGCGATGCTCGCGCCGATCGCGTGGCGCACCCCACCGCGGCACTACGGTCCGTGGGAGCTCGTCACGAGTCTGCTGACCGAGGGCTTGGTGGCCCGGGGTGTGGACGTGACCTTGTTCGCGACGTTGGATTCGCGCACCCGGGGTGTTCTACGGGGCGTGAGCCCGCATGGCTATGCCGAGGATCCGTCGATGGACGGGCGGGTGTGGGAGGCGCTGCACGTCGCGGAGGTCCTTGCCCGGTCGGGTGATTTCGATCTGGTGCACAACCAGATGGACTGGCTGCCGCTTGCCTTCTCGGCGCTTTGGGATGCGCCGATGGTGACCACCGTGCACGGGTTCTCTGGCGCCGGGATCCTGCCGGCCTATACGCGGGCGCGGTCGTTCTACGTCGCGATCTCGAACGCCGACCGCTCGATAGACCTGGACTACGTCGCGACGATCTACCACGGCGTGGACCCCGAGGCTTTGCCGTTTGGCGCGGTTGCCGGTGAGGATCTGGCGGTGTTCGG
>JBKPQY010000262.1:0-19044 GCA_046734315.1 Actinomycetota bacterium | reverse complement strand
GCTGTGGTTCGAGCGGCGCGGGAGCTGGTGCCGCTTCGGGCCGTCCGAAGTGGACGTTATTCAACGTCGTAGGGGTGTCGGTGGGTTCAGTGGCTGCACCGGAATGAGGTCGGAAGGAGGGCTGAATGGGAACGGTGAGCGCTGGGCGGCTTGGGCATCTTTCGGACCACCTTGACGGCCGTGTGCTGCTCCCGGGAGATGCGGACTACGACCGGGCGCGCGCGGTGTGGAACGCCATGGTCGATCGGCGACCGCGGCTGATTGCTCGATGCGTCAGTACCGGTGATGTGGCCACGGCTGTGCGTTTCGCCCGCGAGCACGACCTCGAGGTCGGAGTGCGCTGCGGCGGGCACAGCGTGCTCGGGCTGTGCGTCCCCGACGACGGGATCATGATCGATCTGACACCGATGGGCGGCGCGCGAGTCGATCCTGAACGGGGCCGCGCCTGGGTGCAGGGCGGCGCGCTGCTCGGCGCGTTGGACCGGGCCGCCCAGGTGTACGGCCTGGCAACAACCGCGGGCAAGGTGTCACATACCGGTGTGGGGTGGGCTGACCCTGGGCGGTGGAATGGGCTGGCTCGCTCGCCAGCACGGGCTGTCGTGCGACAACGTGAGCGCTTTCGAGTTGATCACAGCTGAGGGAAACCTGGTTCGTGCCAGCGACGCCGACAACCCGGAGCGGTACTGGGGCCTGCGGGGTGGGGGAGGGAACTTCGGCATCGTGACGGAGTTCGAGTTCCGGTTGTACCCGATCGGCACCGAGGCTCTCGTAGCCGAATTCTATTTCCTGCCCGAGGACGCGCCGGCCGCGATGCGAGAGTGGCGTGATCTCAGCACCGTCGCGCCCCGGCAGGCGACCTTCACTGCGTGGTCGGGGCAGTCTGGTGCGGCTTTGTTGCCAGCCGACCTGCAGGGCAGGCCGTTGGCCAACGTGAGTTTCGTCTGGGTCGGTGATCCCGACGACAGCCGACCCTGGATCGAGTCCTTGCGGGCGGTCGGGCGGCCGGTGGCACAGCGCGTCGAGGCGATGTCCTACCTGGCGCTGCAGACTATGGACGACAGCGTCGAGGGATACACGCTGCGCAGGTACTGGAAGGGCCACTATCTCGGCGAATTGACCGACGAGGCCATCGACGCCTTCGTCGAGCGCGGCGCGACTGACGAGCGCGGCGATCATCGACCGGCTGTCTCGTTGCAGGCGTATGACGGCGCGATCGCCGAGGTAGCCGACGACGAGACCGCGTTCAGCCAACGCGGCACCCAGTTCGAGTTCGTCGCCGCCGCCCGCTGGTCGGATCCCGAAGAGGACAACGTTCGCATGTCCGCTGCGCGGGCGTGCGCCTCTTCGCTTGACCCGTTTGCCAGCGGCGCCTACGTCAACGTGCTCAGCGATGAGGGAGCCGCAGGCGTGAGGCGCGCCTACTCACGCCGTAAACTGGACAGGCTCACCGCGCTCAAAGACGCGTACGACCCCGATAACGTCTTCCATCTCAACCAGAACATCAAACCGAGTGGACATCTGCCTCCGACATAGCTTCGTGTGCGGGAATGGCAACCACCAGCGCAACGCGCGGTCAACCGCCACGTCAGCTCACCCTCGCCGATCGGCTGGAGCCCCTCTGTCCGCGCACGATGAGCCAGCTGCAGGACGAGCGGGCTACCGCACTGTCATCCGGCGGGCGGGGGCGGGCGAGCTAGCTACAGCTCTGGCAGCCGAGACCCGAAGGAGCACGGCGGGTGACTGACACTGTGCTGGACGCGGCCCGGCGAGGCGAGGAAGGTGCATTCGGCGAACTGGTCGGTCCCTATCGCCGCGAGCTGCAGGCGCATGCCTATCGGATGCTTGGCTCGGTGGTCGACGCCGAGGACGCTGTCCAAGACGCCATGCTGCGAGCGTGGCGGGGACTTGCGGGGTTCGAGGGCCGTAGCTCGCTGCGCACATGGCTGTACCGGATCACCACCAACGCCTCGCTAAAGATGCTCGAGCGCAGGCCCAGACGGGTGCTGCCCATCGACTACGGCCCGTGCGCCGACCCTCGTGACGGGCCCAGTCAACCGCTGCTCGAGTCGATATGGCTGGAACCGCTCCCTGACGATTGGTTCGGGGTGGGCGCCCTGCCGTCCAGCCCTGAAGCGCCCTACGAGCAGCGCGAAGGCGTCGAGCTTGCCTTTACCGCAGCACTGCAACATCTTCCGCCCCAGCAACGCGCAGTGCTCATCCTGCGGGACGTGCTCGCCTTCTCCACCCGGGAGGTCGCCGACACGCTAGACATTACGGCGGACGCGGTCGACAGCACACTGCGCCGCGCGCGCAAGACGGTCGCCGACCGACGACCCGGCCCGAGCCAGCAGGCGATACTGAACGCCATCGACGACGCGGAGCTGCGCGACGTTGTCAATCGCTTCGTAGCTGCCTGGGAAACCACCAACGTCGACGCGGTCGTTGCCCTTCTGGCCGACGATGCCTGGATAACCATGCCGCCGCTGCCTAGCTGGTTTGACGGTCGCGATGCGGTAGCGACATTCCTACGTGGTTGGACACTTTCCGCAGGCGCACGCTGGCGACTGGTGCCGCTTCGAGTCAACGGTCAACTTGCGTTCGCCGGCTACGCCTGGAACGAGCCGGCGCGCGCGTTCCAGCCGAACTGCCTCAACGTGCTAACTCTGCGCGGTGCCGAGATCCAGGAGATGACAGCATTCCTCAACGCCGACGCGTTCCGGTACACCAATCTGCCCGATCAACTGCCGCGGTAGGCCACAATGCCTCAGCCACTGTGGTCTTCGCCGATCGCCGTGTCATGGCGGTGGCCCAGAGATCGGCGATGATCTGGGTGGGTTCGGGCATCGCCGGGCGTCGGCGCATCGGGACCGGGGTTGTGCCTCGGGTTCTGGTCGCTTGCGGCGCTCAAGGAGGTCCAAATGGCGCTCGTTAGCAGACGCCCGGGCGGCGGCCCCACATGGTCCTGGACAACCTCGCCGTTGCGGCCAGGCTGGGATCTGTGAGCATGTCGCCGCAACGCGGGTTCGTAGGCCGAGCCAGTGAGGTCGAGGCCCTCAACCGGGCGGTCGGTCGCGCGCGAGGTGGCGTACCCAGCGTCGTAGTGGTTGTCGGGGATGCCGGGGCCGGCAAGACGACCCTTGTCGGTGAGGCTGCCGCGCGGACCGGGGCGCGCCTGCTCGTCGGGCATTGCGTGCGCGTCGGCACGCACGGGCTCGCACTGGCGGCGATCGCAGATATGACGCGCCAAGTCGGTCTGTCGGCCGATCGACGTCTGCTTGAGCGACCGGAGTTCGACCCGCTCGTGCGGGTAGCGAAGACGATGGACGCGCCGCCGGCGGACGAGGCCGGATTCCCGGCGCTGCTCACGGCCACTCTCGAGCTGGTGCGTGCGCTCGGCGGTGACGACGCGGTCGTCGTCGCTTTCGAGGACCTGCACTGGGCGGATGCTTCAACATTGGACTTGTTCGACTTCCTCGCCCGCAACCTCACCGATGAGCGCGCCGTCGTGATCGGGACCTACCGCGCGGAAGCGATCAACCAGGATCCCCGGCTGCGACAGCGCTTCGCCGAGCTGGCGCGGGTTCCGAGTGTGACCAAGATGCCGCTTGCCGGCCTGAGCCGCGACGAGATTGCCGCGCAGGTCGAGGCTCTCCTGCACGCCGCACCGTCAGCGAGCCTCGTCGATGAGATCACCAGCCGCGGGCAGGGCAATCCTCTGTTTACCGAGGAGCTTGTCGCGGCCCACCTCAACGACGAGGCGCTGCCTCGGTTGCTGTCTGACCTGTTCACCGCGGACGTCATGGCGGTCTCGCCGATGGCCCGCGCGGTCCTCGGTGCGCTGGCCGCGATCGCCCGTCCGTCACCGCACGACCTCATCGTCGCAACCGTGAGCGGGTCGGAGCGCGCCGTGGAAGATGGGTTGCGCGAGGATCTCGCGGCCCAACTCCTCACCGTGGATAGAGACTCTCACCTGTACCGGTTCCGCCACCCGCTTATCGGCGAGGTCGTCTACGACGCTGCGCTGCCGTCAGAGCGACGTCGACTTCATGGCGCCGTGGCCCGCGCACTCTCTCGACCGGGATCCGCGACCGTCGACAACGGAGAGCTCGCCGTCCATCTCGAACGCGCCGGCGATCGCGGCAGTGCCGTCGCGGCATCCCTCGCCGCAGTAGACACGCTGGAGCAGATGGCGCCGGCTGCAGCACTGGTTCACCTGGAGCGGGCCTTGGCGCTATGGGAGGACGGAAACCGACCGCCCGAAGAGCAGCTGCGTCGCCTGTGGCAGGCTGCCGAACTGGCCACGGCGACCGGCGACAATCCGCGAGCCACCGAACACGCGCGGACCGCGCTCGCGTCGGGCACGCCGCCGCGCGGCGCGGCGTGGGGCAATGAGCGGCTGGGCCGTTACCTGTGGGGTCAGGGCGAGCTGGAGGCGAGCGCCGCCGCGTATCAGCAGGCGGTTTCGCAGCTCGCTCCGAACGATGACTCGCCGGACGCGGCTGCTGTGTATGCCGGGCTGGCGCAAGCAGATCTCATGCTCTGCCGCTTCGACACCGCCGCCAACTGGAGTCGTCGCGCGATTGCCATCGGCGACGGCCAGCCCGGCGACCGGACCAGCTGGGTCACGGCGACCCACCTCCTCGCGCTCGCGCATAGCCAGCGCGGCGAACACGACCGCGCCATTCACCTGTGCCGAGCTGCGCTGGCCAACGCCGACCGCGTCGCCATCCCCGTCCGCCTGCTGGCCGTCGTCTATCTCACGATGGCGCTGATGGCCGCGGGCCGCTACGACGAGGCCGTGCCGCCGGCGCTCGACGGGGCAGCGGACGCACACCGAGCCGGGCTGGAAGCCAGCTATGCGGCCTACCTGGCCGGCGCTGCCGCCGAGAGCCTCGTGCGGTTGGGCAGGTGGCAACAGGCCGATGCCGTGCTACGCGACGTCGCGGGTATCGCGCCCATCCCGATCGCCGTGAGCCGGCTCAGCGCCGCGCAGGCACTGCTCGCTGCCCGTCGCGGTGATGCCGCCCGTGTGTTGGAGTTCGTCGATATGGCAGCGGGCGCACGCGTCGGCCCGTACCATCATCGTCTGGTTCGGGCGACCGGTGCGGAGGCGCTGCTCGCCACGCAGCGCTGGTCCGATGCCGTCGAATCGGCGCGGGAGGCCGCTCCAGGCGGTGCCGGCCCGGCGTCCCGGACGCGACTGGCGATGGTTCGCACCGTTGCCGCGGTCGAGCGTGAGCTCGACGCCCGTGCGCATGGCGCCGCCACCGAGACCGGCTCGCTCGGCGACGAGCTCACCCAACTCGTCGCCGACGCCAGGTCGGCGGGCGAGGCCACGACGTTCGAGGAGGCCGAGACCGCGCACGCCTCGGCCGCTTTGACGCAGCTGCGGGTCGCCGATCCCGAACTCTGGGCGACTGCGGCCGCCGCGTGGCAGCGCGCTGGGGATCCGTGGAACACCGCAGTGGCGCAGGTGCATGAGGCGCTCGCCGCCGCAGGAGCAGGCGCTTTCGCCCGCGCCGAGGACGCGCTGCAGGCTGCTTACCAGACCGCCGTTTCACTCGGTGCCACGTCGTTGATCGACCGCGTCGAATCCGTCGCGCGTGGCGCCCGGCTCCGCGTAGCGCCACCGGCGGTCTCCAAGCTCGATGACGATGCGGCCCCGCGGCTCGGGCTGACGCCCCGGGAGGCCGAGGTGCTCGGACTTGTGGGCGGCGGCCTGACCAACCGCCAGATCGGCGAGAAGCTGTTCGTCTCGGAGAAGACGGCGAGCGTCCATGTGTCCAACATCCTGCGCAAGCTGGCTGTGACGAGCCGCGTGGAAGCCGCGGCAGTCGCGCAACGAGCGGGCGTCGGACAACACAGTGGTGCCGGCTGACGTTCGGATGCGGCCGAATTGGGTGACGCCGAGCTATATAGGTCACTGCGAGATCTGAGGTGCTGCGCCCAATGCCGCCATCGCCGCCTTAGACCGACGGTCGAGGCAGTCGACCGGCGGGAGTCAGGTGAGGCACGTGCGGATTGTCGTTTCCGAGTTCCTGTCCCAGGACGGAGTTATCGAAGACCCAGGCGGCCGCGAGGGCTACGAGCATGGCGGCTGGGCGTTGCGATGGCACAACCGAGAGGTCGACGAGCACAAAACCGACGAGCTGTTCGGTGCCGACGCGGTGCTCCTCGGCCGGGTCACCTACGAGGCATACGCCGCGGCCTGGCCGTCGATGACTGACGAGGACGGCTTCGCCGACCGGATGAACAGCATCCCGAAGTTCGTCGTCTCGTCAACCCTGCAGACGGTCCAGTGGAACAACTCGCACCTGATGTCGGGCGGCGTCATCGACGCGGTCACCGCGCTCAAGCGCCGGCCAGGCCGTGACCTGCTCGTCGTGGGCAGTGCGACGCTGGTGCGCGCGTTGGCGCGCTACCTGCTGGTCGACCTGTACCGGTTCACCGTCTACCCCGTCGCGTTGGGCAGCGGCAAGAGGCTGTTTGACGGCCAGCGGATCGAGCTCGACCTCGTGGGCCACCGCTCCACCTCGACCGGCGTCCTGCTGACCACCTACCAACAAGCAGTTGCGACCGAGGAGCGTGCGGCATGACAACGCCAACGTGGCTGACTCGGATCTTCAGCAGCAAGACTCAGACGCCGCGCGAGCCGGTGCCAGTCGGTCTACGGACCCCGTCGGGTCGGCTGCTGCGGTTCTGCGCGCATACCGAAAGCGTCACACCCCAAACTCGCCTGTCGCGCCGACGACGGGCGGCAGCGTTACGCGTCACCTACCTAGACGACATTCGATTGGAGAATCTCCGTGAGCACAGTGAAATCCAAGGACGGCACCACGATCGGTTTCGACCGCCTGGGTCAAGGTCCGCCGATCATCCTGGTCGGCGGCGCGTTCCAGCATCGTGCGTTCGACCCGCGGACACAGCACCTGGCCGCGCTGTTGGCCGAGCAGTTCAGCGTCTACCACTACGACCGCCGCGGCCGAGGCGAGAGCGGCGACACGCCGCCGTACGCGGTCGGGCGCGAGATCGAGGACCTGGACGCGGTGATCCACCATGCAGGAGCGTCAGCGGCGGTATACGGCGAGTCGTCCGGGGGGAACCTGGTGCTCGAGGCGGCGGCGCGTGGGCTTGCCATCTCCAAGATCGCGGTCTGGGAGGCGAACGTCCTCGTCAACGACAGCCGTCCACCACTCCCACACGACTATGTGCAGCGGCTGTCCGAACTGGCCGCGTCCGACTCCCGAGACGAAGCGGTCGCGTACTTCCTGACCACCGCGGTCGGCATACCGGCCGAATACCTGACGCCGATGCGCGAGTCCCCGATGTGGCCCGGCATGGCGTCGGTCGCACACACGCTCGCCTACGACGGTGCCGTCGTCGGCGACAGCATGGCCGGCACGCCGGCGGCGGCCGAGCGCTGGCAGTCCGTGACCGTGCCGACGTTGGTGCTCGATGGCGCGCAGACCGCGTGGATGAGTACGGGTGCGGACGCCCTCGCCAAGGCGCTTCCCGGCGGCGAGCGCCGCACGCTGGCCGGCCAAGAGCACGGTGTCGCCGCCGAGGCGATCGCCCCCGTCCTCACCGAGTTCTTCGGCGACTGACCGGCGGACATCGCCCGCCAAGCATCGTTAAGTCCGCCGCGTTCCAGCCGGGTCCAGCCCGCGGCTGCGCCAAATCTGCGAGCGAGAGGTAGTTCTGTGAGGGCGTTGGCGGCGTCGAGTACGTATCCCCGTCGCGATTCAGCCTTGCCCCGTCATGCGTCAGCCGGTGCGCATCGTGTTTGAACGCTTCGACCTGGACAACGCGGTTGCTGTTCAAGATCGAGCTACGCATCGGTGACACCGCCCGGCATGGCGAGGCCGGCTAGGAAACGCAGGGGGATATGCCGGCTGTCAAGTTGCTGCCCGAAGGGGTTCTGCGCGCGGTTTCGGCCGGACTGATGTCCGCCTGCGGGGTCCTGGCCGGATCGGTGCGGCGGGCGACGAAGACGCCGAGGACGCCGACCGCAGCGAGTCCGAAGAGCAGCAACTGGGCCGAGCGAACCATGTCCGGAGCACCAAGGTTGATCACCAGGCCGCCGAACGCCGATCCGAACGCGACGCCGAGCGTTTCGACGGTGTTGATGCCTGCGGACGCCTTGCCGGCCTCAGCCGGGTTGGGTGTGCTGCGCATTGCCGCAACCAGCTGGTGCGGAAAGGCGATGCCGATGCCGGCGCCGGCCAGCGCCAGCGCGAGGAAGGTGCCGACGACCAGCCAGGGGCCGGCGTTGCCACGCTGCAGCAGACCGGCTGCGATCAACCCGACGGTCAGGACGGCGGGGCCGGCGACGCGCATCCGGTGGATCGTGCGCGGCCGGGTGTTGTTGGCGCTGAAGAGCATGGTGGGCCGACCAGCCGACGGAGAGCGCGGCGCCGAGGAACCCGGCGATCAGTGGCTCCAGCCCGGCCAGGAGCTGGCCGAATAGCGGGGCGAACCCCTCGGCCGCCGCTCCCATGGTTAGCACGACGATCGACAGGTAGATCCACTTCAGCGGCGAGCCGGCGGAGTAGGTGGACTGCGGCAGCACGCGCACGCAGCCGCGCCGCTCGCGCCACACGAACCAGCCGATGACCAGGACGGCAGCGGTGATCACGGCGCTGATCTGCGCGGTGTTGGTCAGGATGCTGGCAACGCTGATCAGGCCGGCGGCCGCGGCCAGAATCGTCAGCGACACCAACGGGATCGGCTCAGTGACGTCTCCGGCGCCAACCGCGGCAGAGCCTTCGGCGCGACGAGCGCGATCATCAAAGCGAGCCCGCCCAGCAGCACGAACCCAAGCCGCCAGGCGCCGACCTGGGCGAAGGCACCGCCGATGGTCGGGCCGGTCAGCGTGCCCACGCCCCACATCGCCGACACCAGCGCGGTTGCCTTGGCCCAGAGCCGCTGCGGGAATGCGGGTTGAATGATCGCGTAGCCGAGTCCGGCCAGCAGCCCGCCGCCGGCACCCTGGACGGCCCGGCCGGCGAGCAGGACGAACATCGTCGGGCTCACCGCGCAGATAACCGTGCCGAGGATGAACGGAGCCAGCGCAAGCAGGTACGCGAGGCTGGGACTGCGGCTCGCCAACAACCGGCTGACCAGCATCGATGAAGCCACCGAGGCGATCACGAAGACGGTCGGCGTCCAGGCGTAAAGCCGCTCAGCTCCAATGTCGGCTATCGCCGTCGGCATCACGCTGCTGGTCAGGAACACGTTCATCGCCTGCAACACGAGCTCACCGGCTGCATCGGCTGCGGTTGCCTGTCGATGAAGTCCTGCCGCCTGCTCAACCCGGACGACGCCCTCGCCGACCAAGGCGTCGGCCCCGTCCGCGTAACGACAGCCGTTTCCGGCTGAAGTCTGTGCATGCGGCCGCCCCCATGAGCCGCCTGGACTCCGTCCGGCAGCCAGCACGTCACCAAACGTGGCTGACGGTCCCGCACCGACGTGGGGTCGTCGAAGTCGAAGTCCTCACCGATCGTCAGTGCGACCGTCGTGCCGCACGCTACCCCGACAGCGCCGTCGCCGCGCCCTACCTCTTTCAGACGCGCGCTGTCCCCGGGATTTGCGTCGACCAGCTTCGTCGGATCGTCCGGCTAGTGTGCACGGAGTGACCGGCATCGCGTCGGCGGACGATGAGTTCGTTCGGCGCGCTGAGCAATACCGGGCCGAGCTGCTCGCGTACTGCTACCGCATGCTCGGATCGTTAGCCGATGCCGAGGATGCCGTGCAGGAGACGTACCTGCGAGCTTGGCGGGCCTTCGACTCGTTCGAGGAGCGCGCGTCGCTGCGGACGTGGCTGTACCGGATCGCGACGAATACGTGTCTGAGCGCGTTGCGGCACCACAGTCGGCGGGTTCTGCCGTCCGGGTTGGGTGCTCCGAGCGAGGACGCGGCCGCACCGCCAAGCTCGGTGGATACGAGCGTGACGTGGCTACAGCCATTCCCTGACAGCCGGCTGCCGGAATCAAACGATCCAGCGGCGATCGTCGCCGCCCGGGACAGCGTGCGGCTCGCGCTCGTCGCCAGCCTGCAGTACCTGCCGGGTCGCCAGCGCGCGGTGCTCATCCTGCGCGAGGTGTTGGCCTGGAGCGCCGCCGAGGTTGCCGAGTTGCTCGAGATGTCGGTTGCGGCGGTGAAGAGCGCACTGCAGAGGGCGCGGGCACGGCTGAACGATGTGGCACCCGTCGCGGAGCGGGTCAGCGAGCTGACCGAGCCGCAACAGCGCGAGTTGCTCGACCGCTATGTCGCCGCGTTCCAGACCGGCGACGCGGAAGCGCTCAAACGGCTGTTGCGCAGCGACGCTACGCTCGAGGCTCCGCCGCTGCGCACCTGGTACTCCGGCGTCAGGTACTGCATGCCGTACATGGCAAGGCACGTGATCGGCTCGCCCGGGCATTGGCGGATGCTGCCGACCAGAGCCAACGGGCAGCCAGCCGTCGCCGCCTACTACCGCGGCGCGCCCGGCGACTATCTCCCTTACGGGATCGTGGTGCTCAGCGCCGACGCGGACGGGATCTCACGCATCACCTCGTTCGGTGACGCACATCTGGTCACCGCGTTCGGATTCCCTGCGGTCGCGCCGGACGAGTGAATTGTCGCGCCGGCTGCCGTTGAGTGCATTCCGGCTCCTTGATCCGACGCGCTCGTCGGTCGCAACGTCCGAGGCCCAGAGCGATTCCTTCGCGGCGGGCCCACGGTCTGTAGTCGCGACGGTTGCCGAAGGGTCGGCAACCCCACACTCGGAGGTTCCTCATGCGGAAGTTGATTGTTTCGACGCTGGTATCGCTGGACGGGGTCATCCAGGACCCGGGCGGGTTCGGCGAGACCGAGCAGGGTGGTTGGGCCAACCAGTACTTCACCGGGCAGGCGCAGCAGGAAGCCCTTGATCGCCTGCTGGCCAGTGACTATTTCCTGATGGGCCGCACCACCTACGAGCTCATGTACCGGTCCTGGGCGAACGTGAAAGGCGGCGGCCCGTACCTCGATCGGACGAACGAGATCCCGAAGCTCGTCGCGTCGACAACGCTGACCGGGTCACTGCCCTGGAACGCGACCGTGATCGCGGGCGACGTGGCCGCGGAGATCGCCCGCCTCAAGCGGCAAGACGGTGGCGACATCGAGATGTACGGCAGCGCCACCCTGATGCAGACACTCATGCAACACGACCTGATCGACGAATACCGGATCGCGGTTCACCCGCTAGTCCTCGGAAGCGGCATGCGACTGTTCCCCGAGGGTGGTGTGCGGACCACGCTCCGGCTCAGCGATGCGCGGACATTCGAGTCCGGCGTGGTGGAGTTGCGCTACCTGCCAGCAGGTACGGAGTGAGGCGACACGCGCGTCCGGCGCGACCCGCAACATCCGGCCACGCATCGGGGCCTCCGGAGTGATGACGTCGGCTGGTCGGGGTGAGCGAGCAGGCCATGCAGGACGGGGTCGAGCACGGCCTGGCCGGCCGAGTCGGGTTGCCAGTGGTGGCTGGCCCATGGGTGTACCCACCCGACCGTGTTGAGCAGACCGGTGGCGGTCACGGTGGGTGGGACCTGACGAACGGTGCTGTCTAGAGCGCGCCAGGTGGTTGTCAACGGCTGCCCCTTTGTCGCCGAGTTCGCCCCGCTGGCTTGATGGGTGGCTGTGGGCCGATCGAGCCTGGCCGTTCGGGCGTCAAGGCTCCTGCCACCGCGGTTCAGTTCGTCGTCCAGGGCCGGAGTTTCTCGGGGTTGAGGATTGCCCAGATGTGCTTGATCCGGTCGTCCACGATGTCGAAGGCCAGCACGGCCGCGGTGACGCCGTCTTGTTGAGAGACAAGGCCGGGTTGGCCGTTGACGGTGGTCTGCAGGATCGCCAGGTTGGGTGCCCGGTCGGCGAGGGCGACGCACGCCTGCGCGACCTGTTCGGCGCCTTCGATCGGGTAGGCCCCGGCGCCGGCGAGGCCGCCACTGTCGCCGATCACGGTGGCGTCGGGGTCGAGCAAGCCGATGAGGGCGTGGATGTCCTTGGCTTCCCACGCCTGCTTGAAGTCACGGACGATGCCGGCCTGCCGGGCTGTCGGGGTCGCGGGAGCCTGTGCGGCGCGGATGCGACGGCGGGCCTGGGAGGCAAGCTGGCGACATGCCGCTGGCGTACGGCCGACGATCTCGGCCACGTCGGCGAAGGAGTACCGGAAGACATCGTGCAGGATGAACGCGACGCGCTCGGCCGGGGTCATCGATTCGAGCACGACGAGGAAGGCCATGTTGATTGACTCGTCGAGCGTTACCTGGTCGGCCGGGTCGACGGTGCCCGACCGCCGGTTGATCCACTCGGTGGGTTCGGGCAAGGGCTCGGGGAGCCATTCGCCCACGTAGGTCTCTCGCCGGGCACGGGCTGACCCGAGCAGGTTGAGGCAGATACGGCTGGCGACCTTGCTCAGCCAGGCGCCGGGGGAACCGATGCCGTCCTGCTGCTGCCGAGTCATGGCGTACCAGCGGGCGTAGGTCTCCTGGACGACATCCTCGGCTTCGGTCAGGGAGCCGAGTAGCCGGTAGGCGAGATTGATTAGCTGGCGCCGCTCACTCATGATCGCGCTCAGGCCCGGATCGGGTCGGCCGTGGTCTGGCCCGGATTGGATGATCAAGGTGTCGCCGCCTCGCTCGGTCGCATCTGCTGTCATCAGTTAGACAACGCAACGCCCCGGAATGTGAGGCGGCGCGCCAACCTCACATTCCAGGGGGTTGCGTTGTCGGACTGTTGAGACACATGTCGCCCAGCGGGCCGGAGGGGTAAGTGACGACATCATCAGCTGCTTCTTGCTGGCCGGTTGCGGCTGTCGGCAGCCTGACCCACTCCCGGCCGCACCGTCGGTGTGGTCGCTTGCTGCAGCCCCGCGCAACGGCGGCCCATGCCGTCGTACCGCAGGCGCCATGTGACGACGAGGAAACGGAATCGCTCACCGTGACTAAGTGTGGTTCGAGCCTCGACAGCGTTTTGAAATCGGAACCAATAGTTGGAGAACGCCATGGTCACCCCCCAACCCGGGTCCGACGCTCGGCTATCGGACCGGCTGAGCGCCGGCGAGTTCGCTGGCGCGTGGATTCTCGACCCCGGTCGGTCAACCGTTGCCCTGCTTGGCAGGAGTATCTGGGGGATGGTCCGGGTCAGGGGCAGCTTCACTGAACTCGCCGGCGAGGGCGCCGTTTCACCGACCGGGGAGGTGACGGGCACCCTCACGATCGCCGCCGCGTCGATCGACACGAAGAACACGAAGCGCGACACTCACCTGCGTTCGGCCGACTTCTTCGACAGCGACACGCATCCGCATATCGTGTTCACCGCGCGCACGCTGAACACGTCGGCGGGTCGCCTCGCTGTGATCGGCAGCCTACAGGTGCGGGACACGACGCGGCCCATCACGGTCCCGCTCCGGGTCAGTGCCCGCGGCAGCGAGCTCGTCCAACTCGACGCAGAAATCATGGTCGACCGCTCGGCGTTCGGCCTGACCTGGAACCAGCTGCGCATGGCGTCGCTGAAGAATGTGATCACCATCCGGGCAGTTTTCACTAGGTGCTGATCGCAGGTGGGACACCCGCGGTGGCGGAGTCGATTTGCATCGAGTCGCAGATATCTCACGCGACGTCTATCGCGTCACGTTCACTTCTAGCGCGGACGGCGCGATTATTCTCTGAAGGCTTCTGACCAACAGTGAGACAGCCCGATCACCCCGGCCAGCGAGACGCTCCGCCTGTCCGGCATCGATGAGGACATGAACACACCTGCCGGCGCGGCAGCGCCATCTGATCCAAGCGTCCGACGGCCGCATTCGGTCTCGGCTCGACTGGGGGAGCCTCGTGACACACCGCATTGTCGAACTTCGCCGCTACGCCCTGCGCGGTGGGCAGCGCGACACGCTGATCGAGCTGTTCGACCGCGAGTTCGTCGAAAGCCAGGAGGCGCTCGGTATGGCCATCCTCGGTCAGTTCCGCGATCTCGACGACTCGGACCAGTTCGTCTGGGTGCGCGCCTTCGCCGCGATGGACACCAGGCCGCACTCGCTCGGGGCCTTCTATACCGGCCCCGTCTGGAAGTCCCACGGCGCCGCCGCGAACGCGACTATGGAATCGGTCGACGACGTTCTGCTCCTTGCCCCAGTCGCGGCTTACCCGCGGCTGGCCAGCCTAAAACGAGACCAGGACACCGATTCCGTCGTCCTGATCGACATCCACCACAGCTCACCTGCAGGCGATGTCTATGGGTTCGTCGACGGGCTCGCAGGGTCGCTCGCGGATGCCGGTGCCCAGCCGCTATGGCTGCTACAGACCGAGCATTCGAACAACAACTTTCCCGCGCTGCCCGTCCGCGCAAACGTCAGCGTCATCGTTTACGTGGTCTCGTTCCCGACGCTGGACGCCCTCGACGGCTGGTTGGTCGCAACGGCTGCGCCGCCCTGGCCGGTAGAGCGCCTCCGGCTGCGGCCAACGCGCCGGTCGATCCTGCGCTGACCGGCGGAGGTGCCGACCGGTCAGCGCCGCGGAATTGGATCCTTTTGGTTTGCGTCCACGAGCGTGGTGTACGGGTTGTTGATCCGCCCGAGGCAGCCGTGCGGAACGACATAGTCGGCGTTCGGCGACCGAACGCCGAGCAGTCATTGGCGCACAGCATGGACGCGCGACCTTCGGCACGGGGATGAACGCGCTCTTCGCCCGCCCGCGAGGGCCGTTGGCGGTCCGTCGGACGGAACTGCTGCCTCGCCTGTTCGAGGATGGACGGACGGCGTTGGTGGACGCCGTTGCTTTATGGCGACGGTGGCAGGGGGCCGTCGTCGATGCGAGGTTCGATCATGGTGATCGTCGCAGGCGCGGAGGGTAGACCCCCTGGCTTAGGTCGGTATTCGGGTACGCCTACGCAGGTCCAGAGCAGGCAGAGGAGGTCCGCGACGTCGTCGTCTCCGAGCAGCGCTGGGATGAGCGTGTCTTCGAAGGTCATACCGTTGGCGCCCGCGCCTACGGCCGGCGCGAGGATGTGCAGGCGGCCCATGACCAGTCCGGCCAGCAGTTGCGCGTCGCGATAGCCGCGGTCGGACAGCCCGACGCCGTCTACCGCAGCGATGGTCACGAAGGACGCGTCGCGCGCAAGGCCCTGTTGTGTCGATGCCCAGTAGAGCTCGGCACGAAGGTTCCCAGTGCGCAGTGGTGTGTCGAGGTCCGGCCACCGGTACGTGCCGGGTGTCATGTCCGCGACGTTGTTGACCGCGATGTAATGCGGTACGTCGACGCCGCGTAAGGCGCTACGCATCAGCTCGTCAAGGGCATCGCGCGGTAGGCCGAGTGATGGGTTCAGTCGCCGGTGCGACGAGCGGGCGAGCAGGAGTTCGTTCACTGGGACGGCGTTATCGATCGGCGCGACGATCGGGCCGCGCGGGAGCGGGGGGCCGAGCTGATCGGTATCGCCGGCGAGTTGTGCCGCCGTGACGATTGGGAACGCGATGCCGTCGTCATCGAGCTCGCCGGGCAGCGCAGGGCCGCTGGCCGTCAGCGCAGGTCGGGTGCCGAGCCCGAGCACCGCGACCGGGAACTCGAAGACGCCGTCGCAGCCGACCAGTCGCCCGACCGCTGCGTCTGGGAACGTCGAGTACAGCTCGGCCTTGACCCCGAGCGCGTCGGCGAGGGCAAGCAGGTGTGACAGCGCAGTGCCGGCGTCCCAGTAGATGTGACGAAAGCCCCGCTCGCGATACCGCCAGCCGGTGCGCCACGGCACACCGGTCAGCACCAACGCCGGGTCGGCCCCGATCGGCGGCGGTCCTATCGCGACCAGCGCGTGCTCCAGCGGGTGGTACCAGTGCACGCCCGGAGGCACGTCGCCAGGCAGGCCGTTCGGCACGGCCAGATACAGCTCGAGCGGAAAGCGCGCACCGGCCGAGCCTGCAGCGCGCAGCGGGTAGTCGCGTCCGTCGCGCCGTCGCATCACCCGGGTGACGCCGACCGACAGGTATAGCAATGGCGATATGTCGTCCAAGCCAACTCGACGCGGCTCAACTGTTGCCGTTCCTGCCAGGACTTCGCACGCTGCCGGTAGCTGCGGCAGTGTGCGCGCCAGCCGCGCCTTCGGTATCTCGTCGCCGTAATGTTTGAAGAATCGCGGAAGGCGGTCCGGGTCGTTGCTGACGAAGGTATGCACCAGGCGCTCGTCGGCCTGCGGCTCGAACCAGTCGAGCCCCGGCAAGAATGACGTCAGCTGATGCAGCACTCGCGTCACGGCCGGAGAATCTACTCTGCGGTCGGTGCGCGCCGAGGCGACGCAGCGCGCGACAGACAACCAGTCGCTTGTCCTCGCCGTCGATACCGGCGGACGACGAACCGCAGCTTGACGTCAGCGCGAACGACGCGGCATAGCATGCGGGAGCACGCAGCGCGGCTATGAACGGCAACGCGATGGCGGTGCCGTTATGCGGCAAAGCTGAGATGATCTCGCGGAACTCCTCTGGTGGGATGGCGAGGATCGCATCGCCGACGGTTAGTTCGACGCGCTGCCGGCTGTCAGTGCCGCCCGCCCAGACACCGCCCCAAGTCCAAACATTGTCGTTTGATGCGAGGCGGCGGACGGTGTCGTCGAACTGGTCTGCCGAGACGTCCAAGATCAGGTGGAACATCGGCGTCTGCGGCGGGCTGGGCACTACCTGAACTCCGTCGAGGCTGGCGAGGTCCTTAGCGAGCCCAACTGCGTGCGCGAGGTAGTCCGGCATCTTCGGCAGCCGCTCACGTAGGCAGGTCAGCGCGGAGGCCGCATTCGGCCACAGCGCGAACAGCGTGCAGCCCATGCGCTGCCGCCACTCACGTACCTGCGCGACCACATCGCCGTCGGCGGCGATGCAGCACCCGGGAAGCGCCCCCAGGCCCTTATAGAAGGACACATAGACGCTGTCGAACAGCGCCGCCACATCGCGTGGGGCGCGTCCGTACCCCACAGCGGACTCCCACAGCCGTGCACCGTCAAGATGGCACGCGATTTCTCGTTCACGAGCCCACTCGGTCTGCGCCACAAGGTCATCCCACGGAGGCTGGCTTCCGCCCAGATCCCGCTGCGGCAGCTCTACGACTAGCGCGGCCACAGGCTCCGCCACATCGTGCAGGTCGGCTAACGTGAGCAGCCGAGTGCGATCGCCGACCGGGCGGCCGATCAAATTCATGCAGCCGTTCGTACCCGCGACCCTCATGCTGGTCGATGTGGCAGGCGGGGTGAAAGATCAGCTCCGGCTGGCGCGCCGATCGGCGTGGACACGCAGTACCGACTGCTGACCCATCGTCCCGCTCGGGAGAAACACCGCAGCGGGCTTTCCGAGCAGATCCGCCACGGTCCGTTCGAGCTCGACGACCACGCCTCCAGCGCCGTACCGGTCGACCTCCGTGTCCGACGGAATGGTGGAAAGTAGCGTGGCCGCGTCCTGACGACCGTGCCAGTGCACAAACCTCGTGCACGCCGCTTGTAACGCTGTGATCTCCGACTTGTCCAACACAAGCGCCGATCCTTACACGACGCACGACGCCCGAATTGGCTGCCTGCGCAGCCGGATGGGCAGGCCGACCGTCTCGATCACCTGGGACGACTGGGCCGCGCTAGCCGGACGCGCCGCGATCAGCCAATGGTCGGCGCCGGGCTGCGGTCTCGGTGAGCGCGGGCGGCTTCCAGGTGACCTCGAGGAGGTCAGTCCCCGGCGGCACGATCTCGTCGATCCGATCCAAGGACTTGTCGTCGAGTTCGAGGTGGCTGCCGGCGAGCAGGCCGTCGAGTTGCTGCGGGGTCCGCGGCCCGAGGATGACCGACGTGACGGCCGGGTGCACCAACGGGAACGCGACCGCCAGTTGGGGCAACGTGCAGCCCAGGTCGTCGGCCAACGCAATCAGGTTCTCGACGACGTCGAGCTTGCGCTGATTCTCCGGCAGTTCCGGGTCGAAGCGACTGGGGTTGTGACGGGCACGCCCGCTGGTCACGTCGATAGGGGTGCCGCGGCGGATGCTTCCCGTCAGGAAGCCCCAGCCGAGCGGGCTCCAGGTCAGCACGCCCATCCGGTAGCGCTGGCACAGCGGTAGCACGGAGCGCTCGATACCGCGCATGAGGATCGAGTAGGGCGGCTGCTCGGTGCGAAAGCGCATCAGGCCGCGCTCCTTGGCGACCGTGTGCGCGTCGACGATGTCCTCCGGCGGAAACGTCGAACAGCCGAACGCGCGGATCTTGCCTTGATGAACCAGATCGCTCAGCACCGACAGCGTTTCCTCGATGTCCGTCGTGGGATCCGGGCGGTGTACCTGGTAGAGGTCGATCCAGTCCGTTTGCAGTCGCCGGAGGCTGTCTTCGATTGCGCGGTTGATCCACCGCCGGGAGTTGCCGCTGCGGTTGGGCCCCTCACCCATCGGGAAGTGGACCTTGGTGGCGAGGACGACGTCGTCACGGCGTGCCTTCAGGGCCGCGCCGACGATCACCTCGGACTCGCCGTCCTCGCCGCCGTAGGCGTCGGCGGTGTCGACGAAGTTGATGCCGGCGTCCAGCGCCGTGTGGACCATCCGGATACATTCGTCGTGGTCGGGGTTGCCCTCTGAGCCGAACATCATCGTGCCGAGGCAGTAGCTGCTGACCTCGATGCCGGTGCCGCCGAGCGGCCGATAGCGAAGCGTCATGGGCACGACGCTAAAAGCTAGAGCCGCCTCTAGGTCAAGTCGTTAGGGTTGCGTCAGTGTCAGGGTGATGCTGCCGCTTCTCGTGGTGGTTGGGTTTCTGGCCGCTGGTGGCTTGGCTCTTAGGGTGCGTGCCGTCTTCGGGCTGGTTTGCATGCGTTGTGCCGGTCAGCGGTTGGTCGGGGCCGACCGGCGTGACTTGGTAGGAGCGTGGCATCGCCGCCACTGAGGTGTATCCGCCGGCCGGCCCAGTCGTCGCTTCGAGTCGGGAAGGAGACCACTCCATGGTGGTAGTGCTGGGCAGCGACGTCGACAAGAAGGTCCACACCGCAGTTGCTGTCGATGAGGTTGGTCGGGAGATCGGGCAGCGCACAGT
>JBKPQY010000261.1:0-9588 GCA_046734315.1 Actinomycetota bacterium | reverse complement strand
GAACTTGTCCACATCGCAGCCGACCGTGCCGCAGGCCCAGTGCAGGCCGAGCGTGGGCGGGGTGTTGGGCGCGTACCACTGGTCGAGGTAAGCGTGGTTGGCCGGCGCCATGACGATCTTCATGCCCTTGGCCACGGCGTTCGTGCCGGTCTCGGTGCCCGGGTCCGAGCCGGACGCGGGGTTCCAGTATTCGGCGACCGAGCCCGGTGCGAGCGCGGTGCCCTCGCCGGAGATCTCCGCCCAGCCCATCACGGTCTTGCCGTGGGCGTTGACGATGCCGCCTTCGCGGTTGACCAGCGCCGCGTAGCGGTCCTGGCTCAGCAGCGTGGAGGGCACCTCGTCGCCACCGAGGTCGTAGTACTGGCTGGACGACATGGCGGTGAGCTGGTCGATGATCGCGGTGAGGATCGTCCAGGTGTTGTCGCTCTCCGGGCACAGCGCGCTGTAGCCGACGTCGCCGGTGAAGTTCCACTGCGGCGGGTTGTTGACGCTGCAGTTGATGTCCTGCGGGTGGCCGTTGAGCAGCGGGTTCGACGTGTCGTTGTACTCCGACATGATGATCGCGTTGTTGTGGCCGGGCGTGTCGACCTCGGGCATGATCGTCATGAAGTGCGCGGCGGCGTAGGCCACGACGTCCTGGTACTGCGCCTGGGTCCAGAACCCACCCGGATCCATGGTGCGGCCGTCGGTGCCTACCGAGCCCTGGGCGCCGATCGTCGTCAGGTTGGGGAACCCGTTGATCGCGATGCGGAAGCCCTGGTCGTCACTCAGGTGCAGGTGGAACCTGTTGATCTTGTACGCCGCGGCCTGATCGATCAGCTGCTTGACCGCGGCCGGGGTCTCGTAGTGGCGGGCGATGTCGAGCAGTATGCCGCGGTAGCCGTAGCGCGGGTGGTCGGCGATCTGGACCACGGGCATGGTCCAGTCGACGTTCTGGACCGTCGGGCTGTTGATCCAGGGCGGCAGCAACTGACGGATCGTCTGCACGCCGTCGTAGAGGCCGTGCGGCATCGCCGCCTGCAGCGTCACGCCGCTGGTCGTGGTGGTGAGTTGATATGCCTCACCGGTGGGGTCTGCCGCGCCGGCGAGGCGCAGGACGATGTCGCCGGCATTTCCGTTGCCGCCGACGACCTGAAGCTTGAAGCCGGTGGCCGGACGCAGGAAGCCGGCTAGCGAGTTGGCGACCGGGACGGCGTCGCGGCTGGCGGCGACGATGTGTGCGCCGGACGCAAGCCGGAATGCACCCGAGCCGACGGTCATGGACGCGGGCTGGGGCACGAGCCGCGGTGGTGCTGCGCTGGCCTGGCTGGGCTGCGCCGCGCTCAGCCGGCCCGGTGCCGCGGATGCCGCCGTGGCCGCCGAGGCGACGACGGCCAGGCCGACCGCTGCGGCAATCAGGGCCTTGCGGGATGGTCGGGCAGTGAGTAACGACATGGGGGCCTCTTTCCGCCTCGGCAGCCCCGCACCGCGGCCGACTGTCGAGGCATATGGTCTAGACCAATACCAGATGTGGTCTACACCACTCGCGACGCTCGGGCAAGGCCCGCGACAACAACTGCCGCGCGCTCGCCCGCTCCGTTCGCCTACGCCTCGCGCAGCTCCCGGCGCCCAGCGTCTCGTGATCTTGGGGCTGGGGTCGCCATCCAGCCCCAAGTCCAAGATCACCACATGGCGGTACGGGCATCGCCTCGATAGCGATCTGAAACGAGGTCGTCATGACATAGCATCCTGCTGGCTGCCACCGACAAAACCGGGAGACTCATGACCGACGAGCTACGTCACGCGGTGCGGGACGTGTTGCCGTCCGTTCGAGAAGACCTTGACGCGCTGATCCGCATCCCATCGGTGAGCGCGGACCCGGTGGCGGCACCCGAGCTGCGGCGATGCGCCGAGCTCACCGCAGCGCTGCTTGAGCAGGCCGGCGCCGCTGCCGTCGAGATCGTCGACGACGTTCCGGGCTGCAAGCCCGCGGTGGTGGCCCACTACCCGGCGCCGGCGGGCATGCCCGCGGTGCTGCTCTACGCGCACCACGACGTGCAACCACCGGGCGATCCGGCAGGCTGGAGCACTCCGCCGTTCGAGCCCGTCGAGCGCGACGGTCGGCTGTATGCACGCGGCTCCTCCGACGACAAGGCGGGCATCGCTGCGCACCTCGCCGCGCTGCGCGCCTTCGGCGGCGCCCCGCCGGTGGGCGTGACCGTGTTCGTCGAGGGCGAGGAGGAGATCGGCTCGCCGCTGCTCGGCGAGCTGCTGGCGAAGCACCGGGATAAGTTGATGTCGGACGTGATCGTGCTCGCCGACTCGGACAACATCGAGATCGGCACGCCGTCAATCACCACCAGCCTGCGCGGCATCGCCGCGTGCATCGTCGAGGTGCGGACGCTGCGCCACGGCGTCCACTCCGGAGCGTACGGTGGCGCGGCGCCGGACGCACTGACTGCGCTGTGCCGGCTGCTCGCCACGCTGCACGACGACGCGGGCGAGGTGGCCGTCAAGGGGCTCGTGACCGCGCCGTCGCGTGCCTTCGACTACCCGGAGGAGCGCTTCCGCGCCGAGGCGGCGATGCTCGACGGGGTGGCGCTGCTCGGCACCGGCAGCATCGCGGACCGCACCTGGGCGAAGCCGAGCGCGAGCGTTCTCGCGCTGGACGCCACACCGGTGGCCGCTGTGTCGAACACGCTCGTGCCGGCCGCGCGCGCGAAGGTCAGCCTGCGCCTTGCGCCTGGCGACGACTCGGTCCGGGCCCGGGCTGCACTGGCCAAGCACCTGCGCGAGCACGCGCCGTGGGGAGTGCACGTCTCGGTGACCGATTCCGATATCGGCGACCCGCACGCGATCGACCCCAGCGGTCCGGCCTTTGACGCAGCGCGCACGGCGTACCGGGACGCCTACGGCCGCGACGTAGTCGACATCGGCGGGGGCGGGACCATCCCGTTCGTCGCACAGTTCGCCGAAGCTTTCCCGGACGCGGCGATCCTGGTTGTCAGCGCCGGCGCTGACCCCGACTGCCGGGCCCACGGCACGGATGAGAGCCTGCACCTGGGCGAGTTCGAACGGGCCTGCATCGCAGACGCGTTCCTCCTCGCGGAACTGGCCCGGGGCGGACCCGCTAGAAAGAGCGCATGACGCAGACGACGCCGCAGTCGGAAAGCCAGTGGCTGGCCCCGGACGAACTGGAGGCCGCCCGGCAACGCATGCCGATCTTGTACGTCGACGCCATCCCCGTGCGCGCCGACTCGCAGGGCATGGTGACATCGGTGGGGCTGCTACTCCGCGCGACCGGCGAAGGCAAGATCACCCGCGCGCTGGTGTCCGGCCGGGTGCTGTACCACGAGCGGGTGCGTTCGGCGTTGCTCCGGCACCTGGAGAAGGACCTCGGCCCGCTCGCGTTGCCTCGCATCCCGGTCTCGCCGCAGCCGTTCACCATCGCCGAGTACTTCCCGACGCCGGGGGTCACGCAGTATCACGACCCGCGCCAGCACGCGGTGTCGCTCGCCTATGTGGTGCCCGTCGAAGGCGACTGCGGGCCGCAGCAGGATGCCCTGGAGCTGACATGGTTCAGCCCCATCGAGGCACGGCAGGAGAGCGTGCTCGCCGAGATGGGCGGCGGACAGGGCGCCCTGCTGCTCCAGGGCTTGGCACACGCCGGGGTCTAACGATGAGCGCTCGCGCGAACCCGGGGTCCCTGCGAAATCGCGCAGCGATTTCGTGGGGTGGGAAGTGCCCACCGGCCGCGACGCGACCCGCGCCGCAGGCGCGGAGCGGCTCGAGGTGTGCGCCCCCGTGGGCGCCGCCGAGAGACACGAACCGGCGGTTCAGACGTCCTTGACGTAGCGGTGGCACGGCACGGGCATCGGCCCGTCGGCGGTAGCGGCCGGGTAGTCGAACAGGCCCTCGTCCGTCCAGCCGCTTCGCTCGTAGAACCGGCGGGCCCGCGCGTTGCCGGGGGCGACGGCCAGCCAGGCTCGGTCGTGGCCGTTCGCCGCGACGAGCCGTTCGGCCTCGTGCAACAGCCCTGCCGCGAGCCCGGTACCGCGGTGCTCGGCCGCAACGTACACCTGCTCCACCTCATCGCCGACCACCATGATGAAACCGGCCACCGCACCGTCGACCGTGGCCACGACGGTGTCACCCACTCGGTCGGCGGAGCGCTGATCGAAGGAATCACGGGTGCGCACCGCGACGAGCTCGTCCGCCACGTGACCCAGGTGCCCGTCGCGCCAGCCGTCGTACCAGATCCGGGCGATTAGGGGAGCGTCGTCAGGAGTTGCCGGGCGTAGCTCGATCACCAAGCGAGGCTAGCGCCCGAGCCGGGTCAGACCCGGATGATGCCGTCGCACGCGTCCGGATCGTCGAACCAGCGCCCTCCGGAACCCAGATACCGAAACCGCAGATCCTGCCCGGACGCGACGATGACCGTGACGCTGCGGGTGCCATTGCTCCGGCGGATCAGGCGGTGCCGCCCTGGCGTCCAGTCGTTGAACGTGCCGACCGCCGAGACCGGGCCGTCGTGAACGTCGTCCGGCAGCACGAGCCGGACCTTGGTCTGGCCCGTGTCGGGCGTGGTGCGGATGAGAATGGTCATCTGGGCGTTGCCTCCTGCGGCACGCGGCGGTGAGACACGATGACCGTATGCCGTGTGTCCGCCGATCGCTGCGAGGCGCAACGGCTGGAAACCCAGTTTTAACCGAGGATTCTCATGCACTATGGCGGCATGTTCGCCTCGCTCGCCCCTGCCCGGCGGCGGCTGCTACTCGCCGTGCTCGCCGTCGCAGCGGCCGCAGCGCTCACCATCGGCCTGGTGGTGGCAACGTCGGGTGGACACGCGCGGGCGACCATCGACCAGAACCGTCCCGGACCGGTGCTGCTGGTGCCCGGCTACGGCGGATCTGAGACCGGGCTGGACGTGCTCGCCAGCCGGCTGCGCGCCGCGGGCAAGACAGTCGAGGTCGTGCACTTGCCCGACAACGCGCGGGGAGACCTCGGTGTGCAGGCGCGCACGCTGGCCGGCGCGGCGCGCGCGGCCGCTTCCGGCGGCTCGTCGGTCGACGTCGTGGGCTATTCGGCGGGCGGTGTTGTTGCCCGGCTGTGGGTACGCGACTACGGAGGCGCGGCACTCGCCCGCCGAGTCGTCACGCTCGGCTCGCCGCAGCACGGCAGCCAGCTCGCCGCGCTGGGCGCGTTGGTGCCGAGCGTTTGCCCGACCGCATGCCGGCAGCTCACCCCGGACAGCGGGCTTCTCGCCGCGCTCAACGCCGGGGACGAGACGCCTGCCGGGCCGACGTTCGTGTCGATCTGGTCGACGGACGACGACGTCGTGCTGCCGCCGGCCTCGGCTCGCCTGGCCGGCGCGCTGAACATCACCGTGCAGGGGGTCTGTGCCGGCGCACGCGTGCGGCACAGCGACTTACCGAGGAGCGGCGTCGTCGAGAGCATGGTCGCCCTTGAGCTCGCCGCCGGGCCCCCGGTGCCTCTGTCGCCGGCGGACTGCCCACGCCTCAGCTCTTGATGTCCTTGGTGGTGAAGTTCGCCCACGCCGCGCCGAGCAGCACCAGGACATAGACGGCCTGCAGCGCCATGCCCCGCTCGACGTTGCGCCACAGGATGGGGTCCCGGAACAGGTCGACGAACGAGAGCCAGTAGCGCGTCGGCAGGTACGGCACGAGCGCGCGCGCCGCGCCCAGAGTGAGCAGGAGCGAGGAGCCGATCAGGAACGCCAGGGCGCCGAGGCTCGCCGACAGCGGCGAGTCGGTCAGTGTCGAGAGGAACAGCGCCATCGCGGCGACGCCGAGCATCGAGAACGCGACGTAGCCGATCGTGATGATCGTCCGCCACACGATCTGGCCCGGCGTCAGTGCACTGCCCGACACGCTCGTCACCGCTGCGGAGAGCGACGCCTGTGAGCCGTGCCCGAGCAGCAACCGGCCCACGACGTAGCCGGTGCCCGAGACGATTACCACGGCGACCGCGACGAACGTGAAGGTCGCGACGAGCTTGGCGACCAGAAGGCGGGTGCGGCCGACCGGACGGATCAGCAGATACCGCAGCGTGCCCTGCTGCGCCTCGCCGGCGACGGAGTCACCCGCGATCACGGCAACGGCGACGGGCAGGAACAAAGGCAGCACGATGGCCAGGGCTGCGACCGCGAAGAGCGAGCCGTTCGCGAGCACCGCCGACAGGAACGCAGGCCCCTCCCCCGGGCGCGGCCCGACATGAGTGACCGCCAGCAGGATCGCGACGATGGTCGGCAGCAGGTCCAGCAAGGCGATGGTCAACCACGTGCGAGGACGCCGGAACAGCTTGCGCAGCTCGATGGCGATCATGGTTGCCCCACCGGGCCACGCACCCGATCGCGCAAGGATTCCTCGCCTGGCGCGAGCGAATCTTGCGCAATCGAACGAGCTGTCGGAGGAGCGTTCATCGCGCCGCCTCTGGGCTCGTCACCTCGACGATGACGTCCTCGAGGCTGCGCCGCTCAGGAGCTAGCTCCGTCACGCGCAACCCCGCAGCGACCAGCCGCGCATTAAGGCTCGCCGCGTCGCTGCCGCTCACCACCAGCCGGTCACCGTCGCGCACCTCGACATGGCCGTCGAGCATGGCGACCGCTCGCGCGGCGTCGGGCGTGCGGACGACGACGCGTCCGGTCGGGCGGCGCAGCGCGTCCAGATCGTCCTGCAGCACGAGCCGTCCCCGGTCGAGAACACCGACCCGCGTGCACAT
Organism: Actinomycetota bacterium; assembly: GCA_046734315.1. Lineage (GTDB taxonomy): Bacteria > Actinomycetota > Actinomycetes > Mycobacteriales > Jatrophihabitantaceae > DASXRA01. Next base: position 2,868 of record JBKPQY010000261.1, on the reverse strand, counting down.
CTGCTCCACCTCTGCGAGCAGGTGACTGGACAGGAAGATCGTGGCGCCGTCCTGGGAAAGGCGCAGGATCAGCTCGCGGATCTCACGGATGCCCTGCGGGTCGAGGCCGTTGGTCGGCTCGTCCAGCACGAGCAACTCCGCTTCGGCGAGCAGCGCGGCGGCCAGGCCCAGCCGCTGCCGCATGCCGAGCGAGTACGCCTTCACCGGGCGCCGGCCGACGTCGCCCAGCCCGACCGTGTCGAGCACGGCGTCGACGCGGGCTGCCCTGGTCTGCCGCGACCGCCCCGCCGCCGACGCGTCGTACAGCATCAGGTTGGCCTTGCCGGACAGGTGCCCGTAGGCTGCCGGTCCCTCGACGAGTGCGCCGATGCGCGGCAGCACCCGGCGCCCCGCCTTGGGCATCGGCTGGCCGAAAACCTCGATCTCGCCGGACGTGGCGAGCACCAGTCCGAGCAGCAGCCGGACGGTGGTCGTCTTGCCCGAGCCGTTCGCGCCGAGGAACCCGTAGATGTCGCCGGACCGGACGTCCAGGTCGACGCCGTCGACTGCAAGCACAGAGCCGAACCGTTTCTTGAGACCCCGGGTCGTGATCATGGCGACGCCAGCTCGCCCGCTGCCCTGCTGAGCCACTCCGGCGTGACGGTGCCGGTGAGCAGCCAAGACCCGCCGGAGACGTTAGCGTCGGTGAGCAGTACGGAAAGCGGGCCGACCGAGAGCGTCAGGCCGTACTTGCCCGTCGTGGCCGCGTCCTCGAGCTGGCGGTACAGCGAGAAGGCGACTTCGTCCGGCAGCGGCACCGCAACGAGTTCCGTGACGCCCGACCCGTACACGCCGATCGCCCCGAACGCGGGAAGCGCAGGATTGCGGGCCAGCCCGGCCAGCGACCGCGGTGGGGTGATCTCACCGAACTGGTTGATCTCGGCGGCGACGTCGGGCGCATCGAGCGTGAGGATGTGCGCCGTCGCGGGCGGCACGAAGGCGGTGTCGGAGCGAGACGGCAGGCGCGTCGAGAAGTCGAGGAACCGTGTGCTCAGCACGGTCGTGCCGGAGCCGTGGACGTCGACGCGCAGCGCCAGCCCCGTGCGCTCGTCCGCCCACACGTCGACGTGGTCGATCGTCGAGCCGGGCTCGTGCGGGATCAGCCGCAGTCCGGGAGCGCTCCGTCCCGCGACCCGCTTGGCCGGCAGCCGGTGCACCTGGCCGACAGCCGCTTCGCTGAGCAGCCGCCCGGCGAGGCTGGTGGGCAGGAGATCGGCCGCGACCGGCAGCCGCGCGTCGGGCGGGCGCACCCCGCTCGTCCAGGTGGCGCGATTGGTCTCGTAGTCCCAGGTCCAGGTCCCGACCGGGCTGGCGTGTACGTCGGACTCACCGGCGACGGTGATCGTGTCGACGCGCCAGTCTCGGGGACCGCGATACCAGGCCCGCAGCTGGGTGGTCTCACCGAACAGATCGGCAACGTCTCTGAACTGCTGGGTGACGGGCAGCGCCAGCCCGCCTGTCGACTCGGCATATCCCTCGTACGGTGTGTCTGCTGCGCCACGGATGCGGCTGAGTAGTTGGTCTGCCCCGATGTTGCTCTGGTGGATCGGCAGCGCGCCGATCGCTGCGGGCAACGCAGACAGGACGGCAACACCGCCGACCACGACAGCCCACCGGCGGACGCTGAGCATTCTTCACGGTAACCCGGCGCAGACGAGTCCTCCCCCGGTTGGCCGGAGGAGGACTCGTCGCTTCGCGGCTTGCGCCTGCCCGGTTAGTCGGCCGGGCCGCTCGCGAGCGTGATCGTCGCCGTGTGCGGCTGGCCGTACGCGTCAGTCCAGCCGAGGGTGATGCGGTCGCCGGGGTGGTGCCCGGCGATGGTCGTCGCGAGGCTCTGCGCGGACGAGACGGACTTGCCGTCGACAGATGTGATCACGTCGCCGACCTGGAGGCCGGCCGATGCCGCCGGCGTGCCGTCGGCGACGGATGCAACGACCGCCCCGCTTGCGGAGTCCTGCAGCGACACCCCGAGGAACGCCGGGTTGCCGATGTGGATCGTGCTCGAGGCCTGCCCCGACTCGATCTTGTCGGCGATGCTCAGCGCCTTGTTGATCGGGATTGCGTACGCCGCCGTCTGGCCACCGCCGTAGCCGAAGGCGCTCGATGCCGCGGTGTCCATGCCGACGACCTTGTCGTTCGCGTCGTAGAGGGGACCACCCGAGTCGCCGGACACGACCGGCGCGTTGATCTCGATCACGCCGGTCAGCGTCTCGGCGTTGCTGCCGTTCTCATTGCTGGCGGTCAGCGACTGGTTGAGCGCAACGACGCTCCCGTTCGCCGCGCTCGGCGTGCCGCCGACGCCGCCCGCATTGCCCACGGCAGTGACCGCGTCGCCGACGTTCACATCCGACGAGTTGCCGATCTTCGCGGTCTGCAACCCGGAGGCGCCCTGCAGCTGCAGCACCGCGACGTCGTCGGACGGGTCGGTGCCCACCACCTTGGCTGTGTACGTGGATCCGCTGGTCACGACAGTGACCTTGACGCTCGTCGCGCCCTCGATCACGTGGTTGTTGGTGAGTATTTCGCCGGACGACGTGAGGATCATGCCGGTTCCGGCGGCCTCCGCACCCCGGTACCCCAGCACGGTATCGATGTCGACGACGCCGACCTGCTGCGCTGCGGTGGCGCTACCGGTGGAGGTGTTCGCGGCCGACGGCGGGTTCGCCGGCGACGCGCTGCCCTGGGCCGAGACCACGCTGGTGCCGCTGGTTGCGGCGCTGATGCCTAGCCCGACGGCCACGGCGGCCGCCGCCAGCCCGAGACCGGCCGCGACGAGTGCACCGCGGTGCCGCCGGCGGGGTGGTTCAGGCTGTTGGTACGGGTATGGGT
>JBKPQY010000260.1:0-7736 GCA_046734315.1 Actinomycetota bacterium | reverse complement strand
AGCGGGGGGAACGCCACCAGCGGAACGCCTTTCCGAAAGCGGGAAGCTGCGTGGCGATCGTATGGTTGTCGCCGCTTCTGACCTGGTTGCGACGCGCGGTTGCATCGCTACTCGTGTCGCATCGACGCGATCACGTACTCGGCGGAGACCCGAAACGCCGCGGCATCCTCATTGATGTCCTCGAGCAAGTCCAGCACGCGAGCGTCCGACGCCTCGCGCTCGCCGACCCTGTCGAGCACCGCGTTGCCGGCCACCGCCAGCGGATGCGCCCGCCCCATGCGGACGAGAAACGCCTGCGGGGACGAGTCGGTGTACTCGAGCCTGTGCGCAGTCACACTCACCCGGAACCCGTACGGGCCGAAGAGATCGGCGAGCGCGGCCTGATCGTGCCAGGCGAAGGGGGCCGGCCCGGCCGGCGCCCCGAGCGCCGTCCGAACGGTGTCGGCAACGAGGCTGGTCACACGGATCATCGTGCCGTCCGGCAACCACGCGCTCAGCACGATGCGCCCTGCCGGCTCAAGCACCCGGGCGAGCTCGGCCGCGGCCACCACGGGATCGGGCGCGAAGATCACGCCGAATACTGATAGTGCTGCGTCGACGCTGGCGTCTTCGAGCGGCAGGGCGGCCGCGTCGCCGAGAGCGAAGTGGGCAGCCAGCCCCGCGGCGACGGCCTGCTTCCGCGCGACATCGAGCAAGCGGGCGGCGAGGTCGACGCCGACGACCTGCGCTCCGGCGCGGGCGGCGAGTAGCGACGCGTTGCCGGTGCCGCAGCCCACGTCGACCACCCGCTCGCCTGCCTCGACGTCCGCCGCGGCCACGACCGCGACCGCCGCCGGCAGCAACTCGCGAGCGATGTCCTCGTAGTGGCCCAGCCCCCAGTCGAGCGGAGCACTCATCCCTGGACGTGTCTCCTTACGGGTGGATCACCGCGGCGTACATCACCTGGTGGTACTGCGCCGTCGGGTCGGGCGGAGTCGACGATACGCACCACACGACGTAAAGGCGTCCGTTCGTCGCCGAGCTGCCGGCGTAGTCGCCCGGGAACTTGCCCCGAGCGAACGCCACGTAGTTCAGGTCGGACGGGGGCCCGAGCGAGATCGGCGCGCCGAACTGGGCGCCGCCGTGCGACACGGACAACTGCTGTTGCACGTACCGGCCGTTCTCGACGGTCGTGTCACGAGTGCCGTACGAGACGAACACCTCGCTGCGGTACGCGGTCACATCGATGTTGACCCTGTCCAGGCCCGCCTTGTCGCTCCGGCTGACGAGGACCGGTTGGGACCAGTGCTGCCCGTCGCTCGACTGCGACAGCTTGACCTGGTCGGGGCTGGCCGAATCCCAGGCGGTGTAGAGCTTGCCGGTCACCGGGTCGGCTGTCGCCGAGGGCAGGCAGCAGCGGATGCCGGCCGGGCCCTCGCCCACGTCGTGGGTGATCTCGACCTCGGCGCTCCACGTCTTGCCACCGTCGCGCGAGGTTCGCGCCACCCACTCGTCCCCGACGGGAGCGTCGGGAGCAGCGGCAGCCGCAGCGGCCGCCGCCAGGGCGGCGTCCCCGTGGTGGCCGACGTTGCCCTCCGGGTCCTCGCCCATGCCGCCCACGCCGAAGTTCAGGTAGGCGTCGGTGATGCTGCCGTCGGGCTGGATCATCGCCTGCGAGTTCTGGGTGCCGACGTTCGTGGCGCTGACATAGGTGGTGTCGCTCCAGGTCTGGCCCTTGTCGTCCGACCAGCGCACCGCTTGCGGCGCCGACACGTAGTTGCCCTGAGCGTCGAAGATGAACGGCGTCCAGAACTGGTAGAGCCTGCCGTGGTCCGGGCTGTCGGGCGAGTTGTCGACCACGAGGTAGTTCTTGTCGTCGGAGTAGTTGCACGTGTCGCTGTAGTGGGCGAGCACCGGGGCGCCGAACGTCTGACCGCCGTTGGTCGAGCGCACCACGTAGACGCCGCTCTGGCAGTCGAGGTTCACCGGCAGGATCGACAGGTACACGCTGCCGTCCGGGCCCCACGCCACGATCGGGTCCGAGGCACGGTCCCACGTGCCGCCCGCCGACTTGGTGATGCCCTGCACCGGCTGGTGATGCCAGGTCTTGCCGCCGTCGTGCGTCCAGGCGTACGTGATGTCGACGGCGCCGCCGTCGGGATAACGGCCGTCGTGCGCGACGGCGACCGCCCAGTCAGGTTTGGTCGGCGAGACGGCGACGTCCGGCTCGACGAGCGTGTCCGGCTCGGAATACGACTCGGGCGGGATGTCCTGCTGGGCGATCTGTCCTACCGAAAGGACGGTCAGGTGCGGCGTGGTCGCGGCGACAGCCGGCGCGGCTGCGACGACGGTCGCCAGCGCGGCGGTCGTGATAACGATGGAGATTCGGCGCATCGGGGAACGCCTCCTCGGTCTGGGGGAAACCGACCGAAGCAGCATCCCACATTTACCGCAAATCGGGAAACCACAGCTTAATCTCGCGATCGGCAGACTCAGCCGAATCCGACCCATGCACGATGTTCTGGACCACCCGGAGGCCCCAGTCACGGCCGAGGTCACCGCGGATGGTGCCGGGTGCCGCCGCCGTCGGCTCGGTGGCGCCGGCCAGTGCCCGGAAGCCCTCCACCACGCGGTTGCCCTCCGCGACGAAAGCGACGACCGGCCCCGACGACATGAACGCGACAAGCGGCTCGTAGAACGGCTTGCCCAGGTGCTCCGCGTAGTGCTCTGCAAGCAACTCGACGCTGGGCACCCGCATGTCGAGCGCGACGATGCGGTAACCCTTCGCTTCGACACGCCGGATCACCTCGCCGGCGAGCCCGCGGGAGACGCCGTCCGGCTTGACGAGGACAAGGGTGCGCTCGCTCATGCGCGGCAGCTTCTCAGGAGACGAGCATCCGGACGCCGCCGGGGGTGCCGACCAGCTCGCGGCGCAGGTTCAGCAGGTACAGCCACACCCCAAGGAACAGTGCGCCCACTATGAAGAACGCGTGCGTCCAGACGCCGATGAGCAGCAGCGGCACGTGTAGCGCCGAACCCAGGCCGATGCCCCAGCGGCGGCGCTGCATCCCTGCAGCCACCACGAGCACAGCGGCGAACCCGAGCAGCAGTCCGGTCTTGAGGCCGCCGAGTCCGGTTGTCAGCGCGAGGGCGCGCGGCACGAGCAGCACGCAGAACGCCTCGAGGCACAGCACGGCTGACAGCGCGCGGCGGGTGGCGCGGTCGACATTTTCGCGGCGGTGCTGCGCGGCGCCCTCCGGCTCGACGTCGCTCATCGCGCACCCAGCAGGCCGCGTGCCTCGCCGGCCGTAATCACCGACCCGGTGATGAGCACGCCCGCCCCGGCGAGCACCCGGTCGTCGCTCTCCTCCGAGAGGCGCACCGCGGCCTCGATGGCGTCGTCCAGACGCGGCTCGATCGCGACGCGGTCGGCGCCGAAGACCTGCACCGCGGCTGCCCCCAGCTCGTCTGCGGGCAGCGCACGCAGCGAGGAGTTCTGCGTGACCACGACCTCGTCGAGCACCGGCTCGAGGACGCGCAGGATCCCGAGAGCGTCCTTGTCCGCCAGGATGGCGACGACGCCGACGAGGTGGCGGAAGTCGAATTCCTCGGCCAGCGCGGCCACCGTGGCGGTCGTGCCGTGCGGGTTGTGCGCGGCGTCGACTATCACGGTCGGGGCCACGCGCACCACCTCAAGTCGTCCCGGCGAGCGCACCGACGCGAACACGTCGCGCACGGTGTCCATGTCGAGCGGGCCGGACGCCGCACCCGCGCCGAAGAACGCCTCCACGGCGGCGAGCGCCAGCACTGCATTCTGCGCCTGGAATGCCCCGTGCAGCGGCAGGAACACCTCGTCGTAGACGCCGCCCAGCCCTTGCAGGGTCAGCACCTGCCCGCCGACTGCTACACGCCGTTCGAGCACGCCGAACTCGGCGCCTTCACGCGCGACCGTCGCGTCCACCTCGGCAACCCGGCGCAGCAGTGCGGCGGCGGCATCGTCCTGCTGCGCGGCGAGGATGGCGGTCGCTCCGGGCTTGATGATTCCCGCCTTCTCGGCGGCGATCTGGGCCCGCGTCGTGCCCAGCAGTTGCGTGTGGTCGAGGTCGACCGGGGTGACCACGGCGACCTCGGCGTCGATGACGTTCGTCGCGTCCCAGACGCCGCCGAGGCCGACCTCGACCACGGCGACATCGACGGGGGCGTCGGCGAAGATCGAGTACGCTAGCGCAACCATCACCTCGAAGAAACTGAGTTTGACGTCGAACTGTCCGTCGACAAGGTCGAGGTAGGGCACCAGTTCGCGGTACGCCTCGACGAACGTGCGGGCACTGACGGGTTCGCCGTCCACGACGATGCGTTCGGTGATCTGCGACAAGTGCGGGCTGGTGAACCGGCCGGTGCGCAGACCGAACCCACGCAGCAGCTCGTCGATCATGCGGGCCGTGCTGGTCTTGCCGTTCGTGCCGGTGAGGTGGATCGAGCGGTACGCCCGCTGTGGATCGCCGAGCAACTCGACGAGTGCCGCGATGCGCTCCTTGGTGGGGTTCATGCGGCCCTCGCCCCACCGGCCGGTGATGTCGAGTTCGGCCATGCGCAGCAGGTCTGCGTAGCGCTGCGCCTCGGTCACTGCCACGCCACCCGAGTCTACGGACGCCCCTTTACTGCAAGCCGGATAGCGCGGCTTCGATGCGCGCGATGTCCGCCTCGGCGGCGGCCAGCCGGCCGCGGTGCTTCCCCACGACGGCGGCGGGCGCCTTCGCGACGAACGCCTCGTTGGCGAGCTTGGCCGCGTTGACCTCGCGCTCCTGGCGGGCGGCGGCAAGCTCTTTGGTGAGACGGGCACGCTGCGCGGCCGCATCGACGGACAGGTCGACCTCGACCGTGACGCCGCCGGCCGTCGTCAGCACTGCGGTCGCCACGAAGTGGGTACCCGGCACGTCGAGCCGGCCCAACGCGCGGATCTCTGTCTCGCCGCTGGACAGCCCGGCCAGCCTTGCCGGGACCCGGCTCGACGGCTTGATGCCCTGGTCGGAGCGGAACCTCCGCAACTCGGTTACCACCGCCTGGATCCCCGCCACCTCGGCCTCGGCGGCCGCATCACCGCGTGAGGCATCGGCAGCCGGCCACGGCGCCACCATCACCGACTCGCCGCCCGTCAGCGCCGTCCACAGCGTCTCGGTCACGAACGGCACGATCGGGTGCAGCAGCCGCAACAGCGCGTCGAAGACCTCGCCGAGGACGCGCCTTGTGACGTCGGCGCGCGGTCCGGCCAGGGAGATCTTGGCCAGCTCGACGTACCAGTCGCACACCTCGTCCCATGCGAAGTGGTAGAGCAGGTCGGCCGCTTTGGCGAACTCGTAACGCTCGTACAGGTCGTCGGCCTCGACGATCACCGCCTGGAGCCGCGACACGATCCATGCGTCGGCCCCGGCAAGATCACGCGGCAACTCACCGGACACGGTGGCGCCGTTCAGCAGCGCGAACCGGGAGGCGTTCCACAGCTTGTTGCAGAAGTTGCGCGCGCCGGCCACCCACTCCTCCCCGACCGGCACGTCCGTGCCCGGGTTCGCGCCACGGGCCATAGTGAATCGCAGCGCGTCGGTGCCGTAGGCGTCCATCCAATCGAGGGGATCGACGGTATTGCCCTTCGACTTGGACATCTTGCGGCCGAACTGGTCACGGATCAGTCCGGTCAGGACGACCGTGCGGAACGGCACATCGTCCATCGCGTAAAGGCCGAACATCATCATCCGCACGACCCAGAAGAACAAGATGTCGTAGCCGGTGAGTAGCACGTCGTTCGGGTAAAAGCGCTTGAGGTCGGCCGTCTCGTCCGGCCAGCCCAGCGTCGAGAACGGGAACAGCGCAGAGGAGAACCACGTGTCGAGCACGTCGGGGTCCTGCGTCCAGCCGGGCGGCGGCTCCTCGCCCGGGCCGAGGGACACGACATCTCCATCGGGCGAGTACCACACCGGGATCTGGTGACCCCACCACAGCTGGCGGCTGATGCACCAGTCGTGCATGTTGTCGACCCACTCGAAGTAGCGAGGAGCGAGGGAGGCGGGCTCGATCGTCGTCCTGCCGTCGCGCACTGCGTCGCCGGCCGCCTTGGCGAGTGACGCCACGCGCACGAACCACTGGAGCGACAGGCGCGGCTCAATCACCGTCTCGCAGCGCGAGCAGTGTCCGACGGCATGCCGGTACGGGCGCTTCTCCGCGACGATGCGCCGCTCCTCGCGAAGCGCTGCCACGACGGCGCTGCGTGCCTCGAACCGGTCGAGGCCCTCGAACGGCCCGGGCACGGTGATGTTGCCGCGCTCGTCCATCATCACCACGTTCGGCAGGTGCTGGCGTTGCCCGATCTCGAAGTCGTTCGGGTCGTGCGCCGGCGTGACCTTCACGGCACCGGTGCCGAACGTCGGGTCGACCTGCTCGTCGGCCACCACCGGGATGCGCCGGTTCGTCAGCGGCAGCCTGACGTGCTTGCCGATCAGATGCCGGTAGCGCTCGTCGTCGGGGTGCACGGCCACCGCGGTGTCGCCGAGCATTGTCTCGGCCCGTGTGGTGGCCACCACGATCGACTCGTCACCATCGCCGTAGCGGATCGACGCCAGTTCCCCGTCGTCGTCGGAGTGGTCGACCTCGATGTCGGACAGCGCCGTCAGGCAGCGCGGGCACCAGTTGATGATCCGTTCGGCCCGATAGATCAGATCGTCGTCGTAGAGCTTCTTGAATATCGTGCGGACGGCCACGGACAGGCCCTCGTCCATCGTGAACCGCTCGCGCGTCCAGTCGACGCTGTCGCCGAGGCGCCGCATCTGCCCGAGGATCTTGCCGCCGTACTCGTCCTTCCACGCCCACACCTTGGCGACGAACTCCTCGCGGGTGTAGTCGTGCCTGCTCTTGCCCTCGGTCTCGGCCAGGTGCCGCTCAACCAGGGTCTGCGTCGAGATGCCGGCATGGTCCATTCCCGGCAGCCATAGCGTCTCGTAACCCTGCATCCGCTTGCGGCGGACGATCACGTCCATGAGCGTGTGGCCCAGCGCATGCCCGATATGCAGGCTGCCTGTGACGTTCGGCGGCGGCAGGACCATCGCGAAACGCGGCCGGGTGCTGTCGACGTCGGCGGTGAAGTAGCCACGCTCGACCCAGCGCTCGTAAAGCGGCGCCTCAACCTCTGCCGGCGCGTACTGGGTCGGCAGGTCCGGGACGTTCGCCGGTCGGGTCGCGCTCACGCCTGCATGGTACGGACGCGCCGATAACCGATTGCGGTATGCGCGCCGATGCCCATGATCGTCGCATGACCGTCACCGCGACGACTGACCCCGCTCACGTCGCCGCGCTGCTCGAGCGACGGCTCGCCGCCGACCCGGTGCGCGCCACCGTTCTGGGCTCGATCCTCGCCGAGCTGCGCGCCGGACGGACCGGCGAGCCGTGGTGTGCCCAGCGCGTTGGCACGGACGTGCTCGTCGTCCGATCCGGCCGCCAGTACCCGGCACTGTTCACCGCCGGTTGGGACGGCGCCGACCTGGCGTCGGCAATCGAGCTGGTCGGTGGCCTACCCGACCTCGCAGGAGTGTCCGGGCCGGCCGACACCGTCGAGATGGCCGTGGCGGCGCTCGTCGGTTACCGGGAGCAGCACCGCGTGGGTCTGCGGCTGTTCCGCCTCGACGAGCTGACGCTGCCCGCCGGCGTCGTAGGCGAGCCACGGCCCGCGACCATCGCCGACCGCGGCCTGATCGTCGACTGGTACCGCG
>JBKPQY010000259.1:0-21609 GCA_046734315.1 Actinomycetota bacterium | reverse complement strand
TCGGGTGAGAGATCGAGCCCCGGCGGGATGCCCTGCTCGATCAGGAACGGCTCCGACATCCGGGTCAGGGCTCCGGGCGAGACCGCGTTGACCGTGATGCCGAACGGCCGCCCCTCGAGCGCGGCCGACATAGTCGCGCCCCAGATCGCCGACTTCGCCGTCGCGTAGGCGATGCCGCTCGCGAACTCACCCCGCAGCGCCGCCTCGGACAGCGTATTGACGATGCGCCCGAACCGCTGTTCGCGCATATGAGGGAAGGCGGCCTGCATCGTCGCGACAGTGCCCACCGCATGCACGTACAGGTCCGTGAGCACGTCTTCTTCGGAGACCTGCGACAGCGGCGCGACGTGCAGCGTTCCCGCGTTGTTGATGACGATGTCGATCCGCCCGAAGGTGTCGACCGCGCGCCGAACGACGGCCGCCGCACCGGCGAAGGTTCGGACGTCGGCCGCATCGGCCACTGCTGATCCCCCGAGCTCTCGCAGCCGCGCAGCCGCCTCCTCCGCCCGCGAGGGATCGGCGTGCTTTCCATGGACGTCGCCGCCGATGTCGTTGAGGACGACGCGGGCGCCGAGGCGCGCGAGCAGGCTGGCGTGGGCGAAGCCGAGGCCACGGGCCGCGCCGGTGACGAGAGCGACCCGGCCGGCGAGGGACGCCAGTGCGTCGTCGCTCATGTCAGCGACTCAGTAAGCACGAAGGCCCATCGACCGCACGATCGCGTTGCGCTGGATCTGACTGGTGCCGCCCGAGATCGTCGCGACGATCGACTCGCGGTAGCGGTAGCTCATCACGCTGTCGGTCGAGAACCCGTGCCCGGCCAGCACCTGCATGCCGAGCCGGGCGGCCGCCACATACGTCTCCGAGCCCTTGAGCTTGGCCATCGAGCCCTCGCGGTTGCACGGCAGACCCTGCGAGAGGAGCCACGCCGCGCGATAGGTCAGCAGGCGCGCGGAGTCGATCTCGGTCTGCAGGTCGGCCATCGCGTGGGCGAGTGCCTGAAACTCGCCGATCGGCCGACCGAAGGCGTGCCGGGTCTTGGCGTAGGAGAGCATGTCGTCGAGGGTCGATTGCGCCGCGCCCAGGTAACCGCCGGTGATGAGCACCTTCTCCAGCTCGAGGTTGGAGAGCATTACCTGCCAGCCAGCGTCCTGCGCACCGACGCGCCGGCCCTTCGGCACCTCGACATCGGTGAACGCGACCTCGGTGGTCCCGAGGATGTGCCGGGCCAACGTGCCCATGCGGGTGATCTGAACGCCCGGCGAATTCGGGTCGATGAGCAGCAAGCTCAGTCCGGCATGCTTGGGATCGCGGGAGCCTGTGCGCACGTATGTCGCCAGCGTGGTGTCGGGCAGGCTGCCGCCCGTGCACCACATCTTCTGGCCGTTGACGATGTAATGGTCGCCGCGGTCGACGGCGGAGGTGCGCAGCGCCGCGGCGTCCGATCCGCTGTCCGGCTCGGACATGGCCACCGCGAGCCGGTGATGGCCTGTCATGACCTCTTCGCGAACCCATTCCTTGAGCTCCGGCGTCCCCCACTTGAAGACCGTCAGAGCCGGAATGAGCACGCCGATGTAGCACATGGAGATGTCGAAGCTGGAGCGGCCGAGCTGCTCGGCGATCAGTACGAGATCCATCGGGGTGCCGCCGTCGCCGCCCTCGTCGGCCGGAAACGGGAGCGAGAACCAGCCCATGTCGGCCATGCCGAGTAGCAGCTCGCCGGGGAAGGTCTCCTTCTCGTCCCACTCCTTCGCCACCTCGGCCGGGCACACACGCGCGACGAAGTCACGGGCGGTCTGCTGGAGCAGGGCCTGCTCATCGGTCAGCCCGAAGTCCACGCCGCCTCCTTCCTTCCTTGCGCATCATGCCAGCACTCGTCCTAATAATATAACTAATTATTTTCAGCAGGTAACAGCGGTCTACCGCGAGAGGATCGTCACCGCCGAGGCCCCCGGCGCTCCATACAGGTGGGCGTATCCGACCCGCGGGTCACCGCCGACCTGCCGGTCACCGGCCTGCCCGCGCAGTTGCAGGACGAGCTCACGTATTTGCCGCAGCCCCGACGCCCCGATCGGCTCCCCGTTCGCGATCAACCCCCCGTCGGTGTTCACCGGCAACCGGCCGCCGATCTCCGTTGCGCGCTCGGCGATCCACTTCTCCTGCTCGCCGTCGGCGCAGAACCCGTTCTCCGCCATGTGGATGATCTCGGAGCCGGCGTCGGTGTCCTGCAGTTGCGCGACATCCACCTCGTCGGGCCCGATGCCAGCGGCCTCGAACGCCGCCGTGGAGGCCGCGACCGTCGGGCTGGATGCAGGCGTGGTGGGCAGCGACGGCGATTGCACCTCGAACGCACCATAGGTGCGGCTGCGCAGCTCGGCCGCCCGCAGGTAGATCGGCGTGCTCGTGAAGCGGTGGGCAATGTCGGCGCGGCACAGCACGACGGCCGCGGCACCCTCGTCCGGATTGCAGTACATGTACCGGGTAAGCGGGAAGTTGACGATCTCCGAGGCGAGGATCTCCTCGACCCCCACCGGCTTGCGCCGCCACGCCTCGGGCGTGATCGACCCGTTGTAGAGGTTCTTGGCGGCGACCTTCGCCAGCGTCTCGCGGCTGATGCCGTGCAGGCGCATGTAGCGGTTGATCTTCATGCCGAAGAAGTGGGTCGTCATGAACAAACCCGTCTGCCCGTACCAGGCGGGCAGGCCGACGACGGACGGGTCGGCCGCGAACGCACCGCGGGGGTGCTTGTCCATGCCGATCGCCATCGCGACGTCGGCCTCGCCCAAGCGGATCGACTGGGCGGCTACCTGCAGGGACGTCCCGCCCGTCGCGCACCCGTTGAAGACGCACCGCACGGGAATGCCGGTGAGGCCCAGCCACGACACGATCGCGTCCGGGTTCGACACCTCGTAGCTACCGACCGTCGCGACCTGCACGTCCGACCACTGGGCTCCGGCGTCGGCGAGCGCGGCGTGCGCCGCCTCCGCTCCCATCTGCAGGCAGAGCTTGTCGCCGTAGCGGCCGAAGGGGTGCAGCCCGACTCCGACGATGGCGACCTCGGGCGCGTTCATCGGTCAACCACCGGCGCGAACGCGAAGGTCAGCACCTCGGTGCCGTCGGGACGCACGGTGTAGGGGACGATCCGCAGTTCCATCGGCTGGCCCAGCTCGAGGGTGTCGACGTCGCACTCGACGAGCCGTCCCTCCACGAGCAGCTCCCCCTCGAGCTCGACGTAACCGAGCAGATAGGGGACGAAGGTGCTGGCGTCGTCGTTGCCGTCATAGGGGGGCGACGGCGGGCGGAAGCTCTGCGTCGTGAAGCTCCACAGAGTGCCGCGCCGCTTCAGCAGGTAGGGCGTGCCGCCGGGCCGCGGCGGGAACTCCAACCGCCCGTTCGCCTCGGAGGCGATGAGTGCCGGCTCGTCCGAGGGCCAGGTGAACAACCCTTCGGCGACCACCGTCTGCTGCGTCATGGGTTCTCCCTCACGCACCGAACCGGCACGCGGCCGTCCCGGTGAGGACGACGGCGCCCTCCTGGTTCGTCGTCGTGACCTGTAGCGTCGCTTCGTCGCCGTCGACGGCCGTGACCGTGACGACCGCCGTCAGCGTGTCCCCCGGCCAGACCTGGGCCGTGAAGCGGACCCCGAAGCGGGTGAGGCGCTCCTCGCCCACCCAATCGGTGACCGCCCGCGCCGTCATGCCCATCGTCAACATGCCGTGGGCGAAGACCCCCGGGTAACCGGCGATCTCCTTCGCGAACCGCTCGTCGGTGTGCAGCGGGTTGTAGTCACCCGATGCACCGGCGTACTGCACGATGCGGGTGCGCGTCAGGTTCTCGACGAGGACGGTCGTACGCGACGCCCCTACCGCCAGCTCGGCCACCGCGGTCATTCCACCCCTCCCGGTTCCCGCCGCACGGAGACCGAGGTGGCCGTGACGACCAGCTCGCCGTGCTCGTCGACGTACTCGGTGATCGTCTCGGCGAAGTTCAGCACGCCGGAGCGGCCGGCCTTCTGCCAGGTGCGGCCGTCCCGGACCGCGCTCGAGAGCACGTCCCCTACCCGGACGGGCCGGTGGTAAACGTAATGCTGCTCGGCGTGCAGGCCACCGCCACCATCGGGCATGAACCCGGCGTCGCGGCCCGAGCCCCACCACGTGCGCCCGGGCACCGGCCGCAGCACGTAGTCCGGATCGAACTGCGCGGAAGCCTGGACGAACGTCGGTGGCGCGAGCGTCTCGCCGGCAGTGTCCGCTCCGCGCTCAGCGTCCTCGTAGCCGAGTGCCCGGCGGAACATGAGCACGTGGCCGGCCTCGATCGGAAACCGTTCGACCGTCATCGCGCCCCTTCGGCTGAGTTACTCACAACCTAGATAAAAGATATAGCGGATTCTGCGAGCCGTCACCAGGTGCCGCCGCTGTGACTAGTAGCTCTAAATCATTATGCTACTTCCTGCCGAGGGGAAAGGAGACACGATGGAGCTGCGAGGCCGGTCGGTCGTGGTGACCGGCGGCGGGAACGGCATCGGTCGCGCGTTGGCTCTCCGCCTCGCCGCGGCCGGCGTGCGCGGCGTGACGATCGCCGACATCGACGAGCGGTGGGCCCGCCAGGCGGCAGCGCGGGTCAACGAGGCCGGCGTTCCCGCGGTCGCGGTGGCCGGCGACGTCGGCGATCCCGCAGCGGTCGACCGGCTGGTCGACGCGGCCGAGGCGGCCTTCGGGCCGGTCGACATCTTCTGCTCCAATGCCGGCTACACGGATCCGGTCGGGGAGCTCGTGCAGACGATCGACGCGTGGCGAAAGATCGTCGACGTCAACCTGCTCGCGCACGTCTGGGCGGCGCGGCGCGTGGTGCCCGGCATGGTCGAGCGCGGCGAAGGGTACCTGCTCCAGACGATCTCGTCGGCCGCGCTGATCACCGGTCCGTCCGCAGCCGGCTACACGACCACCAAGCACGGCGCGCTCGGGTTCGCCGAGTGGCTCACCCTCAACTACGGATCGGCCGGCATCCGGGTCACCTGCCTATGCCCGAACGCGGTTTACACCGGCATGTTCGGGCGCGACCCCGAGGACACCTCCGCCGTGCCCGAGGGCGGCGCGCTGGGCGAGGTACTCGCGCCCGAGCACGTCGCCGCACTGACCGTCGACGCGATGCAAGGCGCCGAGCCGTTCCTGGTGCTCCCCCACGCGCGAGTGGGTGAGTCGTTCCTGCGCAAGGCGCAGGACTACGACGCCTGGCTCGAGCGGACCCGCGCTCGCTTGCAGCGCATGAGGGCTGCGTCGTCGTGACGACTACACGAGGTCGGCGGCGAGGTTGTTGACATTGGTGATCAACGCGCGGGCGCGTGGGCTGTAGTCATAGCCGCTCGCCGGGTAGCCGTTGGTCAGCAGGCAGAAGGAGACGCCACTGTCGGGATCGCACCAGCCCATCTGGTAGGCCGCGCCACTGTGCCCGAACGTCCGCGGCGAACCGACCGACGGAAGCCACATGTCCGGCGCGTCCCCGGCCACCATTACGAACAGTCCCACGCTCGTCGGCTTCGTGCCGCCACCGTACAGCTGGTCACCGGCCGGGATCGCCGTGACGTGCGGTCGGATGACGTCGGCGACGAGATCTTCCGGCCACAACCGGGCAGCGACGAGCGCCTGGTAGAAGAGGGCGACGTCGGCCGCCGAGCCGATGAGCGCGTGCGCGGGCTCCCCGGCGGCGACCACCTCGCGCCGCTGGAAGAACCATGGCCCCCACGGATCGACCTCGGCCGCGTCGCCGTCGAGGCAGACCATCGGCGCCGTCGTGTCGACTTGCCGCTCGACCGGCACCGCCAGCTCGAACCCAAGACCCAGCGGCTCGGCCACTTCCGCGCGAAGGTAGTCCGGTAGCGGGCGGCCAGTGAGCCGCTCGACCAGCTCGGCGATCACCCAGGCGGCTGAGGTCAGGTGAAACTGAAGCTGCGCGCCCGGCTCGTAGTCGAGCCGCCACCTCGACATCGCGGCGAGCCGTGCCTGGCGGTCGGTCATCTTGGGGTAGCCGAGGGGAGCGAACGGGAAACCGGCGGTGTGGGTGAGGACGTGCTCGACGGTGACGAGTTCCTTGCCGTTGGTCGCGAATTCGGGGATGACCTCGCCGACTCGCGTCGCGAGCTCGATCCGTCCCTCGCCCAACAGCTTCCACAGCGCGGAGGCGACGAGCGGCCGCCCGACCGACTGCAGGAGGTAGCGAGGGGCGGCGGCGCCCCAGGACCGGAACGCGGCGAGCCGGCCTTTCCGAGCCACGGCAAGCTGCGCGGAGGGCCAGCGTCCCGACTCCACCTCCAGCGCGACGCGCGCGAGCAGGATGCCGAGCCGTCCGGGGTCGATGCCGAGCTCGGCCATGTCGGTCGCTACCTCGGTCCCGACCTCGGGGCCGACGATCGGCGCGGCGTCACCCGGCACGGCGGTTCTCCCCTCGCCCCGCTGCTACTCTCGTTTTGAGAGTCTGTCTCACATTTCTGCCGTTGGGAAGAGGTCGATCATGGCGGAGCGCCCGCTCGGACTGCGCGAACGCAACCGCGCCCGCACCTACGCCGAGATCGCCGACGCCGCCCTGGACCTGTTCGAACGGCAGGGCTACGACACGACCACCGTCGAGCAGATCGCCAACGCCGCAGGGGTATCGCCGGCCACGTTCTTCCGCTACTTCGCGACGAAGGAGGACGTCCTTTTCGCCGACGAGGAGCCTGCGGCCGCGGCCCTGACCGAACGCGTCGCGGCGCGCACCGACCGCAGCACCACCTCGGTCGCCGCGCTTGCCGAACCGGTGATCGCCTACGCGGAGGCGACCGTCGGCCACGGCTCGCCGCACAGCCTCCGGCTGATGAAGCTGGTGATGACCACGCCGAGCCTCGCACCGCGCAGCCTGCGGATGCGCCTGCGCTGGGAGCGCGATCTTGCGCATCAACTGGCTACGGAGAGCGGATTGGACTTCCCCCAGCTCGTCCACACCGTCGTCGCCGCGATCGCGGTGTCCTGCCTGACCAGCGCGCTGCGGCACTGGCCGAAAACCAGCTCGCCTAATGCCCTGGCCAAGCTCGTGCGGGAGGCGTTCGAGCACGCCACTGGCTTCCCGCGCGATTGCTCGGCTCGCTGACCCGCTCACCTGCGAACGCGCTCATACACCGAGTAGTTGCTTGCCGTTCTCGCGCAGGAACTTGCGTCGGGCGTCCTCGCCGAGGCCTTCGACCCTGGCGTAGAAGTCGGCGGGCTCCTTCAGCCCTTCGGCGTGCGGCCAGTCGGAGCCCATGACGAGGCAGCCGACGCCGCCGAGGCGCTCGGCCAGCGCCACCGTGTCGTCCTCCGGGTAGGGCACCACGCGGATGTGGTTGCGGAAGATCTGGCTCGGTCGCTCCTTCAGCGGGCCGCCCAGCCACGGGCCGCGGCGAGCCATGCCGCGGCTCTTGTCCATGTGCCGGATGAAGTGTGGGATCCACTCGGCTCCGAACTCGCTGACCAGCACCTTGATGTTCGGGAACCGGCCGAAGAGGTTGTCGAAGATCAGCGCCGACAGCGTGTCGGTGATCGGCCGCTCACCGTAGGTGTTCTGCCACTGCCAGGCCGAGAACTCGAATGGCGGCGCGAGCTTCCAGCCCCAGTGCGAGGCGACCTCGCTCTGGTAGTGGAACTCGCAGATGTGGTACGCGATGACGGCCTTGGCCTCGTTGATCCGCGCCCAGAACGGGTCGAAGTACGGGTCGCCCGGCGAGCGGCCGTAGGCCGGGCCGGGGGCCAGCAGGATGAACCGCGCACCGGCGGCCAGCACGCGCTCGAGCTCGGCCACCGCGCGGTCGAGGTCGCGCAGCGAGAGCATCGCCGGCGCGAAGATCTTGTTCTGGTAGGCGAAGCCCCAGTCCTCCTCCATCCACCGGTTGAAGGCGGTGAGGTTGTCGTAGAGGGGGTCGATGCCCTCGAGGTAGGCCTCGGCCATCAGGGCCCAGCCGCCCGGATACATGATCGAGTGGTCGATCTGCTGCTCGGTGAGCTGCTTGACTCGCGCGTCGCGGTCGCGGTACTCGATCTCGATCGGGCCGTAGAAGCGGTCGGCGTCGACGGCCTCACCCGACGAGCGCGCCTTGAGCATCTCGACCAGCGATCCGGGGAGGTTCACGCTGTCCAGATCGCCCTCGAGCGCGTTGACGATGCGGTTGCCGGCGAGCAGCACCTTGCGCCCGGCCGAGTTGCGGATCGGGTAGATCGCCGTCTCGATCTTGTCCATCGGCATGAACCGGGTGAAGCAGTCGTCGGTCTCGTAGGAGTGCTGGTCGAAGTCGACCAGCTTGTACGGCAGTTCCCCGACCGTGTTCTCGATCAACGCCATGCCGCAACCTCCTAATGATGCTCTATCTCGACTTGAGAGATGCTATCAGAATTTTGCCGGAAGGGCAAGGGTCAGGCCACGTTCTCGACGACGGCGGCGAGCCCTTGGCCACCGCCGATGCACATCGTCTCCAGGCCGTACCTGGCTCCCCGGCGGCGCAGCTCGCGGGTCAGCGTGGTCAGGATGCGCGCGCCGGTCGCCCCCACCGGATGCCCGAGCGAGATGCCGGACCCGTTCACGTTCAGCCGCTCGGAGTCGCCCGCGGCGAAGCCCCACTCGCGGGTGCACGCGAGCACCTGCGCGGCGAAGGCTTCGTTGAGCTCGATCAGATCGATGTCGGCCAGCGTGAGCCCGGCCCGTCCCAAGGCGGCCGCGACCGCCGGCACCGGGCCGATGCCCATCCGCTCCGGGCCGACGCCCCCGCTCCCCCACGACACGATCCGGGCGATCGGCTCCAGACCCAACTCGGCCGCACGGTCCGGGTGCGTCACGATGCAGACCGCCGCCCCGTCGTTCTGGCCGGATGCGTTCCCGGCCGTGACGGTCGCCTCGGGGTCGTCCCGTTGCAGCACCGGGCGCAGCTTGGCGAGCGCCTCGACGCTCGTCTCCGGACGGATGTGCTCGTCGCGGTCGACGACGGTCTCCCCGCGGCGCTGCTTCACCGTGACCGGGACGATCTCCTCGGCGAACACGCCGGCCTCCTGCGCGGCCGCGGCCCGCTGATGGCTGCGCACCGCGAACTCGTCCTGCTCGCTGCGCCCGATGCCGTAATCGCGGCGGACGTTCTCGGCCGTCTCGAGCATGCCGCCGGGGACGGGGTGGTGGATGCCGCCCGCCGTGACGCGCCCCCGGGCCAGCGAGTCGTGCAACATGACGCCGGGGCCGCCCCCGGCGCCCCACCGCATCGAGGTCGAGTAGAAGGGGGCGTTGCTCATCGACTCGGCCCCGCCGGCGATCACCACGTCGGACGTCCCCGACTGGACCTGCATCGCGGCGTAGAGCACCGCCTGCAAGCCCGAGCCGCACCTCCGGTCGATCTGGAGGCCAGTGACGGTGACCGGGAGGCCGGCATCCAGCGCGGCGACGCGCCCGATGGCCGGCGCGTCCATCGTCGGATAGCAGTTGCCGAGCAGGACGTCGTCGACCGCGTCGGGCGCGAGCCCGGTGCGGTCGATCACCGCCTTGATCACCGTGGCGGCGAGTTCGTGTGCCGGCACGTCCCGCAAGCCACCACCGAACCCGCCCACGGCCGTGCGCAGTGGTTCGCAGACAACGGCATCGGTCACGGCGATTCCTCTCGGCCGGCAAGGCGAAACAGCTAACATATTCAACTCATGCGTGTCGAGTCGCCGCCAGCCGGTACGGCCACCCCACTCACCGGCCTGGTCGTCGTCGGCCTCGAGCAGGCGGTGTCGGGGCCCTTCTGCACCCGCTCGCTCGCCGACCTCGGCGCGCGCGTCATCAAGGTCGAGCACCCGAAGGGCGGCGATTTCGCCCGCGAGTACGACGCGGTGGTGCATGGTCTGTCCGCGCACTTCACCTGGGCCAACCGGGGCAAGGAGTCGCTCGCCCTCGACCTCAAGACCGACGCCGGCCAGGAGGTGCTGCATCGCCTCCTGGAGCGAAGCGACGTCCTGGTGTCCAACCTCGCACCGGGAACCCTCGCCCGCCTCGGCCTGGACTCCGGAGGGCTCACGCAGCGGCACCCGCATCTCGTCGCCGTCGAGATCTCCGGTTACGGCTCGGACGGGCCGCTGTCGGGCAAGCGGGCGTACGACCTGCTCGTGCAGGCGGAGAGCGGGGTGTGCGCCACCACCGGGCGGCCGGGCGAGCCGGCGAAGGCCGGGCCGCCCATTGCCGACGCCTCCACCGGCCTCTACGCCGCCTTCGCCGCGCTCGCCGCCTTGCGGGAACGCGAGCGCACCGGGAGGGGGACGGTCGTGTCCGTGAGCATGCTCGACACGATGGTCGAGTTCATGGGCTATCCCTTGACCTTCACCCGGCACACCGGCGTCGATCAGGAGCCGGTCGGCCTGGGGTCGCCCGCAGTCGTCCCGTATGCGTCGTACGCAACGGCCGACGGACACACGGTCGTCCTCGGCACCACCAACGACGCGGAGTGGCAGCGGCTCTGCGCCCTGATCGAGCGTCCCGACCTCGCGTCCGACCCGACCTATGCCCGCAACGCCGACCGGGTCACACACCGTGACGAGCTGGACGCCGCGGTCGCCGAGTGGTGCGGGCGACATCCGCTCGCCGAGATCCAGTCAGCTGCGGATGCCGCCGGCATCGGCAATGCGCGGTACAACAAACCGTCCGACGTCCTGGCCCATCCACATCTGACGGCCCGTGACCGCTGGCGGGAGATCGACACCCCCGGCGGGCCCACCATCGCTGCCCTGCCCCCGCCGGTGTTCGGCGATCGCTTGCCCGGCATGGGCGCGGTGCCCGAACTCGGCGCGCACACCGCGGGCGTCCTGGCCTGGCTGGGCTACGAAGCCGCGGACGTAGCGGGCCTGGAGGCCGCCCGAGTGATCGGTACGCCACGAACCCGTGACGTGAACAGTTAACTCATACTACTGTTTAGCCAATTAGCGACCGGCTGTCGAAGGAGCATCGTCGTGGCCCAGGACGTCGACCTCGACACGTTCGCCGCCGAGGTACGCGCCTTCCTCGACGCCCACTCCCCGCGCCGGGAAGCCGGCACGTTCACATGGGGCGAGGGCAGCGACTACATCGGCTTCTTCGGCGATCCGCAGGCCGACGAGCAGGCCGACCTCGCCGCCGCGCGCGCCTGGCAGCGGACCCGTTACGAAACGGGCTTCGGGTGGATCACCGGGCCGGCCCGTTACGGCGGCCGTGACCTGACCGCCCTGCACGATCTCACCTACGACCTCATCGAGGCCGAATACGACGTCCCCGACACCGAGGTCTTGAGCGTGATCGGGTTGGGCATGGTCGGCCCGACGATCCTCGAGCACGGCTCGGACGAGTTGCGCGAGCGCTACCTACCCGCCATGTACCGAGGGGACGTCCTGGCCTGCCAGCTGTTCAGCGAGCCGGGGGCCGGCTCCGACCTCGCGGCCGTGACGACGCGCGCCGTGCGCGACGGCGACGAGTGGGTGGTCAACGGCCAGAAGGTGTGGACCTCGAGCGCTCGGCATGCCCAGATCGGCGAGCTGCTGTGCCGCACGAACCCCGACGCGCCGAAGCACCGTGGCATCACCGCGTTCGTGCTCGACATGTCGCTGCCAGGTGTCTCCGTGCGCCCGCTGCGGCAGATGACCGGCGGCGCCGAGTTCAACGAGGTCTTCCTGGACGACGTCCGCATCCCCGACTCGCACCGGCTCGGCGAGGTCCACGGCGGATGGCGGGTCGCCCTGACCACGCTGATGAACGAGCGCGGGACGGTCGCCGCGGACAGCGGAGGCGTAGCGGTCGAAGCGATCAGCCCACCGCGCCTGTACGCCCTTGCCGACCACCTCGGGCGCAGCGACGACCCGGTGGTGCGCCAGGAGCTCGGCGGCCTCGCTGTCGACGTCCTCGCCGCCCGGGCACTCACCGCGCGCGCGATCCGGCGGTTCCAGGCCGGGGCCGCCCCGGGACCGGAAGGGTCTATCGCCAAGCTCTGCTTCGCGGCGAACCTGACCCGCGCGGCGCATTTCGCCGCCGATCTGCTCGGCGACGACATCACCGCCGACTCCGGCGAGTGGGGCACCTTCAGCTGGAACCAGCTGTTGCTGGCCGCGCCGGCGCTGCGCATCCTCGGCGGCACCGAGGAGATCATGAAGAACATTCTCGCCGAGCGGGTCCTCGGGCTGCCGAAGGAGCCGGTCAAATGAGCGCCGCCGCACCCGAGCGGGTCGCGCCCGACGCCGATGAGATCGAGGCCCTGCGCGGAGCAGTCCACGAGGTGTGCGCCCGGCATGCCGGAGCCGACGAGGCGCGCCGGTTGCTGGAAGGCACGCCGAACGCCGCGCCGAACCGCGCGCTGTACCGCGCGCTCACCGGCGAGCTGGGCATCGGCGGGCTGCTGATGCCCCAGCGCTTCGGCGGGGCGGACGCCGGCTGGCCCGTGGTGTGCGTCGTGCTTCAGGAACTCGGCGCAGCGCTCGCGGCGAGCCCGTTCGTCACGTCGAACGTGCTGGCCAGCTCGCTGCTGGTCGCCACGGGCGATGAGCAGGCCTGCCTCGACTTCCTGCCCGGCATCGCCGACGGCAGTGTCGTTGCCACCGTTGCGGTCGTGGAACGGGCAGCCGGATGGGACGAGTGGACCCGGCCCGTCGCCCCCGCGCAGGCCGTAACGACTGCCCGCTCGGACGTCGATGGCTGGCGAGTGAGCGGCGGCAAGCGCGTCGTCGCGTTCGGCGCATCCGCCGGCCTGCTGCTCGTCATCGCGGCGGTGAGCGACACCAGCGCGATCTTCGCCGTCGACCCGCAGGCCGACGGGGTGGCCGTCCGCCCGCTGCCGACCCTCGACGCGACCCGCCCGGTCGCGGATGTGACCTTCTCCGACGCTCCCGCGCGGCTCGTCGGGTCGCTGGACGGCGCGGCCTGCGCCGTGCGCCGCACGCTCGACATGGGCGGCCTCGCGGTCGCGGCCGAGGACTCCGGGGCGATGCGCGAGTGCCTGCGCATGTCGGTCGACTACGCCTTGCTGCGCAAGCAGTTCGACCGCGCGATCGGGTCGTTCCAGGCGGTGAAGCACAAGCTGGCCGACATGCTGGTGCGGGTCGAGCTCGCGGAGGCCGCGGTCGAGGAGGCGTGCCTGCTGGCCGACGCCGACACGGCCGACGCGTCGGTGGCTGCGGCGGTCGCACACGCGTGCGCGGCCGATTCGTTCAAGCTGGTCGCCGCCGAGACGATCCAGACGCACGGCGGTATCGGGTTCACCTGGGAGCACCCCGCGCACCTGTACTTCCGGCGCGCCAAGTCGTCGCAGCTCGCCTTCGGCGGCCCGTCCCGCTACCGGGAGCGCGTGCTCGACCGGCTTCAGCTGGGCGAGGGATGAGCGAGCTGCGGCAGCGTCAGAGGTAGCGCTCGCCGAGCCAGCCCCGTCGTCTGCCCTGCGGATCGAGCACGTCCTCGCTGTACAGCACCCCTCCCGTGAGTTCGGACGGTGTGACCACGCACAGCCGGAGGACCGCAGCCACGAACCGGTGCATCGGCAGTGTCTCGCCGAGACTTGCGCCGGTGGCGACGAAGGCCGTCCCGGGCGTCTCGACCGGCAGGGACGGCATCAGCGCGTTGACCGCGATCCCATGAGCGGCCATCTCGTAGGCGACCGTCCGGGTCAGGTGCTGTAACGCGGCCTTGCTGTTGCCGTACCCGTGCAGCGGGATGCCGATCGAGGCTTCGTACGGACCCTCCGTGGGGACCTGCGCGGCGTCGGAGGAGATGTTGACGATGTTGCCGCGCCCGAGTGCGACCATGTCGCGCAACACCAACTGCGAGAGCGCGTACGCGCCGAACAGGTTCACCTCGAAGGCGCGC
This sequence comes from Actinomycetota bacterium, assembly GCA_046734315.1. Taxonomy (GTDB): domain Bacteria; phylum Actinomycetota; class Actinomycetes; order Mycobacteriales; family Jatrophihabitantaceae; genus DASXRA01. The sequence goes on along the minus strand of JBKPQY010000259.1, from coordinate 7,773 downwards.
CGGTAGGCAGCGACCGGGAAGTTGAGGATCGACAGCCGCGAGCGCGGGTCGACCGGTCGGTCTGGTGCCGGCGCGGACGGCGCCGCCGATCGATCCGGCACGGTGAGAGCCGCGTTGTTCACCAAGACGTCCGCCGGCCCGAACTCACGTCGACACGCGGCTACGAGGTGGTCGACGTCGGCCGGCTCCGCGACGTCACACCGCACGCCGATTGCCGCGCCGCCGGCCGAGCGGATCTCGTCCACGACCTCATGCAGCGAACCGGGCAGCCGCGAGCCCCCCGCCTCCGCCGTGCGCGCCGCGACGGCCACGGCGGCGCCTTCGGCCGCGAGCGCCACGGAGATGGCGCGGCCTATGCCGCGGCTGCCGCCGGTCACGATGGCGACGCGGCCGGCGAGGCCCGCACCGTTCGTCACAGCCATCTTGAGCCTCCTGTCGGCATTGCTCGTCGCCCGCTGCCCGGCGGCATCAGTCGGCGGAGGACGAGGTGAAGGTCTCGCGCGGGACCACCCAGTTCCCCGCGGTGGCTCCGCCGTCCACGAACAGGTCGACGCCGGTGAGGTAGGCGCCGCGGGCCGACGCGAGGAAGAGCGCTGCCTCGGCGACCTCCTCCGGCCGGCCGAACCGCGGAATGGGGATCTGCGGCGGCGGCATCTCCTGGTCGCTTCGACGCAGCATCGGGGTGTCGATGGCGCCGGGATGAATGGAGTTGACCCGGATGTTGTGGTGGCCGAACTCGACTGCCGCACTGCGCGTCAGGCCGCGCAGCCCCCACTTCGCGGCGCCGTAGAGCGCGCGCCCACCGGCGCCGCTGGCCGAGGCGGCGGAGCCGATGTTGATGATCACGCCGCCGCCGGCGCGGCGCATTCCCGGCAGCACCGCGAGCATTCCGCGAAACGGACCGAGCAGATTCACCGCGAGCACGCGCTCGAACTCGGCCGGCGTGCTGTCCTCGATCAGGCGGTGATGCACGATGGCCGCGCTCTGGATCAAGATGGTGGCGTCCCCGAAGGTCTCAATGGTGCGCCGGATGACGTTGCTCCAATCGTCGTCGCTCGAAACGTCCAGATGGACGAAGCGGGCCGCGTCGCCGAGTTCAGCGGCGAGGTCCTCGCCTAGCTCGTCCTGCACGTCGCCGATGACGACCTTCGCGCCCTCGGCGGCGAATAGTCGTGCTTCGGCGGCGCCCTGCCCGGAGGCGCCGCCGGTGATGATTGCGACCTGGCCGTCCAGCAGCCCCATGGCGCTGCTCCCCCTCGTCGTGGTGTTGCCGCGTGTGCAGGCGTGGAGCTCGGCTTCAGGGCACGTCCTTCACAGCGCGGCGCGGCGGGCCGGCCGTGCGCCAGTCGGCGATCGACTCGCCCGGCTTGGCGACCGAGTACCCGTCGTCGTTGACGTCGCGCCAGTGCGCGTGGTTCAGCTGGTGCAGGGTGAACGCCCCGCTCAGCGCGCTGGTGAAGCCCATGGCGTCCACCGCCTGGTTCACCGACTGCTTGATCAGCAGCGAGGTGATCGTCGGCAGGCGGGCGATGCGACGCGCGAAGGCGACGGTGTCGTCGGCGAGGCGCTCGGGGGCGAACACCTTGCTGACCATGCCCAGGCGATGGGCCTCGTCGGCGTCGATGCAGTCGCCCGTGAGCAGCAGCTCCTTCGCCTTGCGCGGCCCGAACTCCCAGGGATGCGCGAAGTACTCGACGCCGCACATGCCGAGGCGGGTGCCGACGACGTCGGCGAAGACGGTGTCGGCGCTCGCCACGATGAGGTCGCAGGCCCAGGCGAGCATGAGGCCGGCGGCGAGCACGTTGCCCTGCACCTGCGCAATGGTGATCTTGCGCAGGTTGCGCCAGGCGACCGTGTTCGAGAAGTAGTAATGCCACTCCTGCAGCATCTGGGCTTCGGCGCCGTGCCGGGTGCCGCCGTGGATACGCGTTGACGCGTGCGCGTCCGGGCCGGGGGTGATCTCCCGCAGCGAAACCTCGGAGCCCATGTCGTGGCCGGCCGAGAAGCTCGGGCCGGCGCCGGCGAAGATCACGACCCGCACCTGGTCGTCGGCCTCGGCCGCGGCGAAGGCCGCCCCGAGCTCGGCAAGCATGCCGCGATTCTGCGCGTTGCGCGCCTCCGGACGGTTCATGGTGATACGGACGATCTGCCCGCCGTCGAGGCGCTCGACCTGGACGAACTCGAACTCGGTGGTCATCGGGCGATCCTCTCGGGAGTCACGGGACGGGGTGCCCGGTGTGCTCCGGCCCCGCGCCCCAGAAGCGCGCCCAGCTCGGGTCGCCCGCCGGCAGCGCGGGGCGTCGCCCGGAGGAGTGCCAGCTGTCGAAGTCGACGGCCTGCGGTCGCTCGGTCACGTCAACCGCGTACCAGTGGTGCTCCCGGCGCCGCTCGAAGAACCATTCCTCGCCGATGCGCCGGTAGTCGTCGTCGTAGCGGATCGCCATGACCACCCACCGCTCGTCCACCTCGTGCTCCGCCCGGCAGTAGACGCTGCCGGTCGCGGCCGAGGGACCGCGGCCGTCCGGCTCGTCCGGGCCGAGGTCGATCCGGTGTCCGCAGATCTGGTGCACCGACCGGTAGAACCAGCGCACCTGCGGTTCGATGAAGCTGCGCAGGACGTCCCGGCCCTGGCCGTGCCGCCCCATGTCGACGTCCGGGACGAACAGCGCGACCCAGGTGTCGAGGTCACGCGAGTCGACGGCGATCGCGTATCGGATCGGGAGCTGCCCGATGCGCTGGTGGGCCTCGACCCGCGCCAAGCGGGAGGCAAGATCGTCCATTGGGTCTCCTGCATTCAAGCCGCTGCGCTTGCCCGCTCGCGCACCAGCGGCGCCAGCTCGGTACCGATCAGCCGGATGTTGCGCAGGATCTGCTCGTTGGCCATGCCCGGCAACGCCGCCCAGAAGTAGAGCGTGTCGACCGGCGCGCCGGACGTGAACTCGGCGACGAAGTCGGCGACCTCATGAGGGGTGCCGTAGACGAAGTGATCGAGGGAGCTGAAACCCCTGGGGCGCCGGGAGCGTAGGACCTCGGGATCGACCGGCTTGAAGGGCGGCAGGTCGGGGTAACCGATGCGGGCGTGCCGGCGGTAGGAGTTCTGCTGCTCGGCGAGGTGCTCGGCGACGACCGGCCAGTCTCGTTCCGGGTCGTCGCTGGCCCAGGCCTGCACGCCGCCGCCCATCCGCCCGCTGGCGACCTCGTGGCCGCCCTGCTCGAGGCCGGCTCGGTAGTGCGGCCATAGCCGGGCGTCCGGGGCCAGCAGGAACTCCCCGAGCCGGCCGGCGCGCCGCGCGCCCTTCGGGCCGAGATACCCCATCCAGATCGGCAGCCGCTCCTGCGCGGGGACGGGCGTCACCTTCCGGCTGGCCCACAACGCGCGGAGTTGCCCGGCCCGCGCATCGTTGTCGCGGTACCGCGTGCGCATGTCGGCGCCGTACAGCTCGAACTCCGGCGGCCGGTAGCCGGCGCCGATGCCGAGATCGAGCCGGCCGCCGCTGAGCAGGTCGACCACCGCCGCCTGCTCGGCGATCTCCGCAGGCGGGTGCAGCGGTGCCACGACGATGCCGGTGCCGAGCCGCACTCGGCGCGTCCGGGCCGCGACCGCGGCCAGCAGCGTCAGTGGGCTGGGCAGGTAGTCGTCGTCGAAACCGTGGTGCTCGGTCACCCAGATCGAGTCGAGGCCGACGTGCTCGGCCTCCTCGCACAGTTCGAGGAACGACCCGTACAGCTCGACCGGGTCACGGCGCCACCGCTGCGGGTTGCGCAGGTCGAAGTAGGCGCCGATCTGCACGTGCATCACGCGGCGCGAGTCACTGGCCGCCGATGCCCGAGCGCATCGGCACCACCCCGGGGATGCGTCCCTTCGCGAAGAACTCGCCGGAACGCTCGATGAGCTCGGCGACGGTCCACCGACGTTCGCCGACCGACAGGTTGACGTCGCACTCGATCGGCGTCTGCAGGTCGATCTCGCCGCCATAGCAGGCGAACACCTTCGCCGAGATGTGCCCCGCGGCCGGACCAGCCAGCCAGGCCACGACGGGACTGATGTTCTCCGGCGCCCGGTTGTCGAAGCCGTCCGTCACCTCGGTCGGGTAGCCGCTGAACGAGCTCGTCGTCATGCGCGTGCGCGCCCGCGGCGCTATCGCGTTCACGGTGACGCCGATGCGCTCCAGCTCGCGGGCCATCGTCATCGTCATGCCGACGATGGCGGCCTTCGCCGTTGCGTAGTTGACCTGGCCGGCCATCCCGAAGTACCCGGATTCGCTGCTGGTGTTGATGATCCGCCCGTAAACCTTGCCGTCGCCGGCCTTGGCCTGCGCTCGCCAGTAGGAGGCCGCGAAGCGGGACGGCGCGAAGTGACCCTTCAGGTGGACGTGGATGACGGAGTCCCAGTCGTCCTCCGCCATGTTGAAGCTCATCTTGTCGCGCAGGATGCCGGCGTTGTTGACGAGGATGTCGAGGTGGCCGAACGTGCCGACCGCCTGCGCGATCAGGTGCTCCGCGGCCTTCCAGTCGGCGCAGCTGTCGAGGTTGGCGACCGCCCGTCCGCCCCGACGCTCGATCTCGGCGACGACCTCCTCGGCGGGCGAGGCGTCCGAACCGCTGCCGTCACCTCCGACGCCGGGGTCGTTGACCACGACCGCGGCGCCCTCCTCGGCCAGCAGCAGCGCGTGCGCGCGGCCGAGGCCGCGCCCCGCGCCGGTGACGATGGCGACGCGTCCGTCGAGTGATCCCATGGTTTCCCTTGCTCTCAGATGTTGATCCGGTCGGCCAGCAGCTGGCGGTGGAAATCCGAGCCACCGAGCAGCGCCTGCGAGCTCTTCGCCCGCTTGAGGTACAGGTGGGCGGGGTGCTCCCAGGTGAAGCCGATCCCGCCGTGGATCTGGATGTTCTCGCCCGCCGCCGCCAGGTAGACGTCGACGCAGTGCGCCTTCACCATCGGCGCCACGACCGGCCGGTCGGCGTGGTCGGTCGCGGCCGCCCACAGCGCGTAGTGCACCGCCGCCCGGGACGACTCGAGGTCGACCAGCATCGACGCGCACTTGTGTTTGATCGCCTGGAAGGAGCCGATGGTGCGGCCGAACTGCTCGCGGGTCTTGGCGTACGAGACCGACATGTCGAGCACGCGTGCGGTACCGCCGACGGCGTCGGCGGCGAGCGCGATACGCGTGAGGTCCAGCATCTGCTCGGTCGCCCGCTCGGCGCCGGCGGCGGTGCCCAATCGGCGGGCCGGAGCGGCGTCGAACACGACGCGGGCGAGCTTGCGGGTCTGGTCCATGGTGGCGAGCGGAGTCCGCTCGACGCCCTTGTCGGTGCCAGAGACCTCGAAGACGCCGAGGCCGTCGGCAGTGCGCGCGATGACGAGCAGGACGTCGGCGATCGCCGCGTCGAGGACGAACGACTTGTGCCCGTCGATGCGCCAGCCCTCGCTCTCCGGGGTCGCGGTCGCCGCGACGGCGCCCGGAAGCCACGAGCCGCCGTCCTCGGCCAGGGCGACCGTGCCGATGGCGTCGCCGCTCGCGAGGCCGGGGAGCAGCCGCGTGCGCGCGTCCTCGTCGTCGAGGGCGAGCAGCAGCTGGGTCGCCATCACGCACGACGCCAGGAACGGCGAGACGAGCAGCGCGCGCCCCATCTCCTCCAGCACGAGGCCGACCTCGAAGAAGGTGAAGCCCGCGCCGCCGTACTGCTCAGGCACGGCGAGGCCGGGCAGCCCCATCTCGGCCGACATTCGCTTCCAGAGCTGGCGGTCGAACGCGGTCGGATCCTCGAGCTGAGCACGCACCGCGCTCTCGGGCACGCGATCGTCGAAGAACTCCCGCAGCACCCCTTGCAGGGTCACCTGGTCATCGTCGAGGGCGAAGTCCACGGTCACTTCTTTCGCGCGCGGAACTGCTCGGGCACTGCGCGGTACTCCGCGGTGTCATGTGACTGGCTCTCGGCAGCCAGGCCGTAGCCGAGCACGGTGACGGCCGCCTGCCGCAGGTGCTGGTTGAGGATCATCTTGGTATCCTGCACGGCTTGCGGGGGCAGGGCGGCAATCCGCTCGGCGACGCCCAGCGCCTCGGTCATCAGCTCCTCGTGCGGGACGACGCGCGTGGCCAGCCCGAGCTGGACGGCCACCTCGGCCGGCACCCGCTCGCCGGTGAGCAGGTAGGGCTTGGCCCGGAGCAACCCGATGTTCAGCGGCCAGGTCACGGCACCGCCGTCGCCGGCCACCAGGGCGACCTGCACGTGCGGGTCGGCGAGGAACGCCTTGTCGGACATCAGGACGTAGTCGCAGGCCGTGACGATCGTGCAGCCGAGGCCGACCGCCGGCCCGTTCACGGCAGCGACGACCGGCAGGTGGACGTTGATCAGGTCGTCGAACAGCTGCCGGCCGATGCGCAAGGTGCGCCGCCGGGCCTCGAAGTCGGTGCGGAAGACGTCGAAGTCGTCGATACTCCCGCCGGCGCTGAACGCGCGGCCGGCGCCGGTGAGGACCACCGCTCTCGCATCACGGTCGTCAGACAGCGCACGCAATGCGGCCGGGAGGCCCAGGTGCAGATCCTCGTCGAAGGCGTTCATCGCTTCCGGCCGGTTCAGGGTGAGGATGCGGACCGGCCCGTCCTTCTCGACGATCACGGCGTCGTTCATGAACTCGTCCTCACTCGCGATCGTCGCGGCCGCGGATGAGCCGGACGGGCGTGAAGTACGCGACCTCTTCCCCGCGCTGGTTGACGATCCCGCACCGGGTGCGCACCACGCCACGCCCGCCCCGGCTCGACGGGCGCGACTCCTCGACCGACACCACGACGTGAATGGTGTCGCCGACGAACGTCGGTGCCTTGATCGAGTACTCCATGCTCATGAACGCGAGCCCGGTGCCGTGCAGGACGTTCGTCTGCAGGATCAGGCCCTCGGCGAAGACGTAGACGAGGGCACCCGGGACCAGCCGGCCGGAATAGCCCGCACCGGCCGCGTGCCCGGCGTCGTAGAACAGCGGCTCATTGATGCCGCTCACGTGCAGGAAGCTGACGAGGTCGGCCTCGGTGATCGTGCGTTTCGCGGTGCGGAAGGCGGACCCGGCCGGCATGTCCTCCCACGTTCGACCGTGCACGAGGAGCGGCACCTCCTCCTGGGACGCCTGGGTCACTGCCGCTCCTCTCGCCCGTCCTGGCCGCATAACCGTGGGCACGCTGCGCAGACACTTGAATCGTTAGACGATTTAGTTATATACCCGAGAGAGGCTGCGGGCCAGCCGTATCGGGTCACAGCCGCTCGAGCAACGTCCCGGTGCCCATGCCGCCGCCGACGCACATCGTCACCAGCGCGTACCGGCCGTTGACCCGTTCCAGCTCATTGAGCGCCTTGGTCAGGAGCACACCGCCGGTGGCCCCCAGCGGGTGCCCCAGCGCGATGGCCCCGCCGTTGACGTTCACCCGATCCAGGTCGGCCTTCGTCTCGTGGGCCCACGCCAGAACGACCGAGGCGAAGGCCTCGTTCGCCTCGACGACGTCGATGTCGTCCAGCGTCAGCCCGTTGCGCTCGAGGATGCGCTGAGTGGCCGGTATCGGTCCGGTCAGCATCATCACCGGATCGGTGCCGATGAGGAGGGAGTCGACGACCCGGGCGCGGGGCCGGAGGCCCAGTTGCTCCGCCCGCTCGGCCGAGGCCAGCAGCAGCGCCGACGCCCCGTCGGAGATCTGCGACGAGGTGCCTGCCGTGTGCAGCGCTCCGGGGCGATCGGGCATGTTGAGCCGCAGGCCGGCCAGCCCTTCCCGGGTCGTCGGTCGG
>JBKPQY010000258.1:0-5358 GCA_046734315.1 Actinomycetota bacterium | reverse complement strand
GAGGTGAAGACGTTGGTATAGGTGCCGCCGGTGTCCAGGTTGGTGGTCACGACAGTGCCGTGCACACTCTCCCGGAAGTAGGGGAAGGCAGAGGATCCGCGCTGGTTGAACAGGAAGTTTCCGGAGACGTCCGCGGCGTCCTGGGCCGGGGTGCCATCGCAGTCGTAGACGTCACTCGTGGAGACGTCGTGGAAATGGCCCTTGTCGATCGGCTGAGCGGTGGCGGGTGTACCGACGAGCACTGTGCCCGCAATGGCCAACCCGGCTATGAGTACAGAACGTCCCCACATGACTCCCCCCGAAGTCGAAAATAAAGAGTCAGGTCAGTGTGTCACCCACATCTGCGATATCGCCATGGGCGAATGGGAATTCGCTGTCTGCGACCGAGCCGGGACTTACTGTTAAAAGCGGTTCCCGCATTTCGGTGGTGCGCACCCGCTTGACCGATGCGAGCGCAGTATCCTCGATATGCGGCTTGTCGAGGACTTCGACCGCGCTCCCGCACTTCGCCAGGAAGCGGTGGTGCCGGCCGCCGCCTAGCACGGGGTTCGATCGGGATTGGCGGCGCTACCCCAGTTGGTCGCGGCGGCGTTTCAGGTAGGCGATCTCGGCGGTGTTGCCCGCCAGGTCGATGGCTTTGTCGTAGGCCGCGCGCGACTGCTGACTGCGGCCCAGCCGGCGCAGCAGGTCGGCGCGGGTCGCATGATAGGCGTGATAGCCGGCCAACTTGCCCTCAAGCCGGTTGACGGCCGCCAGTGCCACCTCCGGGCCGTCGAGCTCGGCGACCGCGATGGCCCGGTTGAGGGCGATGATCGGCGAGGGGTCGAGGCTGACCAGCTGGTCATAGAGGGCGACGACCTGCGACCAGTCGGTGTCGCCTACCTGGCGAGCGGAGGTGTGCACGGCGCTGATCGCTGCGAGGATCTGGTAGCGACCAGGAGCAACTCCGGCGGCTGCGGCGGCTAGGCGCTCACGCACCATCCGATGGCCCTCGGCGAGCAGCGCCGCGTCCCAGACCCCACGGTCCTGCTCGTCGAGGGTGACGAGTTCGCCCCTGGCCGAAACCCGGGCGGTGCGGCGGGCCTCGGTGAGGAGCATCAGCGCCAGCAGCCCGGCCACCTCGCCGTCGTCCGGCATGAGGACACGGATCAGGCGAGTGAGCCGGATCGCCTCGGCGATCAGGTCGTGACGTACGGGATCGGTATCGGGGCCGGTCGCCAGGTAGCCCTCGTTGAAGACGAGGAAGAGGACGGCGAGTACGCCGGAGACGCGGGCCGGGAGCTCCTCCGCGGACGGCACCCGGTAGGGGATGCGAGCCGCCTTGATCTTGGCCTTCGCGCGGGTGATCCGCTGTCCCATCGTGCTCTCCTGCACCAGGAAGGCGCGCGCGATCTCGGGCACCGTCAGACCGGCGACCATGCGTAGCGTCAACGCCACGCGGGTCTGCATCGCAAGCGCCGGGTGACAGCAGGTGAAGATCAGCCGGAGCCGCTCGTCGTCGATGGCGTCGAGGGGCGCGGGCGGGTCGTCGTCGTACAACAGCTGAGCCTCCTGCTGCTTGTCGTCGCGCTTGTTCTCGCGCCGGATCCGGTCGATGGCCTTGCGAGTGGCGGTGGTGGTGAGCCAGCCGCCGGGGTTGGGCGGTACGCCGTCGGCCGGCCACCGCTCGACGGCGGTGGCGAACGCCTCGGCTGCCGCCTCCTCGGCGATGTCGAGGTCACCGAAACGCCGGGTCAGGGTGGCGACCACGCGCGCCCACTCCCCGCGATGGGCCTGGGTGATCGCCTCCCGGACGTCGACCACGCTCACAGGAACGGCCGCACCTCGATCTTCCGGTTGCAGGCCTTCGACCCCTCGGTGGCGAGCCTGAGCACGACGTCGAGGTCGGGGGCCTGGAGGATCCAGAAGCCCGCGAGGTACTCCTTCGACTCGAGGAAGGGCCCGTCGGTGAACAGCGCCTCCCCACCCCGGTTGTCGATGACGGTCGCCGTGTCAGGCGCCCCGAGGCCACCGGCGAAGACCCAGTAGCCCTCGGCCTGGAGCCGGTCGTTGAACACGTCGATGGCTGCCATTTCGTCCGGGGTGGCCAGGTCGTGCGCGTCGTGAATGACGGAAAGCAGGTACTGCATCTCGGATCATCTCCTGTGGTCCGGGGCGCCCCTCGTGGGCGGCCGCTCACCCTTCCTACGAACACCTCTGCCCCGATCCGACACCGTCTCCCGGATGTCTTTCAAGGACTTCAGTCGGTTGCATACTGCGGGCGCCCGGCCGGCCGGTAGACCTGGATCGTTATGCCCTTCGGAAGGGCTCGGGATTCGACCAGGTCAAGCGCTATGTCCGGGCCGGTGTCGGGGAACAGCCGCGTGCCCTGGCCGACGACCACCGGGACGATGAGCAGATTCATCTCGTCGACGAGCTCATTCTCGAGCAACCATCGGGTCAGGGTGCCGCTGCCGTGCACCTGCAGCTCACCCGCCGGCTTGGCCTTCAGCTCGCCGATGGCCGTCGCGAGGTCACCGGACCGGACGGTCGTGTCCGCCCAGCGCGGTTCGGTGAGTGTGTTCGATGCGACGTACGTGGGCTTTGCGTTCAATGCACCGACGATGGGATTCCGCAGATCTCCCCTCACGCCCCAGTAGCCGGCGAAGAGCTCGTAAGTCCGCCGGCCGAACAGGAATGCGCCGGCGCGCTGGTACACCTCGTCGACGAACGTCATGGCCTGGCTGTCGAACAGCGGCCTGGCCCACCCGCCTCGCACGAATCCGCCGCTGCGATTCTCATCCGGGCCGCCGTTTCCCTGCACCACTCCATCGACGGAGACCTGCGTGGTGGTCGTCAGTTTCATGATCGCCGTTCCCTTCTCCTTAGGGGCGCCCCTCGTGGGCGGCCGGCCTCTCACCCCCGCTACGAATACCTCCGCCCCGATCCGACACCGCCTCGCGGATTCTCTCGAGACGCGTATTCGGCTACGTCTTGATCAACCGAATCCGACACCGCCTGAAGTCTCAGATCGCGATAAATCTCGACACCACGAATACGCCGCAGCCGTTACGGCGGGCAATGGCGAGCACTTGGAGGGGGATGCACCATGCCGCTTTCTATCAGGGTCCGGTCCGACACGATGGACGCGATTCCAGCACCGGTACCGGCCGGATACCAATCGGTCATAAAGAACGTGACCCGCAGAACGTCACTAACCTTTTTGGTGACCAGAAGAGCCATGTCGTACCCGATGCCGGCGGCTGGCGGATCGACCGCCAGAATCCGACGACCGACGGATCGAACGCCCAGATCCAGCGAAACGGTGTCAAGGGCAAATCGACGATTGGATGTGTCGTGCTGCCTGACCGGAACAACATCGCGATGCCCGCGACCACCCCGGCGACAAAGGCCAAGGTGGAAGCGGAGCACAAGGCCAGGCTGTCGGAGTTGGCCAAGATCGTTCGACATGCGCTGACCCAGAGCGTCGCCAGCTACCAAGCCGGCGCCAAGGTAAACCGGGCCACGTGACCGGATATCAGATCATCGGCGAATTCTCCGCGAAGCTAAAATAGTGCAGTCCACGCTCGGGTGTTCGGCGATAGCGCGCGACTGGTCGCGAGCCTCACCCAAATTCCGCCCCCGCAACGGGTGGCTGTTCGTCGTTGCCGAATCGCCCGTCGACGGTCGCGGTGGCGAGGTCGGTGGCGCTGGCAATGCCGATCGCCACCACTGCAGCAACCCATCGGCAAGCCTCCGGCCGGCATGCCCTTGCCCGCGTTGGCTCAGCAGCGGAGCGCGCGATGAAGCACCCGTGCGAGCAGGGCCACGGCGGCAGGGTAGGCCCGTTCGGATGGCCTGCAGAATCCGATGATCAGGCCTTGCCGATCGGGGTGTTTCCGGTGCCAGTGCGGGCCGAGGCCCTCGAGGGCAAGGCCTTCGGCGGCGGCCAGCGCGACAAGTTCATCCTCGGTCGGCCCGGGCGTGGGTAGCCGGATGAGCGTCTGGAGGCCGGCCGGAATGCCGATGATCAGGCGTGGATCGATCTGTTCGATGGCGGTGATCAGCAGGTCGCGGCGGCGGCGGTACCGCATCCGCATGGTGCGGATGTGGCGGTCGTAACCGTGGCTGTTGATGAATTCGGCGAGGGTCAACTGCGCGATGGTGTCGGTGCCCATATCGGCGTTCTGCTTCGCCGTGACGACTGAGGCGATGAGCCGCGGTGGCAGCACCATCCAGCCCAGCCGCAGTCCGGGCCCGAGCGTTTTGGACGCGGTTCCGATGTAGACGACGTGGTCGGCGGCCGTGCCCTGCAGGGCACCGATCGGCTGGCGGTCGTAGCGGAACTCGCCGTCGTAGTCGTCTTCGATGATGAGCCCGCCGGTCGTGCGGGCCCATGAGGTGAACGCCTGGCGACGCGAGGGATGCATCGTAACGCCGGTCGGGTACTGGTGGGCCGGGGTGACGACCGCGGCCGCGGCCTCGCGCAGCCCGCTCGGGTCGGTGCCGTGCTCGTCAACCGGCATGGCGGTGACGCGTAGGCCGGCGTGCCGCGCCACGTCCCGGTGGAAGTTGAATCCCGGGTTCTCCATGGCGATCGTGCTGTTGCCCGCCCGGCCGAGTGCCCCGCACAGCAGCGACAGCGCCTGGGTGGTCCCGGCGGTGATCACGATCTGGCTGGGTCGGGCTTCGACCCCGCGGGTGCGGCCCAGATAATCGGCGAGGGCGCTGCGCAATTCGAAGCGGCCGCGCATGTCGCCGTAGCCGTGCGCGCTCGCTGGGGCCCGGCCCAAGGCGCGGCGAGCGCATCGCAGCCACTCGGCGACGGGGAAGGACGTAACGTCCGGCGTGCCTGGCCGAAGGTCAAGTCGCGTTGTCGTCGCCTTGTCTCGGGGCTCGGCGGGCTTGGCGACCGGTCCGAGGTCGGCCACCTCGGTGCCCGCTCGCTGCCTGGTGATCAGGTAGCCCTCGGCGACAAGTTGGTCGTAGGCGGCCGCGACTGTCCCCCGGGAGAGGCCGAGGTCCTGTGCCAGTACTCGCGACGACGGCAGCATCGTGCCTGCGGCCAGTCGGCGGCCTTGAATGGCGGCGCGAAGACCCTCCTCGAGACTGGCGCGCCGTCGCGAGCCGGTCGTGTCCACATGCAGGTCGAGCCCACTACTGGCCCAGGAATTGGCCACGGAACTGGACCTTACCGCTGCCCCAGAGGCGACTTAGCGTGGCTGGTATGTCAGTCGGTTCCATGTCAGAGGACATCGTCGTCCCGCCGACCCGGCTCCCGGTGGAAAGGCTCGTGCCGGCCGCCAGCCGGGCCTTGACCGCCCTCGACGATGCGGTGCGCAAGACGCATCTCGAGCGCGGACTTCTCGAGCTGGTCCG
>JBKPQY010000257.1:0-6278 GCA_046734315.1 Actinomycetota bacterium | reverse complement strand
GAGCCCTGACCGATTCCGGAGCCCCGCCGTGCCTCGTAGTCGCCGCCGCAGTAGAACATCACCTCGTCGCTGTCGACGTTCGAGTGGTAGTACGGCACCGGAATAGACAGCGGGTGATAGTCGACCTTGCGGGGCACGAAGTTGCAGACGACGAAGTTGGCGCCCTCGAAGACCTGATGCGCCGGTGGTGGCTGGTGTACCCGGCCCGTGATCGGCTCGAAGTCGGAGACGTTGAACGCGTACGGGTACAGGCAGCCGTCCCAGCCGACGACGTCGAAGGGATGCCGCGGGTAGACGTAGATCGTGCCGGTGATGCCGGCGGGACCGCTGCCGCGGTGCTTGATGAACACCTCGACGTTCTCCTCGTCGATCAGGGCGGGCTCGCCCGGGCCGCGCAGGTCGCGCTCGCAATACGGCGAGTGTTCGAGGAACTGACCGTATTTGGACAGGTAGCGCCTGACCGGCGTGATATGCGAGTTCGCCTCGATGCAGTAGGCGCGCAGCGGCTCGCCGGCGCTCGGCACCCAGCGGTGGGTCGTGGCGCGGGGAAGCAGGATGTAGTCGCCCTGCCGGGCGTCGAGCCCACCGAAGACGGTCTCGACCCTTGCCGAACCGGACTCGAGGTAGACGCACTCGTCGCCGATCGCATTGCGATAAAGCGGCGACGGGCGTTGCGCGACCACGTAGGAGATGCGCACGTCCGCGTTGCCGAGTACCAGCCGTCGGCCCGTCACGACGTCGGTGCTCTCGACGTCGGCATCCTTGAACAGCTCGTGCAGGCGCAGGTGCCGGGGCAGCAGCGGGGCGTTGGGCACCGTGCTCAGGTCCGGCAGTCTCCAGACCCGAGCGTCCACGATCGCCGAGGGCAACTCCCGGTGGTAGAGCAGCGAGGAGTCCGCGGAGAAGCCCTCCTCGCCCATGAGCTCTTCGTAATACAGCCCGCCGTCGGGCGCGCGGTGCTGCGTGTGTCGCTTCGGCGGCACGCTGCCGCGCTGCCGGTAATACGCCATCGTCGCGGTCCCTCGCTCTCGCTGCTGCCCCCATCCTGGCGCACCTGGGTCACAGTCCGGTCGCATTTACGGCGTAGCTTTGCGCGCCATGGGCAGTGCGGCAGCCGGGGATCGCGTCCGATTCTGGCTGTCCGACCCCGGCGACGCCGTGATCGACGTCCGGGTCTGGCTCGACCTCGAACATCACGTCGACCCCTCCGCGATGCGGCGCACGCGCGGCCGGTGGGCGGTCGAGATCGCCCGCCCGCCCGTCCTGCGGCTGGAGTACCTGTACCTGCTGAAATATGCCGACGGGTCCGAGTCAAAGATGTGCGATCCGGACAACCCGGTGCGCGTGGCCACGGCGTTCGGCGCCCATTCGGTGCTGGAGTTCCCCGGGTACACGGCGCCGGGGTGGCTCACCGGCGACGTCGAGCCCGGTCGCACGACAGCGCTGATGGTGCGGGCCCTGGAGCTCCGGCGGCCCTTGCCGATCACGATCTGGTCGCCCGCGGACTGCCCGGCCGGGGCGGCGCTGCCGATGCTGCTCGTGCACGACGGTCCCGAGTTCGACAGGCTGGCCTCGATGACCCGGTTCGCCGCGGCGATGATCGGGTCGGGGCGGCTGCCCGCCCACCGCGTGGCGCTGCTCGGGCCTGGCGACCGCGACCGCTGGTACGCCGCGTCGCCCGCGTATGCGCGTGCCTTGCACGGGCTGGGCCTGCAGGCCATCAGGGACGCGGTCGCGGTGCGCGGCTCCGTCGCGCTCGCCGGGGCCAGCCTCGGCGCGCTGGCCGCACTGCACGCCGCGGTGACTCAGCCCGGGACGGCGAGAGCGCTGTTCCTCCAATCCGGCAGCTTCTTCCGCCCGGACCTGGACGCCCAGGAGCGCTCGTTCGGCGGGTTCCCGGCCGTGACCGAGTTCGTGGCGTCCCTCGACAGGTCGGCGCCCCCGATGCGCATCGCCATGACCTGCGGGCTGGCCGAGGAGAACGTGGCCAACAACCGGCTGATGGCCCGGCGGCTCGCCGAGCTGGGCCACGACGTGACGTACGGCGAGGTCCCTGACGCTCACACCTACGTCGGCTGGCGCGACGCGTTCGACCCGTACCTGGTGGACCTGCTTACGGAAACGTGGCTGCCGTGAGGCGTGAGCTGCGCGAGGGCGTGATCAGCTACGGGCACTGGGGACGCCCGGTCGTGGTCTTCCCCTCCGAGCAGGGCAAAGCCATCGACTACGAGAACAACGGCATGGTCGGTGCCGTGGCCGATCTGATCGAGAGCGGGAGGGTGAAGCTGTACTGCGTCGATTCGTTCGACGGCGAGACGTGGTCGCGCACCGATCTGCCGCTGGAGGAGCGGGCCCGGCGTCACCGCCGATATGAGGCGTGGATCCTCGGAGACGTCGTGCCGGCGATCCACGCCGACTGTGGTGGACCGCTCGACATCGTCACGACGGGCTGTAGCCTCGGCGCGTACCACGCGGTGAACTTCGCCCTGAAGCACGCCGCGGTGTTCCCGCTCGCGATCGGGTTGTCCGGCAACTACGACGTGGCGGCGTGGCATGGCTGGGGAGAGCGCGGTGACGACACGTACTTCAACAGCCCTGTCGACTACGTGCCCAACCTCGGCGGTGACCACCTCGACTGGCTGCGGGGGCAGGTGTCCATCCTGCTGGTCGTCGGACAGGGCGCCTGGGAGACGAACCCCACCGGCGCCCTCCCGTCGACGCGACATCTAGCGGATCTCCTGCAACGCAAGGGGATTCGCTGTGAGCTTGACGTCTGGGGTACCGACGTCGCGCACGACTGGCCCTGGTGGCGGCGGGAGATCGCGCACCACCTGCCGCGGTTCTGCTGACGCGCCCGACACGGTAGCGTCCGGGCATGACAGGCGCGCGCGAGGCCGACCATCTGGTAGGACTACTGCTCGGCACCGAGGACGACTGGCCTCGCGCATATGAGGCGCTGCTGGCGCTGGCGTCGCCGGTTCGGTACCACGACGGCAGCACACATCGCTTCGCCACCGAACGGCTGACGATCGAGCCGTTCTCGCTGCGGGCGCGCCCGCGGGTGGAGCTGGTGATCGACCGGCTGGCGTACTGGTACTACCACCCGCGCGAGTGGCTCAAGAAGGTCGCGTTGATGGACGACGTGTACCTGCTGAACTCGCCGTTCACGTTCCAGGCAATGGAGAAGCACGCCGCCTACTGCGCGATGATGCGACTGGGCCTGAAGGTGCCCGAGACGGTGCTCGTCCCGTACAAGAACCCGGTCGATGACGCCAAATACGCGTATACCGCGCAGCGTTACAACCGCCCGTTCGACCTGGAAGCGCTAGCCGAGATCGTCGGGTTTCCCCTCTACATGAAGCCGTACGATGGCGGGGCCTGGCGCGGCGTGTCGCGCGTCCGCGACGCCGCAGAGCTGCATCGCGCCTACGACGCATCCGGCGGGATGCTCATGCACCTGCAGGCCGCCGTCGACGGCTTCGACGTGTTCGCCCGAGCCCTGTCGATCGGCGCCGAGACGATCGTGATGCGTTTCGACCCGGATGCGCCGATGCACGACCGCTACCGCGTGCAGCACGACTTCCTCGACGCGCACACCGGGGACGAGGTCGTGTCGATCTCGCGCACCGTCAACGCGTTCTTCCGCTGGGAGTTCAACTCCTGCGAGGTGTTGATCAAGGACGGGCAGGTCCATCCGATCGACTACGCCAACGCGTGCCCTGACGTCGCCGTGACGTCGCTGCACTACTACTTCCCGTGGGCGATGTCGGCGCTGGTGAAGTGGACGGTGTTCTGCCTGGTGACGGGCCGGCGCCCGGACATCGACCTGGACACCCGCGCATACTTCGACATCGCCGACCAAGCCGAACTGAGCTACGCCGAAAAGATCGCCGCATACCGCCGGCTGGCCGACAGCTACTTCGAGGTCGACGCGTACCGGGACTTCTGCGACACGTATCTGTCCACTGTGGACGAACGTGTCCTGGACTGGATCAAAGGACCGGAGTTCGACCGGCTATTGGTCGACACGGTCACAGCGACGTACCCGGTGCACGAGCGTGAGCAGTTTCTCGCCCACTTCCATGGCCTGATCGACATGTGGGTCGACGAACGGGGTCAGCGCTGAGCGCAAGCACTGCGACAGACGGACCGGCGGATTGAATTAGCGCTTCTCGATCGGCACGAACTGGCGCTGGGTTGGGCCCGTGTACAGCTGCCGCGGGCGGCCGATCCTGGTCTCCGGATCGTTGATCATCTCGTACCACTGGGCGATCCACCCCGGCAGCCGGCCGATCGCGAACAACACCGTGAACATCTTCGCCGGGAAGCCCATCGCTCTGTACAGCAGGCCTGTATAGAAGTCCACATTCGGGTAGAGCTTGCGGGAGATGAAGTAGTCGTCCGAGAGCGCCACGCCTTCGAGCTCGACGGCGATGTCGAGCAGGTCGTCGCGTTTGCCGAGGGCGGAGAGCACCTGGTCGGCTGTCTTCTTGATGATGGCGGCACGCGGGTCGTAGTGCTTGTAGACGCGGTGGCCGAATCCCATCAGCCGGACGCCGGCCTCCTTGTTCTTGACCTTCCTGACGAACGACGCCACGTCGCCGCCCTGCGCGCGGATCGCCGCCAGCATCTCGAGCACTTCCTGGTTGGCGCCGCCGTGCCGGGGTCCCGAGAGCGCGTGGATACCCGCGGACACCGAGGCGAACAGGTTCGCCTGTGCCGAGCCGACCAGCCGCACCGTCGACGTCGAGCAGTTCTGCTCGTGGTCGGCGTGCAGGATGAAAAGCTGGTCGAGGGCGCGCACCATGACCGGGTCCGGCCGGTACGGCTCGGCGGGGAAGCCGAACGTCATGCGCAGGAAGTTCTCGACGAGGCCGAGCGAGTTGTCCGGGTAGAGATATGGCTGACCGACCGATTTCTTGTACGCGTACGCGGCAATCGTCGGCAGCTTGGCGAGCAGGCGCACCGTCGACAGCTCGGCGTCGGCCTCGACCGACGGGTTCAGCGCGTCCTGATAGAACGTGGAGAGCGCGGATACCGCGGACGACAGCACCGGCATCGGGTGCGCGTCGCGGGGGAACGCGTCGAACAGGCCCTTGAGCTCCTCGTGCAGCAGCGTGTGCCGGCGAATCTGTTCGGTGAACGCCGCCAA
This sequence comes from Actinomycetota bacterium, assembly GCA_046734315.1. Lineage (GTDB taxonomy): Bacteria > Actinomycetota > Actinomycetes > Mycobacteriales > Jatrophihabitantaceae > DASXRA01. Next base: position 1,126 of record JBKPQY010000257.1, on the reverse strand, counting down.
CTGCTCGACGGTGGGCAGCTCGCCGTGGATCAGCAGGTAGCTCACCTCGATGAACGAGGACACCTCGGCAAGCTCGTCGATGGGATAGCCGCGGTAGCGCAGCACACCGGCGTCGCCGTCGATGTAGGTGATCGCCGAGCTACACGCGGCGGTGTTGGCGAAGCCGGGATCGTAGGTGACCAGTCCGGCCCTCGCCAGCAGCCGCGAGATGTCGACGCCGGCAGCGCCCTCGGTGGCAGGACGTACCTCAAGCTCGATCGCGTCCCTGCCGCCGTGGTGCAGGGCTGCGGAATCGGGCGTCTGGACGGTGGTTTCCGTCATCGGGGGCCCCTCTCACGTTGCGGTGCCGCCGACATTACTTGACGAAATTGTCGCGCCACGGTGCATCCGGGGCACCTGTGAGATTCCGCAACACGCGGGGCACCCGGCTGATCAGTTCGCCGCCCGATGATCGTTGATCACGTCGTCGATGACGCGCAGGTTCAGCGGCTCGTCGCCGGGCAGGCTGATGAGCGCCTTCCACAGCGCCCAGCCGCGCGCCCTGGCCCAGGTGCCGGCATCCTGGCCGACTGTGCGCCGGAACGCCGCACGGCTCTCGCCCGTGAAGAAGGTCCACGCGATCACCAGATCGCACGCCGGATCGCCCACTCCGGACGTGCCGAAATCGATCACTCCGGCCAAGCGTCCGCCCCGAACGAGCAGGTTGCCGACCGCCACGTCGCCGTGGAACCACGTCGGCGGCCCCTCCCAGCGCGACGCCAACGCCGTGTCCCAGACGTCGGCTGCCGCCCGGTCGACGCGGCCACCCAGCCGCGCCAGCGCCTCGCGGGTCTCACCGTCGTAGTGCGCCGGCGGCGCGCCGCGGTAGAAGCTGTGCGCCCCGGCATGAGGGCCGCCCCTGGCATCGACGCGCTGCAGGGCCAGGAGGAACTCGGCGACCGCCACCGCGAACGCGGGCATGTCGGCGATGCGTTCGGCGCTCGCGGGCTCGCCGGAAATCCAGCGGCGGATCGACCAGGGGAACGGGTAGCCCTCGCCCGGGACGCCCATCGCGAGCGGCGCGGGCACGGGTACCGGCAACTGCGGTGCCAGCACCGGCAGCCAGCGATCTTCCTTGTCGACAGCC
>JBKPQY010000256.1:0-5241 GCA_046734315.1 Actinomycetota bacterium | reverse complement strand
GCCCCACCCAACTATGCGGCGCCACCGGCCGGCCCAGACATCGCGCCACCGCCGCCTCCCGACACCGAGGTCACCCAGCCGCTACCCCGGTAGGTCGCAGACGTATATCGCCGTACCGGGCAGTATGGCGCCGCGCAGCGGCGACCACTGGCCCCACTCGTCGGTGAGGTCCGCGGGCCACTCCGGTTCGATCAGGTCGACGAGGCGAAAGCCCGCCGCGACGACTTCGCGAACCCGGTCGCCCAGTGTGCGGTGGTGCTCGACATAGGTGGCCTCGCCGGCCCCGTCGAACTCGACGTAGGGCGTGCGGTCGAAGTAGGACGTGTCTGCGGCCAGGCCGCCGGGGCCAGGGTCGTCCGGGAAGATCCAGCGCAGCGGGTGCGGGGTCGCGAACACCCACCGTCCGCCGGGACGCAGCACCCGGGCCACCTCGCGCATCACCCGCGCGGAGTCGGCGACGAACGGCACCGCCCCGAACGCCGTGAATGCGATGTCGAACGATGCCGGCGCGAACGGCAGGTACTGCGCGTCCGCCTGGACGAGCGGCACGCCGATGCCCGTCGCGGTCGCCAGGTGGCGTGCGTGGCGCAGCATGCCTGCAGATACGTCGAACGCGACCGGTCGCGCCCCGGCCCGAGCCAGCCAGCGGGAACACATGGCGGCGCCGCAGCCCACCTCGAGCACGCGCCGCCCGGTGACGTCACCGAGTAGGCGCGCCTCGGCCTCGCGTACCCGTTCCGGGCACCACACGAAGTCGGCGTCGCCGAGAAACGCACCGTGTGCGGCGTGGTAGTCGTCGGCGTCGGCGTCCCACCACCGGCGGCTGGCGCGTACCGACGCGCCGGCGTCCACATCCCGGCGGGCGACGCCCACGGCATCGAGCTTGGCGTGATGCTCACTCACGAGCGCGCTACCCGATGGCGGCGGCGGCCGAACGTCCCGCTACCCGGCCGGAAAACAGGCAGCCGCCCAGGAACGTCCCCTCCAGCGACCGGTAACCGTGCATGCCGCCGCCCCCGAACCCGGCCGCCTCGCCCGCCGCGTAGACACCCGGCAGCGGCAGGCCGTCGGGGCGCAGCACCCGCCCGGACAGGTCGGTCTCCAGTCCGCCCAGCGTCTTGCGGGTCAGGACCGACAGCCGCACCGCGATCAGCGGTCCCGCCGTCCGGTCGAGCAGCTTGTGCGGTGCGGCGACCCGCGAGATGCGGTCGGGCAGGTATGAGCGGGCGTGGCGCAGCGCGACGATCTGGAGGTCCTTGGTGTAGGCGTTGTCCAGCTCGCGGTCACGGGCAACCACTTCGCGCCAGACCTGTTCGGGGTCGAGCAGGGCTTCGTCGGTCAGGGCGTTCATCTTCCTGATCAACTCGTGGAGCGTGGCCGCCTGTACGAAGTCGGCGCCCTTGTCGAGGAAGGCGCGTACCGGTGCCGGCATGTCGGCGCGGGCCCGGACGAGCACGTCGCGCACGCTCTTGTCGGTCAGGTCGGGGTTCTGCTCCGACCCGGAGAGTGCGAACTCTTTGCCGATGATCTTCTTGGTGAGCACGAACCAGGTGTGGTCGTAGCCGGTGTGCATGATGTGCTCGAGGGTTCCGAGCGTGTCGAAACCCGGGAACAGAGGCACCGGCAGGCGCCGGCCCCGGGCGTCCAGCCACAGCGACGACGGCCCGGGCAGGATGCGGATGCCGTGGTTGGTCCACACCGGATCCCAGTTGTGTATGCCCTCGACGTAGTGCCACATGCGGTCCGAGTTGATCACATGCGCGCCGGCGGCCCGGGTAATGCCGATCATGCGCCCGTCAACGAAGTCGGGGACGCCTGCGACCATGTGCGTCGGCGGCGCACCCAGGCGGGCCGGCCAGTGGGAACGCACCAGGTCGAAGTTGCCGCCGATGCCGCCCGAGGTGACGACCACCGCACCGGCGTGCAGCTCGAAGTCGCCGACCGGACTGCGTGAGCTGGGCACTGCGCGTGGCACGTCCGACGGTTCCAGGACGGTGCCACGCACTCCGTCGACGACCCCATCGGTCGACGTCAGCTCGTCCACCCGGTGCCGGAACCGGAACGTCACCAGCCCGCGCTCGGCCGCCGCCTGCACCCGTGCCACGAACGGTGCGAGCAGCCCCGGACCGGTACCCCAGGTGATGTGGAAGCGCGGCACCGAGTTGCCGGGCCCGGTGGCGCTGTAGCCACCGCGCTCGGCCCACCCCACTACCGGGAACCAGCGCACGCCCAGTCCGGACAGCCACGCCCGTTTCTCCCCGGACGCGAAGTCGACGTATGCCTCGGCCCAGTGCCGGGGCCAGTGGTCCTCCGCGCGGTCGAATCCGGCGCTGCCCAGCCAGTCCTGCCATGCCAACTCGTGCGAGTCGCGGATGCGCAGCCGTCGCTGCTCGGGGGAGTCCACGAGAAACAGACCGCCGAACGACCAGAAGGCCTGCCCGCCCAGGCACTGCTCGGGTTCCTGGTCGAGCAGCAGCACCCGGCGGCCCGTCTCGGCCAGTTCGGCGCTCGCGACCAGGCCCGCGAGGCCGCCGCCCACAACGATCACATCGGCGTCCATTTGCGCACCGTATCGTGATCGAGGCAGACCCGGCGTTGCCTGCAAGCCGCCCGGTCCGTAGGCTGTGAACTGCGTTGCTGGTCTGCGCGCCTCGACAGGGAGCAGGCTCGCGCTCGTCATGCACGTTTCCGACTTAGCCCCCGGCTGTGCCGGCGGCGGAGAGGCGCGTTCACCGGCGAAAGGGCCCGCTCCGCGCCATCTACCACAGTTGGATACCGACCTATTCCATGACGTCCACCATGACACCTCCGGGCACGCCGCAAGTTGCCGTGAACGACATCGGCTCGTCAGACGACTTCCTCGCCGCCATCGACAAGACCATCAAGTACTTCAATGACGGCGACATCGTCGAGGGCACCATCGTCAAAGTCGACCGGGACGAGGTACTGCTCGACATCGGCTACAAAACCGAGGGTGTCATCCCCTCGCGTGAACTCTCTATCAAGCACGACGTCGACCCGAACGACGTCGTCAAGGTCGGCGATCACATCGAAGCCCTCGTCCTGCAGAAGGAGGACAAGGAGGGCCGGCTGATCCTCTCCAAGAAGCGCGCGCAATACGAGCGCGCCTGGGGCACGATCGAGCAGAAGAAGGAAAACGACGAGGTCGTCGAAGGCACCGTCATCGAGGTCGTCAAGGGCGGGCTGATCCTCGACATCGGCCTGCGCGGCTTCCTGCCCGCGTCGTTGGTCGAGATGCGCCGGGTCCGCGACCTGCAGCCGTACGTCGGTCGCACCCTTGAGGCGAAGATCATCGAGCTGGACAAGAACCGCAACAATGTCGTGCTGTCACGCCGGGCGTGGCTGGAGCAGACGCAGTCCGAGGTGCGCAGCGAATTCCTCAACAAGCTGGCCAAGGGCCAGGTTCGCAACGGCGTCGTGTCGTCGATCGTCAACTTCGGGGCGTTCGTCGACCTCGGGGGCGTCGACGGCCTGGTGCACGTGTCGGAGCTGTCCTGGAAGCACATCGACCACCCCTCCGAGGTAGTCGAGGTCGGCCAGGAGGTCACCGTCGAGGTCCTCGACATCGACCTGGATCGCGAGCGCGTCTCCCTGTCGCTGAAGGCGACGCAGGAAGATCCGTGGCGGCAGTTCGCCCGCACCCACCAGATCGGCCAGGTCGTCCCGGGCCGGGTCACCAAGCTGGTGCCGTTCGGCGCGTTCGTGCGCGTCCAGGACGGCATCGAGGGCCTGGTGCACATTTCCGAACTAGCCGAGCGGCACGTCGAGATTCCCGAGCAGGTCGTCCAGGTCGGCGACGAGCTGATGGTCAAGGTCATCGACATCGATCTGGAGCGCCGCCGCATCTCGCTCTCGCTCAAGCAGGCCAATGAGGGCCAGCTGACCGAGGACAACTGGGACCCTGCCCAGTACGGCATGGAGGCCCAGTACGACGACAAGGGCAACTACATCTACCCCGAGGGTTTCGACCCCGACACGCAGGAGTGGCTGCCCGGCTACGAGTCCCAGCGCGAGGAGTGGGAGCGCCGCTACGCTGCCGCCCGCGAGCGCTTCGAAGCGCACAAGCGGCAGCTGGAGGACGCCCGCCGGGCCGACGCCGAGGCCGCCGCGGAGGCCGGCGAGGCCACGTCCTACGTGTCCGAGCAGCCTGCGAACAGCGGCACGCTCGCATCCGACGAGGCGCTAGCCGCCCTGCGGGAGAAGCTGGCCGGACGGTAGCTTATCCGCCGCTTCGCTCGGCCCCCGTCGCCGGCGGCGGGCTCTTCGTGCTAGCGCGCATCGCCCGGTGGTCGCCTCTCTCGCCCGCTAACTTGGCAATGTGAGGGTCGGTCTGACCGGTGGGCTGGGTTCCGGCAAGTCGACGGTGGCCGCCATGCTCGCCCGGCACGGTGCGGTCATCATCGACGCCGACGCGATCGCCTTCGAGGTGGTGCGTGCCGGCACCCCGGGCTTCGACGCCGTCGTTGCGCGGTTCGGCCCTGACGTCGTCGGCGCCGACGGCGAGCTCGCCCGGGCCCGGCTCGCCGAGATCGTCTTCTCGGACGATGCCGCCCGCGACGCCCTGAACGAGATCGTCCACCCTCTCGTCGCGGAGCGGTCCGCGCAGCTGATGGCCGGCGTTGCGGACGACGCGATCGTGGTGTACGACGTGCCACTGCTCACCGAGAACGATCTGGCCGGCGGCTTCGACGTCGTCGTGATCGTCGAGGCCGGTCTCGCTACCCGGCTGCGCCGGCTTGCAGCAAGGGGGCTGCCCGAACCCATGGCACGAGCCCGCATCGCGGTGCAGGCGAGCGACGAGCAACGGCGGGCCATAGCCGACGTAGTGCTTCACAACGACGGCAGTCAAGAGGCGCTCGCCGCGCAGGTCGACGCACTGTGGGGGGAGCTTGCTGCGCGAACCCGGTGAGCGCCGCTATCGCGGCTGGAGGTCACGGTGTAATTCGCCGGATGGACGTCGGCGCCCGTCATGGCGACGGTCGCGGAATGTCCCGGCGCAGATGGGCGCCGCGACAAGCGTGATCGCGGTCCGGCCGGTTTGGAGTGGTGTTCTACCATCGGCTAGAGTCATCGGCCGGTGCTCGACATCGCGCGGGTGCTTCGCGGACGTAGCGCAGTTGGTAGCGCATCACCTTGCCAAGGTGAGGGTCGCGGGTTCGAGTCCCGTCGTCCGCTCAGGCCACCCCTCGCGGCCCCGTTGATCCGTTCGGCGGGCTCGAA
>JBKPQY010000255.1:0-21986 GCA_046734315.1 Actinomycetota bacterium | reverse complement strand
GCGACAACGTCACCGCCCTCTGCGCCAGACACCACAACGCCAAACACCACGCCGGCTGGCAGGTCAAACGACGACCCGACGGCACGAGCGCGTGGACCGGCCCCACCGGGCACCGCTATTCGGTACCGCCACCCGACGGCTGAACGTCTGTGCGCCGAGAGCGTCCGGCCGATAACCCAGGTGCGTTCACGCGCCGCGTCCCGCACACTGACCCGCCGTGGGCTATATCGACGTCGCAGCTGTCCGGTACCAGTTGCCGGACGGTCGCACGCTGTTCAGCGACGTCAGTTTCCGTGTCGGGCAGGGCGCCAAGGCAGCGCTCGTCGGCGCGAACGGTACCGGAAAGACAACCCTGCTGCGCATCATCGCCGGCGACATTGCGGTCCAACAGGGCGCGATCACCCGATCCGGGGGGTTGGGCGTTATGCGGCAGTTCATCGGATCGGTGCGCGATGCCACCACGGTGCAGGAGTTTCTCGTCTCGCTCGCGCCGGACGGGGTTCGCGATGCCTGGGAGGAACTTGAGGCCGCGGAGATCGTCCTCATGGAGCGTGACGACGAGAAGACGCAACTGGCCTACGCCCATGCGCTGACCCACTGGGGCGACGCGGGGGGTTACGACGCCGAGGTGCTGTGGGATGCGGTCACGGTTGCCGCACTCGGCCTGCCCTACGACAAGTGCAAGTATCGCGAGCTGACCACCCTGTCCGGCGGCGAGCAGAAGCGCCTTGCGCTGCAGGCGCTTCTGCGAGGTCCGGACGAGGTACTGCTCCTCGACGAGCCGGACAATTACCTCGACGTCCCGGGCAAGCGCTGGCTGGAGGAACGGCTGCGCGAGACGCCCAAAACGGTGCTGTTCGTGAGCCACGACCGTGAGCTGCTCGCACGGGTGGCCGACCGCATCGTCACCGTCGAAGGCGGCACGACGTGGGTACACGGTGGCGGCTTCGAGTCGTACCACGAGGCGCGCGCACACAAGCACGAGCGGATGGCCGAACTGCGCCGCCGGTGGGACGAGGAGCACGAGCGCCTGCGTGAACTCGTGCGCACCCTGCAGCAGCAGGCGAAATACCACGAGTCGATGGCCCCCAAGTACCGGGTGATGCTTGCCCGGCTCGAACGATTCGAAGCGGCAGGGCCGCCGCCGGACATGCCACGCGAGGAACGCGTCAGCATGCGGCTGCGTGGCGGGCGCACCGGCAAGCGCGCCGTCACGTGCGCCGGTCTGGAGATCACCGGCCTGATTCGTCCGCTGGACACCGAGATCTTCTTCGGGGAGCGGGTCGGTGTGCTCGGCGCGAACGGCGCTGGAAAGTCACATTTCCTGCGCCTGCTGGCCGGCGAGTCGATTGTCCACAGTGGACATTGGAAGCTGGGAGCTCGTGTCGTGCCCGGGCTGTTCGCTCAGACGCACAGCCATCCTGAATGGTTCGCACGCACGCTCGTCGACCTGCTCTGGTACGGCGAGCCCGGCCGGGCCGGCGTAGAACGTGGTCGCGCGATGGCGGCGTTGAAGCGATATGGCTTGCAGCAGCAGGGTGATCAGACGTTCGGCTCGTTGTCGGGCGGGCAGCAGGCGCGCTTCCAGATACTGCTGCTCGAGATGTCCGGGGCGACGCTGCTGCTGCTCGACGAGCCGACCGACAACCTCGACGTGATCAGCGCCGAGGCGCTCGAAGAGGCGCTGGAGGCGTACGAGGGCACGGTCCTTGCCGTGACGCACGATCGCTGGTTCGCCCGCTCACTGGACCGGTTCCTGGTCTTCGGGGACGGCGGCGTGGTCTACGAATCGGATGACGCCGTGTTATGAATGCGCAGTGCCTGATCCGGTCGCCACGGCGCTCGCGTCCTGGCTGAGCTCCAACGGCGCCCCCGCCCTGGTACCGCGGCGGGGCGTGCTGCTGGCGCTCGCCGGGCCGTTTCTCCTGATCGGGTTCATGCTTCGCTCTCTCGTGCAGACGGTGCTGCGGCGTAGCAGTTCGGTGCTGCAAGTCGTGCCGCTACTGCTCGTGGCGTTGACGCTGTCGTTCTTCAGCACCGAGGTGTGGCAGACGATCGGGCGGCTGCACGGGCTGCCTCTGGTGCTCACCACGCTGCTGTTCGTGGCATTGGCGGCGGCGTTCGCGACCCGCCAGGGGCATCTCGACCTGGACGGCCTGGCCGTGTTCACGGACGCGAACGAACTGCGAGCCGCACTGCCCGCCCGGCTGGCCAACCGGCTCACCGACCGCCCGTTCGACGCGGCCGTCCCGGGATTGCGCCGGCGCGAGAAGGCCAATCTCGTCGTGATCTCGGTCCTGTCGCAGGTCGTGACCGCCGCTGTGATCGCAGTGATCGTGTTCGCCTTCTTCGTCGTGCTCGGTGTCCTCACCGTCGACAGGTTCGCCCTGATGAGCTGGCTGGGGAGTGACCCGGGCATCGCCGCCAGCTGGCGGGTAGCCGGACACGAGTACGTGCTCACCAATGAGCTGCTGCGGGTGAGCGCTTTCCTCGGCGCATTCACCGGCTTCTACTTCATCGTGTCGTCCAGCACGGATGCGACGATGCGGGCGGAGCTGACGTCGGGACAGGAGGTGCACGTGCGCGCGTGCCTCGCCGCGCGGCACGCCTACTGGAACTTGCTGCACGGCTGATTTGGCGGCGGTCGCCGGGCCCGGTATCGTGATCGTTCGGACACGCCCGTCGCGGCGGGTCCACCGGCCATGTCCCGGGGTCGCGCGACCGCGGGGGCGGTGCCAGCCCGGCGCCGTGAAGACCGACTAGAGAGAGATCATGCCTACTTACAGCCCGAAGCCCGGCGAGGTCACCCGCGCCTGGCACGTGATCGACGCCAACGACGTGGTGCTCGGCCGGCTGGCGAGCCAGGCAGCGCAGCTGCTGCGCGGCAAGCACAAGCCGCAGTTCGCCCGGCACGTCGACACCGGCGATTTCGTCGTGGTGGTCAACGCCGAGAAGGTCGCACTCACCGGCCACAAGCGCGACGAGCACCGCTACCACCACTCCGGCTTCCCCGGCGGCCTGTCCCGGCGCAGCGTCGGCGAGCTGCTCGAACGCCGGCCGGAGCGCGTGATCGAGCTCGCCGTCCGCGGCATGCTGCCCAAGAGCAGCCTCGGCCGCAAGCAGCTCAGGAAGCTCAAGGTGTACGCCGGACCGAACCACCCGCATGCTGCGCAGAAGCCCCAGCCCTTCGAGATCAAGCAGGTTTCGCAATGACAACGCCAGCCCCGAGAGTCGGGCGCCGCAAGGAGGCCATCGTCCGCGTCCGGCTGGTGCCGGGTAGCGGGGAGTTCAAGCTCAATGGCCGCAGCCTCGAGTCGTACTTTCCGAACAAGGTGCACCAGCAGCTCATCCGCGAGCCGTTCGTCACCCTGAACAAGGACGGCCAGTTCGATGTCGTCGCGTCGCTTCGCGGCGGCGGCGTCACCGGGCAGGCTGGCGCGCTGCGCCTCGCAATCGCCCGCGCGCTGATCGGCCTCGAGCCCGACGACCGTCCCGCTCTGAAGAAGGCCGGATTCCTCACCCGTGACCCACGGGTCAAGGAGCGCAAGAAATACGGCCTGAAGAAGGCCCGCAAGGCGCCGCAGTACTCGAAGCGGTAGCGATGAGCGCTCGCGCGAAGCGCGTCTAGACCGTGGGCCGCTACTTCGGTACGGACGGCGTTCGCGGACTGGCGAACGGCGACCTGACGCCCGAGCTCGCTCTCGGCATCGCCCAGGCGGCGGCTCGGGTGCTGATCGGGCACGACCCATCGCATCGCCCACTGGCCGTGATCGGACGCGATCCGCGGGCGAGCGGTGAGATGCTCGAATCCGCCGTCGTGGCGGGCCTCGCCTCCGCAGGTGCGGACGTCCTGCGAGTCGGCGTGCTGCCTACTCCGGCCATGGCATTTCTGACTGCCGACTTCGACGCCGACCTCGGCGTCGTGCTCTCCGCGAGCCACAACCCGATGCCCGACAACGGCATCAAGCTGTTCGCACGGGGTGGCCACAAGCTGCCCGACGAGATCGAGTCCGAGATAGAGGCGGCGCTCGGTGCGCCCGGTGCGCGCCCGACAGGCGCCGCTATCGGCCGGGTCCGCGATGCCGCCGACGCCGCCGAACGGTATATCGCTCACCTGCTCGCGGCGGTTCCACAGCGCCTCGACGGGCTGCGGGTCGTCGTCGACTGCGCCCACGGGGCCGCGTCGCGCGTCGCGCCGGAGGCATACCGGCGCGCCGGCGCCAGCGTGACCGCGATCGCCGCCGAGCCGGACGGCGTCAACATCAACGACGGCGTCGGCTCGACGCACATCGAGGCGCTGGCCAAGCGCGTGGCCGCCGACGGTGCCGATCTCGGCATCGCCCACGACGGCGACGCCGACCGGTGTCTCGCCGTCGATGCCGCGGGTCAGCTCGTGGACGGCGACCAGATCCTCGCGCTCAGTGCACTGTCACTGCGTGCCGGCGGCCGGCTTCGCGACGACACGATCGTGGCCACGGTCATGAGCAATCTGGGCCTGCACCACGCCATGCGCAGTGCCGGGATCTCCGTCGTAACCACGGCTGTCGGGGATCGGTACGTCCTGGAGGAGCTGCGTGCCCGCGGGCTTTCCCTCGGCGGGGAGCAGAGCGGGCATGTGATCTTCACCGATGCCGCCACCACCGGCGACGGGCTGCTCACCGCGCTCAATGTCATGGCCCGCATGGCGTCGTCGGGGACGCCGCTGGCCGAGCTCGCGTCCGTGGTCCAGCGCCTGCCGCAGGTGCTGGTGAACGTCCAGGTGACGGACCGGGTGCGCGCCTGCGAGGCGGACACCGTCAAGACGGCGCTCGCGCAAGCCGGCGCCGAGCTCGGCGACGCCGGCCGGATTCTGCTGCGCCCGTCCGGCACTGAGCAGCTCGTCCGGGTCATGGTCGAGGCGGCGACGCACGAGCACGCGGATGCGATCGCACGCCGGCTGGCCGCTGTGGTGGCCGGCTCCGGTCACGCAACGGCGTAGTGCGCCACGCCGTCCGGTCCGACCGAGACGGTGAGCCAGCCACGGAGCACCAGCACGTCCAGGTGCGCCATCGTCTCGGTGACGGCGAGCATCTGGTTCAGCCGGTCCAGCTCGTCGAAGTGACGCTGCCGCCGGGTCCAGCGCAGCAGCCGGGCGGCCGCGGCGGCGGTGTCCGCGCCCTGTTCGACGGCCTTGGCGGACTCGGTCAGGCGCTGCTCGTGGTGGTCGAGCAGCTCGTCCACGCGGGCATGCACACTCGGCGCCGTCGGACCGTGTGCCGGCAGCAGCACGGCGTCCGGCAGCGAGCGCATCAGCCGCAGCGAGTCCAGGTAGTCGCGTAGCGGCGATTCGGCGGGCAAGGGCTCGAACCCGATCGACGGCGTGATGTGTGGCAGGACGTGATCACCGGCGAAGAGCGCTCCGGCGCCGGCGTCGTAGAAGACGACGTGCCCGCGGGTGTGCCCGGGCGTAGCAATGACGCGCAGCGTCCGGTTGGAAAGCGGCAGATCGGCGCCCTCGGCAAGCCACCGATCCGGCAGCTCCCAGTTCGGGCCGGGGTCGCCGCCGGCGGCGTCGTCGGGCAGCAGGCCCGCCGCGCCGGCACGGACGAGATGCGCGGCGTCGGGGCGCCGCCGGGAGCGGATGGCCTCTTGGATCGCCGCCAGCCCGGGACGTTCGCCGGCGCCGAGCGCGACCCGGGTGCCGTGCGCCCGGCGGATCGCCACCGCCTGCGTGTAGTGGTCGCGGTGCACGTGGGTGACCAGGAACTCGCGGACGTCGGTCAGCTGGTAGCCGATGCTGTGCAGCGCCCGGACGAGTAGCTCCTCGCTCTCCGCCAGCGCCCAGCCGCTGTCGATCAGCACGAGCTGCTCGCCGTCCACGACCGCGTACACGTTGACCGCGCGCAGCCCGTCGTGTGGCAACGGCAGCGGAATGCGGTAGACGCCCTGGCTGACCTGATACGCCCCGGGCTGGGTCCATGCGCTCACAGGTCCCGTCTACCACACGACGACTCCCGTACGCTGCTCAGCATGTGCGGCATCGTGGGGTACGTCGGGCCGCGGCAGGCGCTCGACGTAGTGCTGGAGGGGCTACGCCGTCTCGAGTATCGGGGCTACGACTCGGCGGGCGTTGCCGTCGTCGGCGGATCTGCTGAGGGACTGCAGACGGCGAAGAAGGCCGGCCGTATCGAGAACCTCGACAAGGAGCTGTCCCGGCTGTCGATCACCGGGACAACGGGTATGGGCCACACCCGGTGGGCAACCCACGGCGCGCCCAATGACCGCAACGCCCACCCGCACCTGGATGCCGCGGGACGGTTCGCCGTCGTCCACAACGGCATCATCGAGAACCACGGCGAGCTGCACGCCGAGTTGGAGCAGGCCGGCGTCGAGTTCACCAGCGACACCGACACCGAGGTGGTCGCGCATCTGATAGCGCGCCAGGACGGTGACCTCGCGGAGGCGTTGCGCGCGGCGTGCCGCCGTCTCGACGGCGCGTTCACCCTCGTCGTGGTCGACCGCGACCGTCCCGATGTGGTGGCAGCCGCTCGGCGCAATTCGCCGCTGGTGGTCGGCATCGGCAAGGACGAGATGTTCCTGGGCAGCGACGTCGCCGCCTTCATCGCATACACCCGAGATGCCGTCGAGCTGGGTCAGGATCAGGTCGTCGAGATCCGCCGCGACGGTTACGCGGTCACCGACTTCCATGGCACTCCGGTCGACGGCAAGCACTTCCACATCGACTGGGATCTGGCGGCCGCCGAAAAGGGCGGCTTCGACTACTTCATGCTCAAGGAGATTCAGGAGCAGCCGGCCGCTGTGGCCAACACACTGCGCGGACATCTCGTCGACGGGCAGATCGTGCTGGACGAACAGCGTCTCGAGAAGCAGGAACTGCGCGATGTCGACAAGGTGTTCGTCGTCGCGTGCGGCACTGCGTTCCATTCCGGGCTGATCGCCAAGTACGCCATCGAGCACTGGACGCGGATGCCGGTAGAGGTGGAAATGGCGTCGGAGTTCCGATACCGCGACCCGGTCCTCGACCGGCAGACCCTCGTCGTCGCGATCAGCCAGTCCGGCGAGACCGCCGACACGCTCGAGGCGGTACGTCATGCGCGGGCGCAGAAGGCACGGGTGCTGGCGATCTGCAACACGAACGGCGCGCAAATCCCGCGGGAATCGGATGCCGTGCTGTACACCCACGCAGGCCCCGAGATCGGGGTCGCCGCCACGAAGACGTTCACCGCGCAGGTCGCGGCCGTCGAGCTGGTGGGCCTTGCCCTGGCGCAGGCGCGGGGCACCAAGTACAGCGACGAGGTGGCCCGCGAATACGGCCTGCTCGCCGGCGTCCCGGACCTGATGGCGGCCACGCTTCAGGTCGTCGAGCCGGTGCGCGCGCTGGCCCGCGAGATAGCGCGGTGCCGTGCGGTCCTCTTCCTGGGCCGGCACGTCGGCTACCCGGTGGCCCTGGAGGGCGCGCTGAAGTTGAAGGAGCTGGCCTACATGCACGCCGAGGGGTTTCCCGCCGGCGAGCTCAAGCACGGCCCGATCGCGCTGATCGAGGAGGGCCTGCCGGTGGTCGTCGTCATGCCGTCTCCCGAAGGGCGTCCGCTCCTGCACCAGAAGATGCTCTCGAACATCGCCGAGATCACCGCCCGGGGCGCGCGCACCGTGGTGATCGCGGAGCAGGGCGACACCGCCGCGCGCCGGCACGCGGCGCACCTGATCGAGGTGCCCGTCGTGCCCACCCTGCTGGCCCCGTTCGTGGCGACGATCCCGCTCCAGGTGCTCGCCGCCGAGATCGCGCAGGCGCGTGGCTACGACGTCGACAAGCCCCGAAACCTCGCCAAGTCGGTCACTGTGGAGTGACGCGGCCGCCGCCGTCCCCGCCTCCCCCGGCGTGATGTTGGACTTGTGGTCGACTGGCGACCGTAAGTCCAAGATCACAGCGCTGGGCTGCCTGGCGCTGGCCCGCTCCCGTAGTCTCGCGGTGTGGCCACCAAGTCCGTCGACATGCTCATCGTCGGCGCCGGTCCGGTCGGGCTGTTCGGCGCCTACTACGCCGGCGTGCGCACCCTGAAGACCGCGGTGCTCGACTCGCTCGAGGAACCGGGCGGCCAGATCACGGCGATGTACCCGGAGAAGGCGATCTTCGACGTCGCCGGGTTCCCGGCCGTCCGCGGCCGCGAACTCGTCGACCAGCTCGTCGCGCAGGCGGCACCGTTCGAGCCGGACTACGTGCTGGGCCACCAGGCGGTCGGGCTCGAACGGGGCGACGGCGCGTTTGCCGTCACCACGTCGGAGGGGCTGCGCATCGAATGCCGGGCCATCGTGATCACCGGCGGCATCGGGACGTTCAGCCCACGGCCCTTGCCGGCCGGCCAGGAGTTCGTGGGCCGCGGGGTGGTGCACTTCGTCCCGGACCCGTCCGTATACAGCGGCATGAACGTCGTGATCGTGGGCGGCGGCGACTCGGCGCTCGACTGGGCGCTGATGCTGGAGCCGATCGCCAAATCGGTCACACTGGTGCACCGGCGGGCGCAGTTCCGGGCGCACCCGCACTCGGTCGAGTTGCTGCGCGCCTCGACCGTGCAGATCCTTACCGACGCGCAGATCAGCGGGCTGCTCGGTGATCCCGAACTCTTCGAGGCGCAGGTGAGCGTCGGCGGCGGGATCACGTCACTGCCGTGCGAGAAACTGGTTGCGGCACTTGGCTTTACCGCGAACCTCGGGCCGTTGCTCGAGTGGGGAATCGAAATCGCCGGGCGGCGCCACATCAAGGTCGACACGACGGGTGCGACGTCGGTGCCCGGCGTGTACGCGGCCGGCGACATCGTCGACTATCCGGGCAAGGTGCGGCTGATCGCCACCGGCTTCGGGGAAGTGGCCACCGCGGTCAACAACGCCGCCGCGTGGCTCAACCCTGACGTGTCCGCGTTCCCGGGGCACCTGTCCGACTACGCCCCGCCCGGCGCGGCCGGCTCACCCACCGCACAATGATCGGCGATGAGCGCTCGCGCGAGCGGTGGGGACGAGGATCCGCGCACGGCGGGTTTCTGTGATCGTCGGCGTCGGCATCGACGTCGTACCCGTCGAACGGTTCGCTGAGTCGTTGCGCCGCACGCCGTCGCTCGCGTCCCGGCTGTTCACCGCCGCCGAGCAGGTGACCGACAGCGGAGGGCAGCGCAGCGCCGAGTCGCTGGCCGCCCGCTTCGCCGCGAAGGAGGCGCTGGCCAAGGCGCTCGGGGCACCCGGTGCCATGCGCTGGACGGACGCCGAGCTGGTGACCGACCAGTTCGGCCGCCCGTACCTCGAGGTGCGCGACACCGTGGCCGCCCGGGCGGCGCAGCTGGGCGTCACCCGCTGGCATGTGTCGCTGTCGCACGACGGCGGGATAGCGGCGGCCACCGTGATCGCGGAGGCTTGACCGATCGCGCAAGATTTCCTCGTCTCAGGCGAGCAGACGTTGCGCAATCGGGGAAGGGGACGGGGACGGGCATGCGTGGGGTGTGGACTGTCGACGAGATCCGCGCGGCCGAGGCGGCGCTCATGGCCCGCCTCCCCGACGGCGCGCTGATGCAGCGGGCGGCCGCCGCGCTGGCCGTCCAGTGCGAGCAGCTGCTCGATCGCGTTTACGGCTCCCGGGTCGCGCTGCTGGTCGGCAGCGGCGACAACGGCGGTGACGCACTGTATGCCGGTGCCCGGCTTGCGCGGCGTGGCGCCCGGGTGAGCGCCGTCCTGGTAAACCCCGACCGCGCGCACCGGGCCGGGCTCGCCGCCCTGCGCGGCGCCGGGGGGCGGATGGGTGACGCGGCAGCGCTCGAGCACGCCGACCTGGTCGTCGACGGCATCCTCGGCATCGGTGGTCGTGGCGGACTACGCGACGACGCGGCGAAGCTGGCAGACGTGGCGCGCGACCGGCTCACGGTCGCGGTCGACCTACCCTCCGGCGTGGACGCCGACACCGGCTCGGTCGACGGCAGCGCGATCCGCGCCGATTCGACGGTCACGTTCGGGGCGTTGAAACCGGGCCTGGTCAGCGGCGAAGGCGCCGAACGTGCCGGCCAGGTGCGCCTGGTCGACATCGGCCTCGTGCCCGAGCTGCCCGACGCGCGCACCCTCGTGCTCGAAGCGCCCGATGTCGCCACGTGCCGGCCTGCCCCGCACGCGTCCGACGACAAATACACCCGCGGCGTCGTCGGCCTGCTGGCCGGATCTCCCGCCTATCCCGGGGCCGGCGTGCTCGCCACCGGCGCGGCGTTGCATGGTGGCGCCGGCCTGGTGCGCTATCTCGGGCGGGTGCCGGACGCGGTCCGGGCGCGCTACCCGGATGTCGTGGTACACGAGGACGTCCGTCCGCACGAGGTGCGCGTACAAGCCTGGGTCGTGGGCCCCGGCCTCGGCACGGACGATGCCGCGATGGAGCTGCTCACCGACGCCTTGCGCAGCGATCTGCCGGTGATCGTCGACGCCGATGGCATCACGCTCGTCGCGCGGGCGCCGGGCCTCGTGCGCGGGCGGCAGGCACCCACCGTCCTGACTCCGCACGACCGCGAGTTCGCCCGGTTGGCCGGCGATGTCGGGCCCGACCGTATCGGCGCCGCCCGACGCGCCGCCTCCGACCTGCGTGCCATCGTGCTGCTCAAAGGCAACGCGACGGTGGTGGCCGACCCCGAGGGACGCGCATACGTCAACCCGACCGGCACTCCGTGGCTCGCAACCGCCGGCAGCGGCGACGTCCTCAGCGGGCTCATCGGGTCCCTGTTGGCCACCGGTCTCGACGCCACCCTGGCCGCCGCCGTCGGCGCGTACGTGCACGGCGTGGCCGGTCAGCTCGCGGCGTCGGACGGGCCACCCTCCTCCGCCGACGTCCTCGGTACGCTACGTACAGCCTGGCTGTACGTAGTGCAGTAGCTCACAGCCCGCCATGCGGTTGCGCGCCCAAGGCTGATCCAGTCGTCCGATCGTCGAGCAGGCGCAGTTGCAGGTGGGTGATCAGGCGCTCGTCGGGGTCGTCCAGGTTCAGGCCGGTGAGATGCAGCAGGCGGGTCAGCCGGTACCGGAAGGTGTTCCGGTGCACGAACAATGCCTCGGCGGCGGCCGGCACGTCGCCGAAGTGGTCGAGATAAGCGCGCAGCGTGGCCACGTAGCTGGTTCCCTTGCTGGCATCGTGTGCAGCCAGAGTGGCCGCCTTACCGGCCCGGAGCTCAGGATCACTCCCGGCCAGGGACTGCAGGCGGTGCAACGCGATCGCTCCCCGCAGCGGCTCGACGTGCCCCAGCCGCTCGCCTCGTTGGCGCACAACGGCCAGCGCGTGCTCGGCCTCGCTGCGGGAGCGGCGCACGTCGTCGAGACTCGTCACCGCCGAGCCGATCCCGACGACGACCGGCCGCTTCACACTGCGCTCGGCATCCTCGCGCAGCTCATCGGCCAGCTCGCACATCCGCACCGGGTCGCGAGTCTCGGCGGCCGCCAGCAGGAGATAGACGAGTTCGCCGATCGATACGACATGGGCGGTTCGGTGAAAGACCTCGAGGTGCAACGTCAGCACCGCTTCCAGCGCGTCGACCGTCTGGTCGATCAGATCGGCGTCGTGGAGATCGGACGAAAATGCGAGCACGGCCAGTGGAACTCCGTCCGGCAGCCGAAGGCGCATCCCGCTCGATGCGGGCCGGTCACCCGCCAAGACGGTTCGCAACTGCTCGGCCCGCCGGCCGCGTTCGAGGTCAACGGCGCTGCGATAGTGCAGCACGTGCATGGCGGCAATCTGCGCGGCCGTGCGCAGGGACTCCTCGGCCTCGGCGGTGAGGGGATGATCGCCCTCCATTACCCAGATCGAGCCCAACGGCTCGTCGCCGGCGCGCATCGCGATCGCCAGTCGAGGACGCCAGGCGTCGGCGTCCGGGCCGCCGGCCGGTGCGACGAGCCGATCGATCCGGACGACGTCTCGGCTGCGGTAGAGCTCCCGGAAGATGCCCTGGTCGGAGATCAGGCGTGACCAACTGGGCGGAACGCGCCGGCCGAGGATCGTGTCCTGACGGATCTTGTCGATGGGATGACCCAGGCTGGAGAACGCCAGCACGTTGGATTGAAGATCCTCGATCGTGGTCGCGCCGCCGACGGTCGCCGCGATCGCGTTCGCCAGGCCGAAGAGGTCGCCCACGCTGAGGCCCTCGGCGGAGCTGCTGCGGCTCGTCGGTGCGCGTGCGGCAAGGGCGGTACGAATCAGGCTGAGCAGCTGCCCCCAGTTGGTGCCGGCCGGCACGGCGAGCAGGGCCAGGCCGCGCTCGCGGGCGGTCTGGACGAGGCGGGCCGGCGGGGGACGGTCCAGCTTGACCACGGCGGCGGCAGCGCCGAGTCGCCCCAGCCGATCGAGCGCGTCGACGGCCGTGGCCGAGCTCGCATCGATACCGACCATGAGCACGGCGTCGTGGGCGGTGGCCCCCGGGCCGCCGGCCGGGTCGTAGATGATCGGTTCGCCCACCGGCACGTCCAGCCCGTGCGGGGCGACGACGACCTCGACCAGGGCGCCGAGGGTGTCGCGCAGATCGGCCAACGTCGGCGCGTGCGCGTTTGTCACGACGCACCTCCGCACTGATCGGGCCGCATCGAACAGTCACAGCATTGCTCATTCGCCAGGCCCTGAATAGTCGCTACGACCAATCGAGGGCCCGAAATTCGTGCGTGGGTACCAAGATTGGCCCGCAGCCGCGGCGGTCTGTGCATCCCGTTGCGCCTCTGCATGCACACCACACTTGCCGATCTGCGGCGGACTCACCGATTGAGGTCTGATATGCACCGGATGACGGTGTTTACCCGGCCGCAGGAGCGTCCAGCGGCCTGGTGCGTCGGCACGAACGGATGTTGCCGAAATCTGACTGTGGGACGAATCGCCGACACCAGGTTGACAGCGAACATAGCGGCTGTGACGGATGTGCAAGCCACATTGGTCGAGCCGCCCCCGGATCCCGGACGCATCCCACCACCCGCACTGCATGGATTCGTCTGGTTCCGACCCTCGGCCGCATCCGGCGCGCAACGACCTGCTCGGGCACGATCAAGGCTAGGCGTATCGCCGACGCCGATCGGCCGACGTGCCCCGGTCGGACTGCCATGTCAGGTGCACGATCCCGATCTCTGGTTCGCTGACGTCCCGGCTGACCTCGAGTTCGCCAAGGCGTTGTGCGCCGGATGTCCGGCGCAGCAGATGTGTCTGGTCGGCGCGATAGAGCGCCGGGAGCCATGTGGTGTCTGGGGTGGCCAAATCTTCCATGAAGGCCGCGTCGTGCCGTTCAAGCGCGGGCGTGGTCGGCCCCGCAAGGACAGCACTCCGCTCGATGCGTAGCCTGCTGAGGATCGTGCTGTAGCCTCGCACGCTCTTGCTTCAGCAGGGCGGCGGTCGTCCACCCGGCGAGCGATACCGCAAATGGGAGACTGGACGGCGTGTTACGCACCGAGGCAGTAGTAGACCTGGACGCGATCCGCGGCAACGTGGCAACTTTGCGGGCCGGGACGCCCGCCGAGATCATGGCCGTGGTCAAGGCGGACGGGTACGGGCACGGACTGCTGCCGTCCGCGCGCGCGGCGCTTGCCGGGGGAGCTGCGTGGCTCGGCGTCGCGATTGTGGACGAGGCCCTGGCCCTGCGCGCGGCGGGCATCAGCGCACCGATGCTGGTGTGCCTGTGGACGCCGTCCGAGGCGGGCACCGTCGCGGCCGCGATCACCGCCGACGTCGACCTGACCGTGGCCAGCCGCTGGGCGCTTGACGCGGTTACCGCCGCCGCGCGTGAGGTCGGCAGACCCGCACGCGTGCACCTCAAGATCGACACCGGACTGTCCCGAAACGGCTGCTACGTCACCGACTGGCCCGATCTCGTCGACGCCGCCGCGAAGGCAGAGGTGGGTGCCGAGGTTGAGGTGATCGGCATATGGAGCCACTTCGCGTGTGCGGACGAGCCGGGCCACCCCTCCATCGGGCGCCAGGTGGGTGCCTTCCGCGACGCGCTGGACGTAGCCAGCCGCGGCGGCATCACGCCCCGAGTGCGGCACCTCGCGAACTCCGCGGCAACGCTCACCTTGCCTGACGCGCACTTCGACCTCGTCCGTCCGGGCATCGCCGTCTACGGCCTCTCGCCGGTGCCCGGCGATTTTGGGCTGAGGCCGGCGATGACACTGCGTGCGGAAGTGGCGCTGGCCAAGCGGGTGGGCGCGGGCGAGGGCGTGTCGTACGGGCACGTGTACACGACGGCACACGAGACCACGCTGGCACTCGTTCCGCTCGGGTACGCCGACGGGATCCCGCGCAACGCCACGAACGTGGGACCCGTGTCGATCAACGGCCAGCGCTACACGATCAGTGGCCGGGTCTGCATGGACCAGGTCGTCGTCGATGTGGGCGACGACCCGGTGTCCGCCGGCGACACGGCCGTGCTGTTCGGGCCGGGGCGTGACGGCGAACCTACCGCGCAGGACTGGGCGGACGCGCTCGGCACGATCCACTACGAGATCGTGACCCGCATCGGACCACGCGTGGTACGCACGTACGTCGGAGCGCCGCGATGAGCGCTCGCGCGAAGAGCGACGCGTCCGGCGGACGGATACGGCGATGAGCGCTCGCGCGAAGAGCCCGCCGGCCGCGCGAGCGCAGCGAGCTTGCGTGCGGCGCGAGGCATCCGCCCCTTGGGGGCGGTGCCCGAGCGACGCGTCCGGCGGACGGATACGGTGAAGAAGCGCGCCGGAATCATCGGCGGCGTCGTCGGTGGTGCGGCTGCTGCCACCGCGGTGACCGCCGTAGTTGCCGAGCGCCGCGCCGCCGCCCGGCGGCATCGGCGAGGCCAGGGTGAAACGCCGTTTCGCGAGCCGCCGTACGACCGGCGCGGCACAGTGGTCGCCGATGACGGCACCGGGCTGTACTACGAGGAGGTCGGCCCGGCGAACGCGCCGCTCACCGTGATCTTCGTGCACGGCTACACGCTCAACCTGCGCTCCTACTACTTCCAGCGGCTGGCGTTGCAGGAGCGGTTCGGGGACACGGCGCGGCTCGTCTTCTACGACGACCGCAGCCACGGGCGCTCCCAGCAAGGCGACCGAGCTCGGGCGACGATCGACCAGCTCGGAGTCGACCTGCACACGGTGCTCGAGACGCTTGCGCCGACCGGCCCGGTGGTGCTGGTCGGCCACTCGATGGGCGGCATGACGCTCCTGTCGCTGGTCGACAAGTATCCCGAGCTGGTCCAGCCGGGGCGCGAGCGGCGGGTGGTGGGCGTCGCGCTGCTGGCCTCGTCGGCCGGAGGGCTGGCGTCGGTCACGCTAGGGCTGCCGGCGCTGCTCGCCAGGATCAAGGGGCCGATCATGCCGTTGCTCCTTCGCGGTGCGCGCCGGCAGGCCAACCTGGTCGAGCGGGGCCGGGCCGTCGGGACCGACATCGCCTGGGTGATTACGCGCAGGCTCAGCTTCGGCAACCCGGACGTCCCGGCGTCGACCGTCGAGTACCTGGTCTCGATGATCGCGTCGACGCGGATCGAGGTGATCGCCGACTACTACCCGGCGCTGATGTCCCACGACAAGCTGGCCGCGCTGCCCTTGCTCGCCCACACTCGCGTCGTCATCATCTGCGGCGACCACGACCTGCTCACCCCGCTCGAGCACAGTCAGGCAATGGCTGAAGCGCTGCCGAACGCCGAGCTCGTCGTGGTGCCGCAGGGGGGCCACGTAGCGCTCATGGAATACCCGGAAGTGGTGAACGAAGCGCTCGCCCGGCTGATCGAATCGGCACTGGCCGACACGAGGCGCCACCGCAAGTGGTGGCGCGCCGGATGATCCTCGCGACGGCTGACGATACGCGTGCGTACGGAGCGAAGTTGGCCGCGGCACTGCGGGCAGGCGATCTGGTCGTGTTGACCGGGCCGCTCGGTGCGGGCAAGACCGTGCTCGTCCAGGGCATCGGCGCCGGGCTGGGGGTACCTGGGCGGGTCGTTTCGCCGACGTTCGTCATCGCCCGGGTGCACCGCGGCGGGCAGCTGCCCCTCGTGCACGTCGACGCGTACCGGCTCGGGTCGATCGAGGAGGTAGACGACCTCGATCTCGACGTCGACCTTGCCGACTCGGTGCTCGTCGTCGAGTGGGGAGAGGGCAAGGTGGAGCAACTGGCCGACGCCCGCCTTTCCGTCGAGCTGACGCGCGCACCGGACTCGGAGGCACGCACCCTGACGGTGCGACCGCACGGCGGCGACTGGGCCGACCGCGTCGCGGCACTAATGTAAACCGCCGTGCTCGTCGTCGCCATCGACACCTCGTCGGCCGCGGTCACGGCCGCGGTGGCCGCTGTCGACGACGGCGTCCGGACGCTCGCCCAGCGGGTCACGATCAACCCGCGCGCACATGGGGAGCTGCTCGCCCCGTCGGTCGCTGCCTGCCTCGACGAAGCGGGCGCCGGACCCCGCGACCTGGACGCGATCGTGGCCGGCCTCGGCCCGGGCCCGTTCACCGGGCTGCGTGTCGGACTCGCTACGGCCGCGGCGATGGCCGACGCGCTCGGCATTCCCGCGTACGGAGTGTGCTCGTTGGACGCGATTGCCGGCGCCCTCGACGCAAGATCGCTGCTGGTCGCGACCGATGCTCGTCGCGGTGAGGTGTTCTGGGCGCGCTATGTGAACGGCACACGGGCCGATGGGCCGCACGTGGACCAGCCCGCCGGTGTGTCCACAGTGGACAGTGCCGCGATGGCCGGCGCAGGCGCCCGGCTGTACGCGGGCGTATTGAGCTTGCCGCTGCTGGACGTCGACTACCCGCAGCCGGACGCGCTCGTGCGCACCGCCGCCGACCGGGTACGCGCCCGTGCCGCCTCTGAATCGCTCACGCCGTTGTACCTCCGCCGGCCGGACGCTGCCGCGCCGCATGCCCCCAAGCCGGTGAGCCGGCGATGAGCGTGATCGACGTCGTTCCGATGACGAAGGCGCACATCGACGCATTGATGCCCTACGAGCGGGAGATGTTCGGCACCGAGGCATGGAGCGCCGACAGCTACCGTGCCGAGCTGGCCGACACCAGGCACCGGTACTACCTAGCCGCGGTGGACGAGAACGAGAGCCTGCTCGGTTGGGCCGGCATCCGCGTGGTGGGCGACACGGCGGAGATCCTGACCGTGGGCGTCGTCCCGCAGGCGCGGCGGCAGGGGATCGGTGGCCGGCTGCTCGCGATGCTGCTCGACGAAGCGCGCCGGCGTGGGGCCATCGAGGCGTTCCTCGAAGTCCGGGTGGACAACACGGCTGCGCAGCAGCTGTACGAGCATGCCCGCTTCGTGCGCGTCGGCATCCGCCGCGGGTACTACGCCGGAGGGCGGATCGATGCGGTGGTGATGCGCCGTGTCATCTGAGCCACTTGTCCTCGGCATCGAGACGTCCTGCGACGAGACCGGCGTCGGCATCGTCCGCGGCACCACCCTGCTGGCGGACTCGGTCGCGAGCAGCGTCGAGGAGCATGCCCGCTTCGGCGGTGTCGTGCCCGAGGTGGCGAGCCGGGCGCACCTCGAGGCGATGGTGCCGACGATGCATCGCGCGCTGAGCGAGGCCGGAGTCGAACTGCGCGACGTGGACGCGATTGCCGTCACGGCCGGGCCGGGCCTTGCGGGTGCACTGCTGGTGGGCATCGCGGCCGCCAAGGCGTACGCGCTGGCGCTCGGCAAGCCGCTGTACGGCGTGAACCACCTGTCCGCCCATGTCGCGGTGGACCTGCTCGACAACGGCGCGCTCGCCGAGGCGTGCGTCGCACTGCTCGTGTCCGGCGGGCACTCGTCGCTGTTGCTCGTCCCGCGCGTGGGCGGCGAGGACCTCACCGAGCTGGGCGCAACCGTCGACGACGCCGCGGGCGAGGCGTACGACAAGGTGGCGCGGCTGCTCGGGTTGCCGTTTCCGGGTGGCCCGCCGATCGACCGGCTGGCGCACGAAGGCGACCCGGACGCGATCGCGTTCCCGCGCGCGATGAGCGCCGACACCTACGCGTTCTCCTTCGCCGGGCTGAAGACCGCGGTCGCCCGCTTTCTCGAGACACGGCGGCGGGCCGGCGACACAGTGCCTGCCGCCGACGTGGCGGCGAGCTTTCAGGAGGCGGTGGCGGATGTGCTCACGGCGAAAGCGGTACGCGCCGCGCAGGACAGCGGCGTCGACTACCTCCTGATCGGTGGCGGCGTCGCGGCGAACTCCCGGCTGCGCGCACTGGCCGCGCAACGCTGCGAGCGCGCCGGGCTGCGGCTGCGGGTGCCCCGTCCGCGGTTGTGCACCGACAACGGCGCGATGGTGGCCGCGCTCGGCGCCCAGTTGGTCGCTCACGGCGCCACTCCGTCCGCGCTGGACATCCCGGGCGACTCGTCACTGCCCGTGACGGACGTGCTCGTGTGACCGTGATGCTGGAGATGCGGGCCGCGCAGGGGCGGCTGGACGAGCTGATCGCGTTTGTGCGGGCGCACGCGAACCCGCAAGCTCAGCTCTACCGCGGTGCGGACGGGCCGCCCCGGGTCGTAGTGATCGATCCGTCCGGCCATGGCATACCGGATGTACCGCCCGAACTGGTTGCCCGCCCACCGCACCGGTGGACGTTCGAGCCGATCTGACGCAACTGCGGCGCGCCGCGGCGTGTCATGTAGCCGTGACCCTCCTGATCGGCACGCAGCATGCTCGACATGCGATTGTTGAGCTGCCACGGCCGCGGGAGGGCTGGATGGACACCCACGTGCTGTTCGCGCAGTTCGTGCGGGAACAGACCCCCCAGTTGCTCCGTTCGGCGTACCTGCTGACCGGCAGCCCGTCCGCCGCCGAGGATCTCGTGCAGGACACCCTGGTGCGCCTGTTCCCCAAGTGGGACCGGGTCATGGCCGCCGACGTTCCGCTGGCCTACGTGCGGCGGTCGCTGGTGAACGGCTTCCTCAACCAGCAGCGCCGCCCGGCGAGGCGGGAATTGGTCCTGGACGAACTACCGGAGCTTGCCGACGCCCGCGATGTCGGTGCTGACGTGACGACCCGCGACCTGGTGTGGCGGCTGCTCGCCACGCTGCCCGAACGGCAGCGCGCGGCGCTGGTCCTCCGGTTCTTTCACGACCTGGACGACGACGAGATCGCCGCGTGCCTCAACTGCCGGCCCGGCACCGTGCGCAGCCTGATCAGCCGCGGGCTCGCCTCCTTGCGCGGGATACACGCATCGGCGGGTGAGAGATGAACGACATCGAGCGCGAGCTCCGCGAGAGTCTGGCCGAGAACGCGCGGCGTGCCCCGGCCGGCGACGGACTCGCGGAGCGGATCATCGCCGATGCCCAGTTCGGACGCGGCGCTCACGAACGCCGGACCGCGCGGTCGCGCTGGCGGGCCTGGTCGCTGCCGGCAATCGCGGCCGCATGCGTCGCCGGCGTGGTGGCATCGATCGCCATCGTCGCCAGTCTCCAGCACCCGAAGACGCATTCGGCCAACACGCCGAGCTTGAGCGTCACGCCGCCGACGGGCAGCGCTGCGAGCAGCGAAGCGCCCGCGACGACCACAGCTCCGTCGTCGAGCCATGCGACATCCGGCGCCTCCACCTCGGCGGTGCCGGGGATCGGCCAGGTCCCGAAGGGCTTCCAGGTCGCCGACTTGACGTTCGCCAGCGCCGAGGACGGATGGGCACTCGGCACCGGCCAGTGCTTCAATGCTCCATCTCAACGCTGCACAGCCCTGCTGCGCACCAGCGACGGCGGCGAGTCCTGGGTGAGCGTCATGAACCCACCGGCGACTATCGGCGGCACCTGCGACAAGTGCATCGAGCACATCCGGTTCGCCAACGACAAGGTCGGCTACGCGTACGGGCAGAACGTACTGCTCATGACGACCGACGGCGGCGCTAAGTGGATCCACCAGAAGGGCGGCGCGGACGCGCTGGAGACCCTGTCCGGCAACGTCATCCGCGTGGCCGACGGGGGCGGCTGCCCACCCGGCTGCACCTACCAGGTGCTGACCGCGGCGGTGGGCAGCGGCCAGTGGCAGGCGGCACCGCTGCCCGGCACGGTGAGCGGCGACAGCGTGTTGCTCAACAGGACCGGACACGCTGCCTACCTGCTGATCCAGCAACACCCGGCGGGCGGTGCCGGAATGCAGCAGCCCACGCTGCTCACCTCATCCGATGACGGCCACACATGGGCCGATTCGGGCCATACTCCCTGCCCGCAGGGTCCCGGCTCCGCAGAGATCGATGCCAGCCTGATGACGACGGCCGAGGACGGCTCGCTTGCGCTGGTCTGCACTGAGCGCGGAGGCCTGCCGAGCGCTCAGTTCACCGTCACCTCGACCGACGGCGGCACGACGTTCCGGCGTGGCAGCACAGGTGCGTTCAGCAGCTTGGCCGGGGCGCTCGCTGCGGCATCCGGCTCGGTGCTCCTCGTGTCTGGTGACGACACATACCGTTCCATCAACGGCGGGCACACCTGGCTGCTGAGCGCGGCCGGTCCGGGCAAGGCGTCCTGGATCGGTTTCGAGAACGCGACCGTAGGACGAGCGATCTCCGCGGACTACCGGACGATCTGGACCACCAGGGACGCCGGCGCGACGTGGAGCAGCCACACGTTCCAATAGCGCGCCGCGGCGATTGCCTCGCCCGCCCCAAGGGCGGGCTCGCCACTCGCCAGGCAAGCGTCGCTGCGCGACGCGCCGGGCGCGCGCTCTTCGCGCGAGCGCTCATCGCCCGGTGGCTGGGCTATGGGTGCTCACTTCCCACCCCCGCGTTGCTGGTTGGCACTCGCCGCGTTAGAGTGCCAACCGGTGGCTCACTGACACCCGCGACGACAGCCGGGCCACGACATGAGGCATGTACATCCCGAGAAGGGGAGATCCACCGTGACGACCGCTACCAAGGTCAACATCAAGCCGCTCGAGGACCGTCTCGTCGTCCAGGCCAACGAGGCCGAGACGACGACCGCCTCCGGCATCGTCATCCCGGACACCGCCAAGGAGAAGCCGCAGGAGGGCACCGTCCTCGCGGTGGGCCCAGGCCGCTTCGACGACAACGGCAATCGCGTCCCGCTCGACGTCAAGGTCGGCGACACCGTGCTGTACAGCAAGTACGGCGGCACCGAGGTCAAGTACGCCGGCGAGGAGTACCTGGTCCTGTCGGCCCGCGACGTCCTGGCGATCATCGAGAAGTAGAGCGTCTCGACACGCCCCGGCGCGCTGACGCGTGTCCGGGGCGTTGTCAACCGCGCACACGATAGGAAGGAACTCCATGGCGAAGATCCTCAGCTTCGACGAGGACGCCCGGCGCGCGCTGGAACGCGGCGTCGACAAGCTTGCCGACGCGGTGAAGGTAACGATCGGTCCGCGCGGTCGCAATGTCGTACTCGACAAGTCATTCGGCCCGCCCGTGATCACCAACGACGGGGTGACGATCGCCCGTGAGATCGAGCTGGACGATCCGTACGAGAACCTCGGCGCGCAGCTGGCCAAGTCCGTCGCCACCAAGACGAACGACGTGGCCGGCGACGGCACCACAACCGCTACCGTGCTGGCCCAGGCGATGGTCCGTACCGGGCTCAGGAACGTCGCCGCCGGGGCCAACCCGACCGGTCTGAAGCGCGGCATCGACGCCGCCGTGTCTGCGGTGACGGAGGCGCTGGACAAGGCCGCTACGCCCGTGCACGGTGAGGAGGAGATCGCCCGCGTCGCGACGATCTCCGCGCAGGACCCCGCGATCGGCAAGCTGATCGGGGAGGCGTTCACGAAGGTCGGCAACGACGGCGTGATCACCGTTGAGGAATCGCAGACCCTCACTACGGAGCTCGAGTTCACCGAGGGGATGCAGTTCGACAAGGGCTACATCTCGCCGTACTTCATCTCCGACCTCGAGTCGGGCGAGACAGTGCTCGACGACCCGTACCTGCTGATCACCACGGAGAAGATCTCCGTCATCGCCGACCTGCTGCCGTTGCTGGAGAAGGTCACCGCAGAGGGCAAGCCACTCGTCGTGATCGCCGAGGACGTCGAGGGCGAGGCGCT
>JBKPQY010000254.1:0-7197 GCA_046734315.1 Actinomycetota bacterium | reverse complement strand
CGATGCCGCCACAGACCGCTGGCCGGGTCGAAGCGGTAGTCGCCGAGCAGCCGCCAGCCGTGACGGGCGACGAAGACGACGGCCGCGATGATGTAGTTGACCACCGTCTCGGAGATGAAGTAGTTGAGATTCACCCGGACCGCCGGGTTTGATGCCCTCGCAGCCGACGGCGATCTGCCGTGCGAACTGGTGCGACCGGTTCAGGTCGATGCCGAGCAGCCGGTGGCCGTAGGGTCCGGCGCATGAGCAGCCGCCGCGTGCCTGGAAGCCGAACAGGTCGTTGAGCACCGCGACGATGAAGTTGTGGTGCAGGTACCGGCCGCTGGGCGCCCGCACCAGGAACGAGACGATCGACAGCCGTTCCGCGTCGCAATTGCCGAGCACTTCGATGGCAGGCTCTGCGCGCCATGCCGTGATCGCGCGTCGTAGGAATGTCTCCTCCTGCGCCCGGATGACCTCGACGCCAACGGCCTGCTTGAGCTGGAAGACCAGCCCGGCGCGGATCGCCTCGACGATCGCCGGTGTGCCGCCTTCCTCCCGTTGGATCGGGTCGTTCAGATACCGGTGCTCTGCGGGGTTGACGTATTCGACGGTGCCGCCGCCCGGAACGTCAGGCACACGGTTGCGCAGCAGTTCGCGCCGCACCACGAGCACGCCAGGGGTGCTCGGGCCGCCAATGAATTTGTGGGGGCTGAGGAAAATCGCATCCTTGTATGCGGCCGGGGCGTCGGCCGTGGCGGTCACGCGCAGCTCGACGTACGGCCCGGCGGCCGCAAAGTCCCAGAACGAAAGCGCATCGTGCGCGTGCAGCAGCGACGCGATCCGGGCGGTGTCGCTGAGGATTCCGGTGACGTTGCTGGCCGCTGAGAACGACGCGATTTTCAACGGCCGGGAAGCGTGCCGGATGAGCTCACGCTCGAGCGCGGCGAGGTCGATGTGGCCGTCCACATCCTGAGGAATGACGACCACCTCAGCGATCGACTCGCGCCAGGGCAGCTCGTTGGAGTGATGCTCGAACGGGCCGATGAACACAACCGGCCGCTCATCGGGCGGCACCATGTCACTCAGCCGGTAGCGGTCCTCCAGTTGCGACGGGATGCGGATGCCGAGGATGCCGATCAGCTTGTCGATCGCGCCGGTGCAACCGGACCCGGCGAAGATGACGGCGTAGTCGTCGTCTGCGCCGACCGCACGGTGAATGATGGCGCGAGTGTCCTCGCGCAACCGCGTCGTCTGCAGCCCGGTTCCGCTGGATTCGGTGTGCGTGTTGGCATACCGCGGCAGCACCTCGTCGCGGATGAAGTCTTCGATGAACGAGACAGCCCTGCCCGAGGCGGTGTAGTCGGCGTAGGTCACGCGGCGAGGGCCGTACGGGCCGTGCATCACCTGGTCCTCGCCGATCACCGAGTCGCGGATACGCCGTAGCAGCGGGGTATCCGTGCGTCCCGCACGCATGACAGCCGACCGGTTCAGGGCAACTGGACGTAGCCGTGGCGAGCTTTCCAGAGGAAGTACTTCTCGAAACCGAGCTTCATCAGGTGTGCCTGCGGTCCCGGGATGAGCACGCCGTGCTTACGTGGTGGCAGCATTTTGTCGGCCAGGATGATGACTCCGTTGTTGCCGGCGTCCATGACGCACACGGCCGGGATGTCGCCGAAGGCCTTGGTGTGCTCGGGTGTTTGCCCGCGGATCTGTGCGGCGATGTTCTTTGCGGCGGTGTGCGCCTGGACCTCTGTCGGGTAGCCGGTCTTGGGGATGCCGACTGGAACCGCCGTCTGCCAAGGCACGTCGACGGCTGCCGCGATACCGACGACATACACGTCGTCGTGTTTCTCGCTCTGGTAGGTCGGCCGGACCGGAAGGTATCCCTTCTCGTCGGCCGCGAGGCCGGTCGCGGTACGGACCACTTCCTGTCCGACGAACGGTGGGACCACCATTGAGTAGGACGACGGGATCTCCGTGCCGTCGGTGAGTACCATCGCGTCCTCGGCGACATGGGCGATCGACGCTCCGAGGTGGGCGTTGATGTTCTGACGGCGCAGGAACATGCCGAGCAGGGATTCGCCGTGTGGCAGCCCGCCGATGCCGAAGTGACCCAGGAACGGCTCCGCCGTAACGTAGGTCAACTTGACCTCTGACTTGAGCCCTGCCTTTCGTAGCCGGTATGAGGTGTTGAACAGGAACTCGTAGGCGGCCCCGAAACAGCCGGCGCCCTGCGACGCGGCCACGATGACATCGCCGGGATCGTCCAGGAACGTGCGCCACCGCTCACCGGCCCGGACCGCGTCCTCCAGCGTGGTGATCGTGACCGCGTTGTCGGCGAGCCCGGCGAACGCGTCCATCTTGTTGCGGTAACCGGTGGCCACGACCAGGTAGTCGTAGTCGTACCAGGCGCCGGTCGCAGCGCGGACGCGCTTGCCGTCGGTGTCGATCTCCACCGCAGCCGAGTGCACAAAGTCGATGCCGTGCGCCTCGAACGTCGGGCCGACATCGAACGTGATGTCCTCAGGCTTGCGGTTGCCGAAGGGGAGCCAGATCAGGCTCGGGTTGAATACGAATCGGTCACTGGGCGACAGCACACGGACGTTCACATCGCCGTGCAGCTCCCGCTTTACTGCGAGCGCAGCCGTCAACCCACCAAAATTCGACCCCAGCACGAGCACCTTGTTGCGCATCGCCAACTCCCCTCACATACCCCGTACCGTATGCTGCGAGCGTC
This sequence comes from Actinomycetota bacterium, assembly GCA_046734315.1. GTDB lineage: Bacteria > Actinomycetota > Actinomycetes > Mycobacteriales > Jatrophihabitantaceae > DASXRA01. Next base: position 4,478 of record JBKPQY010000254.1, on the reverse strand, counting down.
ACTCACAAGTACGGGCGAAGGTCCCGAGCGGTAAGAGTCCATCGGCAATCGAACGGTGTTCGTCCAGGTCCTACGGCCCCAGCGGCCAGGCGAACCTACGCTTCGGTAACCTGCTCGGGGTGACGACCCCGGGGGCGATCGGCGCGTCTGCAGCAGCGGCGCTCGGCACCGCGGTCGCCGAGCTGAAGCCGCGGCTGCGCGGCTGGCTCCACGCCTACGCGGCAGCGACCTCGATCGCCACCGGAGCCGTGCTCGTCGCGGTCGCAACAGCCGTGCGCGGCGGGTCAGCGGGCGCCACGACGGGCATTTACGCGGCCACGGTGACGCTGCTGTTCGGCACGTCCGCGCTCTACCACCGATTGAACTGGGGGCCGCGCGGCCGAGCGATCATGAAGCGCCTCGACCACTCAATGATCTTCGTATTCATCGCCGGGACCTACACACCCATCGCGGCCCTGACCCTGCCCCGCACCGCTGCGCTCGCGATACTTGCCACGGTCTGGACAGGTGCGCTGTCCGGCGCGGTCTTGCAGACGGCATGGCCGCACGCGCCGCAGTGGCTGGCGGTGCCCTGCTACATCGCGGTCGGCTGGGTGGCGGTCTTCGTCTTCCCCGACCTGCTGCGCAACGGCGGGGTGACCGCGTTCGTGCTCATCGCCGCCGGCGGGGTCGTCTACACCCTCGGCGCGCTCGTCTACGCCATGAAGCGGCCCAACCCATGGCCGGGCACCTTCGGCTCGCATGAGGTTTTCCACGCTTGCACGCTGCTGGCCGCGCTCTGTCACTACGTTGCCATCTGGCTGGCGGTCTTCCGTTAGGCGCTAACGCACCTCGCGGCGATGGCCGCCCGCTTGACCTGCTGCCGGGTCGTGGATGCGGAGCGGGCGACCGCCCAGCGGCCGTCCGCTCCGCGTGACGGGTCCGTCAGTCGTCGGTGACTGTGCCGTCATCGCCGTCGAAGGCGGTCACTTGGACCGGGTCGAGGCTTACGGGGTTCACGCCCGGTCGGACCTTCTGCAGGGCGGCGAACATCGGTTCGTTGAATGCGGTGGAGGCTGGCGGTGGGAAGCCGACGGCGATCGCGCCGATGACGCTTTGCTGGCCGGCGAGGAAGGAGGTGGAGATGTAGTCGCCGACCATCGCGCCCTGGGTGGTTGGTGCGATCCAAGCCAGCTGCATGGGTTCGCTGAGCATCTGCGGGCGACTCCACGTCTGCCCGTTGTCGAGGGACGAGGAGAAGTTGGCCTGGATAGTGCACGTGAGGCCTACGCAGCCGGAAGGCTGCTCGGAGTAGTAGGTCAGCCCGAGCAGGGTCTGCGATCCCGCGGACATGCGGTCGACGGCCAGGCCGGGGATGAAGTGGTCGATGTTGCTGCCGATCGGGTCCAGTGGGATGCGGATGACCGGTGACCAGGTGGTGCCGTCTGTCGAGGTGCTCATGATGATGTCGTTGGCGGTGCCGCCGGGTTCGAAGCGACGGTCCTGCCAGACGACATAGACGGTTCCGTCGCGGTTGATCTCGGCCGACGGCAGCGGTGAGGTGCGCACGCCGGGCACGCCGTGCGACGTGCGGGTGGAGATCTGTACCGAGGCGTTCCAGGTGGCGCCGCCGTCGACGGAGCTGAAGGACCGGATGCCGCTGGCTCCGCTGAGTCCCTCGAACGGGACGATGACGCGACCGTTGGGCTGAACCACCGGCTGGCCACCCAAACCGTGGATGTGGTCGGCGGTCTGCGTGGGCGGTCCCCAGGTGAGGCCACCGTCGGCGGAGGTCGACGTCAGCTCGAGGTCACCGGCGCTGGCGTTGTCGAACTCCGTGTAGCAGTGTCCGTAGAACTGGCTGGTCGGTGAGTTGTCGCACGCGGACCAGTTCTTGTCGTAGAACACACCGGTCGCGGCAACGGTCACCGGGTCACCCCAGGTCTGCCCGCCGTCTCTAGAGCGGCTGACCATTACATCCACGACGCCGCCGCCGGAGAAGTGCGCGCCCAGCCACGAGATGATCCACACTCCGTCGCGGGCGTCGTAGGCGACCGACGGGTCACTGACTGAGAAGAACGGGCCGGGCTGCATTGCTTCCTGACTCGTGCCGGGCAGGAAACCGTGCGTCCACGAGACCCCGCCGTTGCTACTCCTCGAAAAGCCGATGTCGGTGGCACCGCCGTTGAACACCCGGCCGACCTGGTACGTGCTCACGATCGTCGAACCCCAGGCAAAGGTGTCGGGTTCGACCTCGGTGGCATGTTGTCCTCTGGGCGCGTTGGCCGCGGTGTAAGGGTCGGAACTGATCTGGGTGACGCCGGGCTGCGCGGCCTGCGCCGGCGCCGCCAGCGCGAACACCGCGGTCAGCACTGCGGCGAATACGGCGAGCGCCGGCCCCTGCCGTTGCGGAAGCCGAAGCCGCGCTTGCGGCCGGGCCGTGAACATGTGAACAGACATGCTTGTCCTCCTGGTGACTGTGAGTCGATGAGGTGCAACGCGTTAGGTCGACGTGCTCCGCTGCCGTGATCGAGTCCCGTCAACGGCCGGCTCTACCGTCGCGCTCGTGACGCTGAGCAGCCACCGCGCGAAGCAACGCCCGAGCAGAACGCGGCACACGGGGGTGCACGTGATCGACATCGCCATCTGCCAGGGCGTGATCGCCGCGCACGGGTGTGCGATATCCGGACCGCCAGGCACCGCCCGGCTGCCCGTCTCCGCCGGCCTAGCCGGCGAGCACCGCCGATAACGATCAACCTCGATACTGAACCTCGAAACCTGACGGGGCCGCCCCCGCCGGACATGTAACGACACTGCCGCTTATGCCCAGGTCGAGCCTCTCCTGAGAGGTCTATTACAAACGCGCCGACCAGTCAATGACACGGTCCCACGTCAGGCATGCGTGCAGCGGCGTCAGCGAGCCACAGTCGGCGACCGTCGGCGCCAAGACGCACTCTCGTGCCGGATTGGCTCCTCAGGTGTGCCGAGCGGCGACCGAAGGTCCGCGGCGATCTGAACGTCTACTCGCCGCTACGCCTGAGCAGACGGGTGCCGCGTCTGCTCACAGCCGTTGTCCACGCCCCACTCGCGCAAGCACACCGCGGTCGGCGAAGCGGGCCACCTGCATCTCCATCTCTCGAGAATACATCTTGACAGATTATCTGTAGAGATGCATTTTTTCAGATGTAACCGCTAGCCGCCACCCCAGGAGTCCCACCAGCGACTACCTGCTCTACACCGGCCTGTTCGTCGCCATCCTCACCACGCAGCTCGGCACCCGCCGTCCCGACTTCAAGCGCCTGGTTCTGCCGGTCGCGATCGTTGCCGGCGTCGGCGCCAACTACCTACGCGACCTGCCTACGGGCGCCTGACCACCACCGCCGGTTGGCCCTACGCCACTACCTGGATCGCCGCGCTCGCCCTGCGCCTCGGCTTCGCCTACGGCTCCACCCGCTGGTTCGCCGGTCCGATCGACGCCTTCTCCCGCGCCCACCACGTGCCCGCCGCCACCTACGCCGCGGCGTTCGTGCTGATGGTCCTCACCATGATCACCGTCCGCACCGCCGGCGTCCTGATCCGCAGCAAGGCCGCCGACGCGGACATCCCCACCGGCAACCTCCACCTCGCCCGCGGCTTAACCTGAACTTCAGCGGCCGCCCGAGGTAGCTCGCCGAACCTCACCGGCTGCGCTACCGCTGTCGCGGCGGTTCGCAGGCTCTGGCACGGCGAGCGTCATCACGCTGGGCAGTTCATCGAGGAGGGACCTGACGGTATCGAGAAACGGGTAGGGCATGAGGAGGACGCTCCACGAGAGAACGACCCAGAGGGCGCCAAGCCACCAGCCCACGAATATGAACCAGAGTGCTCGTTGCCAAAGCGAGAACGGACGGCCGCGCCGCTCGATGATGCCAGGCGGAGAGTACGGCCTTATGCGTTCGACGATCGATTTCTTGTCTCCGTCAGCCTGGCGCTCTTCAAGTTTGTCCTTGCCCGGCGGCTCCTGACCGAAGGTGGAGAGCCAGATCCCGAAGCCGTTTGCTGACCTCGCGATCGGCGCGCCGATGAGGGTCAGGTGCACCAGGTAGCTGCCCAGAAACACCACGAGCGGTAGGAATGTGCCGAACGACATGAACCAGCCGTAGCCGGCCCAATGCCTGATGGAGGTGCCGACGCTCCGGGGCCGCGACCGCGTCGAACTACTGTCGCCCTCAACCTCTCCTTCCACGCACACATAGTCCCCCACGGCGGCCGGGTGATGAGGCTCATCACCGTGATACCGCGCGGCGGTACCCCGAAACTGCGCCCTGGGTTCTCTAGAGGCATCGGCCACCCATCAACCGAAGTAACGCACGACATTTGTGGGGCGGGTGGGACTCGAACCCACGACCCAGGGATTATGAGTCCCCTGCTCTGACCGGCTGAGCTACCGCCCCGATCGTGCGAACTCTAGCGAGCTACCGCCGGCGTCGTCGTGGCGAGGAAGTCGGCGACCAGGGTTG
>JBKPQY010000253.1:0-9929 GCA_046734315.1 Actinomycetota bacterium | reverse complement strand
GAAATTCGCCGAACATTCTCATAACCGGGTGGTATCGGCGCACCGCTTGGCAAGATGTCGGTAATCGATCCGTTGCGCGCGTAGATAACACCGTCGTCGACGACAGTGCGCACACTGTCCATAGTGACGATCCGGCCAGCCAGCGCGATTGGCGCACTATTGCCTGGATCTACAGGAGAAACCGTCATCAACGCCCCCGGCGCGCCCCGTACCGGCCCCCCGCCGGCCCGCGAACGGCTGACATTACTCGACCGCACATCGTTTACCCAATGGCCCACGAGGCAATTCGACTGCCCTTTCGTGTAGACCCGCCGCCGTATTGCGTCTGATCTATGACTTTTCGGAAATCCCTTTCGGCAAGGCGTCTTGTATCAGAGTGCCGGCGCGAGTATTCCTCATCCGCGAACTGGTGCGTGTTCCACACACCGCAAACCGGACGAGGGGGAATCGTGGATACTGCAGATCTGGTCCTGGAAGGTGGAGGCGTCAAGGGTGCCGGGCTCGCGGGCGCGGTGACCGCTCTCGGCAATCAGTTCGAATTCCACCGCATCGCCGGCACATCTGCCGGGGCGATCGTCGCGTCGTTCGTGGCCGCCGGGCTGACCGGCCAGCTTGAGTCGATCATGGTCAGCACGAACTTCGCCACGTTCGAAGACCAGGGCGGTGGGTTCCTACGCCATCTCGGGCGCGTCGGCCAGGGCCAGCAAGTCCTCTTCCACGAAGGCATCTACAAGGGCGAGGCTTTGCACAAGTGGATCACCGCGACGCTCGCGAAGGGCGGCGTACACACCTGGGGGGACCTGCGATGCGACGGCGCCGACGAGAACACCCCTGTCGAACAGCGGTATCGGCTGGTCGTCATCGTCTCGGACATCTCCCGCGGGCGGATGCTACGTCTGCCATGGGACTATCTGACCCTTCTCGGCAAGGACCCGGACACCATGCCGGTCGCCGACGCCGTGCGCGCGTCCGCGTCGATCCCATTCTTCTTCCGGCCGTGGCACCTCCCGGTTCGCAAGGACCTCGCCGACGGACACGACAAGCTTGTCCTCACCGACGGCGGCATGCTGTCCAACTTCCCGATCACGCTCTTCGACGACGACACCGACCACGCCACCATCGGGGTCAAGCTCTCGGCGCGCCTGACGTTGCAGCAAGACGGCTGGAACGTCAGCGACGACCCACTCTCACTCGGCAAGGCCCTGATCTCCACCATGTGCAGCGCACACGACCAGCTCTACGTGGACCAAGATTCGGTCTGCGCGCGCACGGTGTTCGTCGACACCTCCGGGGTCAGCTCCACCGACTTCAAGTTGAGCGAAGCCACGAAGCAGGAGCTCTACCACAAGGGTGCGGTCGCGACTGACGAGTTCCTCGGTGCGTGGGACTTCGAGACGTGGAAGAAGCAGTTCGGCAGGCCGGCGGGGTACATGCCGTAACGTCGCCGCGGCAGTCAGAGCGCGAGCGTCATGTAGACGCTGTTCGGGTCGTTCGTGTAGGCGCCGAACGGCGGACATCGGACGAAGCCCACTTTGCCGTAAAAGGCTCGTGCGGGCGCGAAGAAGTCCATACTGCCGGTCTCCAGTGATACGCGCCGTATATCTCGTGACCGGGCATCAGCGAGCAGATGACCGAGCAGACGGGAGGCGATGCCCCCGCCGCGCCGTGCGGGGTGCGTGCGCATGCTCTTCAGCTCCTCGTGGCGAGACTCCATGGCCGCCAGCGCCGCAGTACCGACGATTTCGGCACCCTCGCGAGCGACCCACAGCCGAACGCTCGGACGCCTCAGGGCGTCGAGGTCCAATGCGTGCTGGCTCTCGGCGGGCGCGGTCGTTGTGAGGTCATCGAGGTGCGCTTGGAGGAAGCGCTCCAGGCCAGGCTCCCGAAAGTCGGCGCGATCGATCTGTACGGTCACGTCGGCAGTATCTGCCGGCCAGGTTTCGGTCACATGACAAGCGCAGAAGTCTCAGCCCGTGATGGCGAGTGGCACCGAGGCGGACGAGCCGCCGGGAGTCGTGACCTGGACGGTGGCGGTGTCCCCGGGTGTGACGTGCCAGATGCCGTTCGGGCCGCTCGGTGTCGGAACGGTGAACGTGATCGCGGTATCACTCCAGCTATTGACCTGGAAGGTGGCGCCGTCGAACGGGGCGCCCCAGCTGGTACCGCCGTCTACGAAGAACACGTAACTCGATCCCTGGGTGGCGCCGAAATTGGACCCGTGAATCGTCACCTGCTGCCCCGCGGCGGCGCTGGTCGGCGAGAGGGACGCGATCACGGGCGGTACCAGTGCGGGTGGCCCCTGACTGGTGACCTCCTGGCCGGGGCTGCCGTTCGAGGCGCTGGTATAGGTCACGCTCGCCTTCAGGGCGGCGGTGCCCTGCTGGCTCGAGGTGACATTCCAGGTGACGTCGGCCGACGCGCCGGCCGGGACGTCGGCGACTGCGGTTGGGCCGGCCGGGCTGACCGTCCAGCCCTGAGGTGCGGAGAGCGTCGCGTGCACCCCGGTGATCGCGCCGGGTCCGGCGTTGCTGATGGTGCCGGTCACCTGCGTGCTGGCACCGGCGTCGAGGGTCGTCGGCGTGGACGGGTCGAGCGTGAGTGCGACCGCCGCAGACTGGGCGCGCTGCACCGGCTGGCCACCGATCTGCGTGATCGTGGCCGCGCGGTCGGTCGGCAGATTGCCCGTGCGAACGCGGAGCGTCGCTGTCGCCGGGTCGTACGACCAGGCGCCCGCCGACAGCGGTTGCCCGTTGAGGAGCACCCCTTGCGGCTTCGAAGTGTCGACAAGGTCGAGTTGATATTCGCGGCCGGACGGGGCGCCGGGGTAGCTGCCGTCAGCAGCGCCGATGCGCAGCGAGGAGAGCCGGTTGTTGCTGCGGTAGCTCAGCTGTGTCGTGCTGGACTGGCCCTTCTGGTAGCCGAGGCCCTCGCCGGCGTCGCTGTACAGGCTGAAGTCGCCGTCAGCGCCGGCGAAGACTTTCAGGGTGAACGGCTCGCTGGTGGGGCCGCCGGCGTGGCTGGTGCCGGGCTGTTCGGGGATGATGCCGCCGTCCTTGACGAACACCGGCATCCGGGATAGCGGCACCCACAGCGTGGCTGTAGACGGGCCGACGTAGCTGGCGCCCGTGAAGTAGTCCGTCCAGTGCCCGGGCGGGAACCATACCGTCTGTGTTGCTACCCGGCCGGGGCTGGTGACCGGCGCGACGAGCACGTCGGGGCCGTATAGGTATTCGGTCGGGTGCGTGTAGGCGGCGTCCTGGTCGGGATAGTCCAGGTACAGCGGCCGGGTGATCGGCAATCCGGTCTGGGTCGCCTGCGAGGCCAGTGTGTACGTGTAAGGCAGCAGCGCCTCGCGCAGGCGCAGGAAGTCGGCCGCAGGTTGCTGGCCGGCGCCGTAGTCCCAGGGCAGCCGGTCGCCGTGGTCGGAGTGCAGCCGCAGGATCGGCTGGAACGCGCCGAACTGCACCCAGCGCGCGTAGAGGTCGTCGGGCAGGTGCCTGCCCTTGAAACTGCCGATGTCGTGACTGACGTACGGCTGGCCGATGCTGGCTTCGGCACTGCTCATCTGGGCTTCGAACGCCAAGCTGTCCCAGGTCGGGTCGGTGTCGCCGGTGAAGTGGACGGTACTGCGGTGCTCGCCCCATGGCCCGGATGCCGGCGCGCCCTGGTAGTCCTCGAACGACGAGCCGACGCGGGCAAGAACGAACCCGCGTAGCCCGCGGGCGTCGGTGTGCTTGGCGTACTGCTCGTTGATCCAGCTGTCCGGGGTGAGGCCGGGCAGGTCAACCACCGAGTCGGTGCAGCACCAGTCCAGCCACCACTGCCGCACGCCCTGCTGCTCGAACGGATGGTGTAGGTCGAACCAGGCCTGTGCCTGTGCGGGGTCGCTCCAGTCGAAGCGGTAGCACTGCGGCGAGAAGCACTGCGCCGCCCGCTGCAGGCCGCCTTGCGCGGTCTGTTGCGCCTGCGCGAAGTTCGGATCGCTGGCGTCGATGCCGGCGTGCACATTGAGAGTGACGTTGAGTCCCTGCTGTTTTGCCCAGCCCAGGAACGCCTGCGGATCCGGGAACAGTGCCGGGTTCCAGTTCCAGCCGTCCCACGTCTGCGGCGACTTCCAGTCGGTGTCGGCGACGAGCGCGTCGAGCGGCACGTCATTGGCGCGGAACGCGGGAATGAGCTGGTTCTCGTAGTCGGACGTCGTGTACGCGAAGTAGCGGGAGAACCAGACCCCGAACGCCCACTCGGGCAGCATGTCGGCTGGCCCGGTGATGGCCCGCAGGTCGTGCAGCGCCTGCTGATAGTTATGGCCGTAGCCGAAGAAATAGCCGTCCTGATAAGGCATTCCATCGTGATCCGGCCGCGGGGTCGCCCAGCCGTCGGACGTCCGTACCGCCGTGTACGTGTCGTCCAGCAGCGACCAGCCCTGCCGGTTCAGGATGCCCGGGTGTAGCTGCACGTCGTTGACGTTGGTCCCCGCCTGGTTCGTGTAGGAGTCGAGCCCGCGGGTCCAGCCGCCGAGCTGCCCCGGCTCGGTGACCGGCGGCTCCGGCGCGGCCGACGGGAACGGCGCACCCGGCGTCGTGACGGCGATGCTGTCGAGGTTGACGTTGCAGCCGTCGCCGGACCCGCAGAGCGTCCCGACCGTGGTGGTCCCGGCCGGCAACGGGACGGTCGCGACCGACCAGCTGTCCCAGTTCCCCGTCGGAGGAAGCGTGGCCTGTCCGACCGTGGTGCCGTCGGCCTGCACGCTCAGTGTGCGGTTCACCGTGCCGCCGTTGGCGTATCGCACCTGCAATTGGCTGTTGCCGCCCGGCGCGCCCGTCAGCGTCCATGTGTCCGCCGCAGTGACCTGCCCGTAGTCGGCGGTGAAGCCGCGCCCGGTGAAGCCGGTGTGGTCGTAGTTGACGCTCTCCCCGCCGCTGAGCCGGCCGTCCTCGGCCTGACACACGCCGCCGAACGTGCAGCTCCCCGGCGGCTCCGGCCAGGACGGTCGGGCCGTCGTGCCGGCAACCGTCACTGTCGTGTTGTCCGGGGTGAAGGGCCCGGAGCCCTGCTTGTAGCGGAGTAGCAACTGATCCGTGCGGATCTCGCGCCACCCGTCCCGCACGTCGGTGGTGAACCGCGGAGTGGGCAGATCTCGGCTGATGACGTTGAACGTCGGCCGGTCCTCGAAGTGATCGTCTCCCGCATACTCCAGCCGGATCAGTTTCGGCGTCAGCACCTCGAACCGTGCCGAGCCGTCCTGGACAGTGTGGGACCGAGGCGCCGCTGCCGCGGAACGCGACAGGACACCTGGCACCAGCGCAACGACCACAAGGAGCGCAAACGGCCACTTCGGGAATCTCACGTAATCGGAGCTTGCCACTCAGGCCGGACATGTCAAGCCCCGATGGCACCCCGACCAGCCCGTTCTGATCGGTAGCGTGAGGCGTCATGGGTTGGGCGTTCCTGCTGACCTCCTTGATCATCGTGGCAACCCCGGGCACCGGAGTGCTGATCACGATCGGCGCCGGCTTGTCGCGCGGAGCCCGCTCGAGCCTTGTGGCCGCCTTCGGCTGCACCCTGGGGATCGTGCCGCACCTACTCGCGGCGGTGACGGGTGCCGCCGCGATCCTCACGGCGAGCGGTGAAGCGTTCACGGCATTTCGAATCCTTGGCGTCGCCTACCTGGCATACATGGCGTGGACAACCTGGCGGGACACCGGCGTACTTGCAATCACCGAGCAGCCACAGAGGTCCGCGGCCCGCGTGATCGCCGCTGCCATTCTCGCCAACCTGCTCAACCCGAAGCTGAGCCTGTTCTTCTTCGCATTCCTCCCACAGTTCGTTCCCGCCCGAGCGCCGCACCCGCTTCTCAACATGCTCGAGCTCAGCGGCGTGTTCATGGCGATGACGCTCGTGGTGTTCGCCGGCTACGGCGCATTCGCAGCGGGCGCGCGACGCCACCTGATCGAGCAGCCGCGAGTTCTTGCCCGCATACGCAAGGCATTTGCCGCGTCCTTCCTCGGGCTCGGTGCGAAACTCGCCACGACGAGGTAGGCAGTGGCCGACGGTTGCAGGGGACGTCTCACGGCATCGTGTTCAGATGATCCGAATCACCACAGGTCCTTCGGATCGTCCGTTCAACTCGCCCTCCGAGTGGTACCCGCTGCGATGCGCACGGCTTAGGATCCCTTGTGGATGCGGAGGCGTCAGGCGAATCCATCAGTAGTTCGTGTGCTGGGCGACAACGTTGCCCCTGGCCTGTTCGAGACGGCGCCTGTCGCTTGCAGCGCGACGTGTGAAGGAGATGCGGACATGAACGCCGCCGCAATCCCGAACGTCGCGGTGCAGCCCGTGGCCCGGAATCGATCGTGAGATGAGCCAGCCACCCGGCGACGCCGACCAGCACCTGGCAGCGCTCCCAACCGTGACGGACACCGGTTCGGCGGATGAGGAGGCGCAGTCCGCCGGGAGGCTTCGCAGGCTTGTCGAGCTTGCCCGGGCGGTAGCAGACGCAGATCCGACCGAGATCGAGGCAACGGCGCGGCGCCTGGGCGAGTCCAGGCGCTATTTGGCGCCGCTGGCCTGGGCGGCCGGCGCCCTCGTCCTGCTTGTGCGCGGCATCAAGCTGTTGATCCTGAACTGGCGCCTGTCGCTGATCGAACTCGTGCCGGCCGCGTGGGTGTGGCTGGTGATGTGGGACCTCAAGCAGCACACGCTGCGGGGTGAGCCGTTCCGGCAGCTCGCTGTCGGCGGTCTGGTGCTGCTTGTCGTCGTCTCGGTAGTCGCCAGCGTCGCATCGTTCTGGTGCAACACCGTGTTCGCGTTTGCCATCGGTGATGCTCCGCCGCGGATCGCGGATGCGGCCCGGCGCGCCAGGCCGTACCGAGTGTGGATTCTGTACGCCGGGATTGTGATGGGACTCGTCTTGGCCGTCGGCGCGGTGGGAATTCCCCGGATCGACCGTGCCTGGGTGTACCTGATCGCTATCGGTGCACTGTACGGCCTGATGCTGATCAGCTTCGTCGCCGTCCCGGCACGCATCCTCGGGGTCAGGAAGCGCAAGCTGCCACCCAGGGAGACCATCGGGCGCTGGACGGTCAGCGGCGCGTTGAGCGCGGTGGCGATGACGCCCGGCTTCGTCCTGGACCGGGTAGGCCTGATCCTCTTGGGGCTGCCGCACCTACACGTGCTCGGTTTCGTGCTGCTGGCGATCGGCACCGCCCTGTACGCCGCCGGAATGTCCTCGGTGCGGGCCGTCAAGCTCACCATGAAACTCGAGTCGACCAGCTGAGCGTCAGTGCCAAGGGATCGCCGCGGCGTCGGCACAATGGGCTCGGACGTGGTTAGAAGCACGGCGTGAGCGAGCAGGATCCACCGGGGTGCGAGGCGCCCGCCGGTCATCCGTCGGCGACGGCCGACAACAGGCGGCTAGGCAGCGGGTCCGTGGGCTCGGAGCAGGCTGGTGAGCCCGCCTGCTGGGCCCACCTGGTATGCCCCGAGTGCGGGGCCGTGATCAGCGAGGGCCATCGCAGCGGCTGTGAGTGGGACGGGGCGGAAACCGCGACTCGCTGAGCCGACCCCCCTCAGCGTCCGGACATCAACGGGGGCACAGCAGGTAGCAAACCGTCGGCCTCAGGCTGCCGCCCAGGCAATCGCCTCGTCGCGGTCTTCGGCAGAGAAGGTCTTCACCTCGCCCGGTGTCATCCAGCCGAAAACGGTGGTCATGTGGTGCATCCATTGGATGTCCGTCACCAGCGCTATGCGCTTCCAGGCCCGGAAGTGCTCGATTCCCACCTTGAGATCCTGCCAGAGCGCTCCGGACGTCATACCGTGAAACTCGGGTATCACGATCACGAATCTGACCTCGCCGGCCCGGGCAGCCTCTTCCAGCGCGGGAAGGACCACGTCGCGATATTCCTCGGCCTGTATCTTTCCGGCGACTTCGAACCCGATGACGCCATCCGGCAGATCTTCCAGCTTCTTGATCATTCTGCCCCCAGATCGCGTAATCGACCGCTTCGGACTCGCGGCCGCCCAGACTCGCGCCTGACCTTAGCCGCCCGGTTGCGTGGTGAAATCAGCCAGATGTCCAGTGTCCGCCACGCGCCTGCCGTCAGCGCCGCTTCCGCCGGTCTTTGCGGGACTGCGAGCGCGCCGTTTTGCGCTGCTGGCGGCGCGCATGTCCGGGGGCGGCCTCCTCCTTTTTGTCGGCCTCGAGCGTCCGGCGGTTCCGCGCGACGACGGTCAAGCCTCCGACGACGAGCAGGACGGCGAGGCAAGCAAAGATGACGGTGTAGAAGACCACGCCTGACCTCATCACGACGCGCGTCCCATGCGGATCGTCCGTCCCGGGTGACATTGCCTCGCAACCTCGGGTGCACCGAGGCGCACATGCCCGCGCGGCGTGTATCAGGCGCGCGGGGCATCCCTCCTGTCAACGGTACGGCCACACCGTGCTGGCGAGGGAGGGACTCATGGACATCGTGTGCTGCCCCAGCTGTGGCCAGCCTGCCGAGATAGTTTGGCGGACGCACCTTTCCAGTACGGACGGCGCGATCGAGCACGTCAGCTTGCGCTGCCTGGCCCAGCACGTGTTTCTGATGCCGGCCGCCGGCCTGATCCCCATGTGCACCGCCGAAGCCGACGGGCTAGATGGCCCGGTGCACGTGCGCGGCGGTCGGGGTCGCAGCTGACTGTCCACTGTGGACGATCTGAGCACGCGGTAGCGACGCAGGGAGCGGGTGTTGAACCGGGTAGACCGCCGTCGGTGGGTCGGGCAGATTCTTCGCGCAGTAGGCGGTTCCACCGATGCGGGGTACTCTCCCGCTGTTGGTACGCGGGCCCCAACTGACACCCATCAGGGGCGCTCACGTCGAAGCGGATGCGTACGCGGTCGCGCTCGACCGCCACGCCAGGTCGAACTCGCCGAAGCTTCTCGGCATCAGCACTTCCTTGCCGAGCAGGGCCGAGCCAGTCGATCAGCCGGCGCCGCACGTCGACGCGCCGTCGCTCCACCTCACGCCGGCGGCCGCTCGTGCGATCCCGCCGCCGACACGCCGTAAGCGTTGAACCGACGCCGGCCCGTCCCGTGAGCGTCGCGGCTGTGCCGTGTCGGTGCAGGCTCACAATCTCGAGGAGGCTTGTCATGGTCATGAAGCGAGGCGTCATCGCGGCGGCGGTGGGGGGGTCTGGGTTTCGGACAACGGCGCTGATGTATCGACGCTGTATCGCGGCGACGTTCCGGGCTCGCCTGTCTCGATCGTGCCGCTGGTGGTGAGCATCCCGGGCGGTGCCCCGACCGGGCAGGTGTTCAACAACACGACCGCGTTCACGGTGCCGGGCACGGGCAGGCCGGCCGCATTCATTTTCGCTGGTGAGGACGGCGATCTGTCGGCCTGGAACGGCGGCACCGCGGCCGTCGCGGTGGGCCACACCGACGGCGCCGTGTACAAGGGACTCGCGCTCGACCCCAGCTCGTCGGGTCCGATGCTGCTCGCGGCGAACTTCCACGACAACCGCATCGACGTGTTCGACGGGTCATTTGCGCTGCAGCCTGACACCGGGATGTTCCACGACGGGTCGCTGCCGGCGGGCTACGCGCCGTTCAACGTGGCCGTGATCGGCGGGCAGGTGTTGGTCAGCTACGCCCTGCAGGACGAGGATGCGCACGACGACGTCGCCGGTCCGGCGCACGGATTCGTCGATGTGTACACGACCGACGGCGGGTTCGTGCGCAGGTTGGTCACCCACAGCGTGCTCAACTCGCCGTGGGGCATGACGATCGCACCGGCGACGTTCGGGCAGTTCGCCAATGACCTGCTGATCGGCAACTTCGGCGACGGGCGCATCCACGCGGTCGACCCGAACACGGGCGAGGTCCTCGGCACACTGCGCGGCACGAGCGGCAAGCCGCTGGCCATCGACGGGCTGTGGGGTCTGCTCGT
>JBKPQY010000252.1:0-14845 GCA_046734315.1 Actinomycetota bacterium | reverse complement strand
GCCCAGGATCGAGCCGAACACGCTGGGGGAATCCATGCGGGGCAGGCACATCCACTCGACCGATCCGCCCGGTGCGACCAGCGCCACCGACTCGCCGTCGGAGAGAAAGCCGTAGTCACCGATCGGCACCCGCATCGGCGTCGCCGGATGCGGGACGCCTTGGCCGAGTCCCGTAGCGCCGTCCATACGCGCAGGATACGGTTCCCGGCGCGTCAGTCGGGGATACCCACCGCATCCGGCTCGGGTATCGCGACCGGTACGACAGGACGCCGAAGCGCCACGACCGCCCGCCGCCCTGCCCACTGCATGGCCAGCGAGAGTCCCAGCAACGCCACGGCGACGACGCCGTCGAGCCAGAAGTGGTTCGCTGTCGCGGCCACGACGAAGATCGTGATCGCCGGGTGCAGCAAGACCAGCCAGCGCCACGGGCTCGGGCTGATCCGCACCACGACGAGCGCGATCAGTACCGCCCAGCCGACGTGAACGGACGGCATCGCCGAGAGCTGGTCGGGTCCCACCGCCGAAAGCGCTGTGTACACCGACTGGCCGTACTGCTCGGCGGTGTCGACATAGCCGAGGTCCGGCAGCAGGCGGGGCGGCGCGACCGGCAGGAACTGCACCAGCAGGCAGGACGCCGTCAGCAGCACGATCGTGGTGCGTACGGCGGGGTACCGGTCGCGATGGCGGACGAACAACCACACGAGCAACGCGCCGAGCCCGGCGAAGTGCATCGTTGCGTAATAAAGGTTGCAGGCCTCGGTGAGCAGCGGGTGCGGCGTGATCAGCCGCTGCGCGTCGAGCTCGCTCGGCAGATACCACTCGCGTTCGACGTGCTCGATCCAGCGGCCCCGGGCGTACGCCCCGGACGTGCCGAGCACCGATGCGGATGCGGCGAGCTGCCACAAGGCGTACAGCCCGGCTACATAACCTGATTCGCGGGCGAACGGCGCCAGCGCTGCGAGCCGTCGCCGGTCGGCCGCGGACAGCACCACCGCTGCTACGACCAGCGCCGCGGCCAGTAGGGCCGCCTGCTGCCACGTCAGCGCGATGTTGTGCACCCGCCCACTATGCCTGGCCGCCCGGCATTTCACAGAGGTGCCGCGTCCGGAATTCGCTCGTGACCGAACTGTGTTGGCTCTAAGTTGAGAAGGTCGCGTCTATCCGGAGGTGGCATGTCCCGGCGCAGCTGGCTGCTGTTCGCGGCGATGTGCGTCATCTGGGGCGTCCCCTACCTGATGATCCGCGTGGCCGTCCGCGACGTGGCGCCGGGCACGCTGGTGTTTGCCCGGACCGCGCTCGGGGCGCTGCTGCTGTTGCCGCTCGCGGTCTCGCGGGGCACGCTGCGCCCGGTGCTGCCGTTGTGGAGGGCGCTGCTCGCCTACACGGCGATCGAGGTGGCCGTTCCGTGGCTGCTGCTCTCCGATGCGGAGACGAAACTGTCCAGCTCCTTGACCGGGCTGCTCATCGCGGCCGTTCCGCTCGTCGGGGTCGGGGTGGCTCGTCTTTTGCGTTCGGACGACCCGGTGGACCCGTCACGGGCGCTCGGACTGTTGCTGGGCATCGGCGGCGTCGTCGCGCTGCTCGGTCTCGACGTGGGCGAGGTACACGCCGTCCCCCTTCTCGAGGTGGCGGTCGTGGTGGTGTGTTACGCGGTCGGACCGACGATTCTCAGCCGTCACCTGTCGGACGTACCGGGTATGGGCGTCGTGGTCCTGTCGCTGGCGATAACCGCGATTGCATACCTGCCCGTCGCGGTGCTCGACCCGCCGCGGCGCCTCCCGGCGAACGTCGGGTGGTCGGTGCTGGGGCTCGCATCGATCTGCACGGCGCTCGGGTTCGTGGTGTTCTTTGCGCTGATCGCCGACATCGGCCCGGCTCGCGCGACGGTGATCACTTACGTCAATCCCGCGGTCGCGGTGCTGCTCGGCGTGGCGCTGCTTGGCGAGCGATTCACGGCGGGAATGGCAGTGGGCTTCCCGCTGATCCTCGCAGGATCAGTGCTCGCTGCCCGGCGGCGGCAGCGCACGCCGCAGCCGACCGTCGCCGTGTCGGTCGCGGAGTCGGCGACCGGCTGATCAATCCAGTCGTACCAACCCGCCCGGTGTGTCGAAGACAGCCGCGACGACACCGGTCTCGTCATCGGACGGCGACTCCCACAGCACCTCGACACCGTCCAGCGGCTGTGTCGAGGTGACGCCCAGGTACTGGTCGACAGTGAACTCGTCGCCGGCGAACTCCAAGCTCCTCAAGTTGACCCGCGAGCCACCGGCCGACGGGTGGTGCCGCAGGTCGGTCTGCCACTGCACGAAGAACGGGCGCTGCGGATCGACCACCAGGTCCTTGATGCCGATCTGCTTCCACCGCAGGTCGAAGCCGTC
The DNA here is from genome assembly GCA_046734315.1 of Actinomycetota bacterium. Classification (GTDB taxonomy): domain Bacteria; phylum Actinomycetota; class Actinomycetes; order Mycobacteriales; family Jatrophihabitantaceae; genus DASXRA01. Next base: position 12,467 of record JBKPQY010000252.1, on the reverse strand, counting down.
GGGGCGGCGGCGGTGGCCCTGCACCGCGCGGCGGCCCAGCCGCGACTCGATCGCGGTGATGTCGTCGACGCGTACCGCCCAGCCGAGCCACCCGCCGCCGGCGTCGCTGCGTGCACGCACGGCCTGTCCGAACGGTGCGTTGTCAGCAGCGGGATGATCGAGCACCTCGACCGCTTCGATGTAGCAGCCGTTCTTGAGCGGCAGGACGAAGTTCCGGGTCCCGAACGACGGATGCAGCCCACCGTCGGTGAACGCCGCGCCGAGGCGTGCGCCCAGCCGCTGCACGCACGCCGCGAGCCCCTCCGGGCCGGCGGCGTACGAGAGGTGGTCCAGTCGCATGCGGCCATCGTGGACTACCAGGATTCGACGAGTGCGCCGGGGCGGGTAGCGGTCACGGTCGGCACAGTGCTAGCGGCAGTTGCCCGATGAGCCAGCCGGGCCCGGCGACCTGGACTGCGGGGTCCAGTCGCCGGCGCAGTGCGCGATCGGCGCTGACGACGAGAGCCTGCTCTCCGCTGGCGACCGAGTTGCGAGCCAGGCCGATGACGCTGGCGTCACCGTCATCCGGGGCAGCGTGGGTGGTGATCGCCGCGTCCCACCAGGCGGCGCCGTTGCGCTCGCCCGCGAGCGGCCGGGCCGCGCCCTCGACGACGAGCGACACCGCCGGTAACAGCGCGTCGAGTCCACCGACGTGGACATCGCGGGGCAGCGACGGCGCCGCCAGGCCGTCGCGTGCCACGGCCCCGAGCTGGTCGCGCAGACGGCGTGCGGCGCCGAGCCTGTCGTGCCACCAGCCGTCGGGCCGGGAGCCGACGACATTGGCGGCATCCACGACGAGGCGGAGCGGCGCAGGTGGCTGGCGCAGCCGTGGCCACGCGCCGGCCAACCCGCGATGCAGCGGCAGCCGGTCGATTTCGGCGCTCGCCCACCAGCGAATCGCGGTGCTCTCGGCATTCGCCGCGCGCGGGCTGATGTGGCCACGAGGCTGCGTGACGATGGTGGTGTAAGACCAGCCGCCGTGGTCGTCACGCCACCAGCCGAGCGGGCTCACTACGGACGGCTCGATGCCGGCTTCCTCGCTCGCCTCCCGCAAAGCTGTGGCGACGGGGTCCTCGTGGCTGTCACGGGCGCCGCCGGGCAGCGCCCACGTGCCGCCCTCGTGCGTCCACTCGGCGCGGTGCTGGAGCATCGCGTGCTGGTCGCCGATGATCAGCAGGCCGGCTGCGCCGAACCGCCCCCAGTGCCGGTGCCCCTGCGCGCAATACACCCATCCGTCGCCGTCACCCCTCATGGGCTCCTCATCGCGCGTTCCGTTCGGGTGCGTTCACATTGGCCGACGCCGTGGTTGACGCCGGCCCGCCAGGTCGCCTCTCGGCGCAAGGCCGCTCGCAGCGGCAAATGTGGGACCGGGGGCCATGGGTCGGGCCGGCGTCAGGTTCACGGTACCTGGTCGGGCTGAACGTCACGGGTCCGTAGGGTGGTGCTGAGCGACGTTCCTGGCGGCGCGTCTGTGAGGCGGAAAGGAGGTCCCAAGATGGCTGAGAAGTCCGAGCGGCCGCACCGTCCGGCTCGCTATGCAGACCTGACGGCGCTGATCGACGCTGCCGGCGGTGCTGCCCTTCGCAGCCCGGAGGCCGCGGCCGCCGCCGCGGCGCAGGCGGTGCTGGACGCCGCCGCTTCCGGTGAGCGGGATCGGCTGGTCGGCCTCGCCGATACGGTCGGGATCGACACACTGGCCGAGCTGTGGCGTGACTGCGACCCCGTCAGCCTGCCCGGCGCGCTGTGGGTGCTCTATCTGTTGCGGCAGTGGTGCCGATCCTGCCCGGATGAGGTCGTGCGGCTGTGGCGTGACGGCGAGCCGTACGCGACACCGGACGCGGCCGTGGCCGGGGTCGGGTCACATCCCGATGCCGAGGCCATGTCCCGGCTGGCCGACTCCATTCTGACCAGTGCGTACGGTGGCGACTTCGCGGTCGCGCTCGACCGGGCGGCCGCGTTCTTCCGCGTTGTCGCGGTCGGACGGCGTGAGGGTTCGCCGGGCGTCGGCGGTGAGCTCGCGGAACGCAACGACCGGGTGGCCCGTGACCTGACTGCTGCCGCCGCGGCGTGGCGGGTCGGCGCCTTGCGCTGAAGCCCGGCGCCTACCACATATCCACGACAGGATCGCCCTCGGCCGTCCACAGCGGCGCCGCTTATCCACAGATCGCTGGCCGCGGTTCCGGCTGACGAAGCGGCAGGCCACAGTCGGGGGCATGACCGACACGACCCGCGCCGCCGACGGGGCCAGCGTGCTGCGAGTGCGTAACCCAGGCGACCTGATCGAGGCCATTCCGTACCTACTCGGCTTCCATCCGCGCGACAGCCTGGTCATCGTCGGGCTGGCCGGCGCTCGGGTGAGCATCACCGCGCGCATCGATCTCGACGACCTGCGCGAAGCCGGAATGCTTGGCGGCACGCTGCGCGTGCTGATGAACGGCCAGTCGACGGGCGCCATCGCGGCGATCTTCGCCGAGCTGGCCGCCGATCTGCGAGCGCCCGAGCTGCCCTACCGCGACCTTATCCATGATCTAGCCGCCGGAACCGGCGAGCTGGGCATCGACCTGATCGATGCGGTCCTGGTCGCCGGCGGGCGCTGGTGGTCGTACCACTGCGCTGACCACCGGTGCTGCCCACCTGAAGGTCGCGAGCTTCCAGGCGACGCATCGCCCAGCCGGGCGGCGGCGACATACGCCGGCCTGGTCGCGCTCGCGGACCGCGACGAGCTCGCCGCCCTGTTAGACCCCCGCGACGACGCGCAGCGCGCCGCCCTCGAGCCGGCAATCGCCGAACACGAGAACCTTGCCGTTGCCGCCGTGGTGGGCGGCTACGCCGAGCGGCGGCAGCGCTCGGTCAAGCGGGCGATCTTCGCGGCTGCTCGCGATGCGGATGAGTCGTTGTTTCCAGGCGACGGGCACGCGCTCACCGATGACGAGCTGTGCCGGTTCGCCGTTGCCTTGTCCGAAACGCCGATTCGCGATGCCGTGTGGCTGGCGGTCGATCAGCGGCGCCTCGACGGCCGGGCATTGTGGCGCGAGATCGCCCGTCGCGTACCGCCGCCGTACGACGCCGCGCCGCTGTTCCTGTTCGGCTGGGCGTCGTGGCGCGACGGCAACGGGGCGGCCGCCGGCATCGCCGCCGAACGAGCCAAGGCGAGCGACCCGGAGTACACGGCGGCGGAGTTGCTGCTCGGTGCGCTGGCGCACGGTCTCGACCCGCATCGCACGCCGCGGCTGCGGATGCCGAAGTCGGCGTGACGTGCCGACGTCAGAGTGCCGCAGCGTGTGGCGTCACTGGGCGCGGCAGCTGCGACGCACCGCTCAGCGCCTCGTCCACGGCGGCGGCGCACGCACGGCCCTCAGCGATGGCCCAGACGACCAGGCTGGCGCCACGCGTCGCGTCTCCGCACGCGTAGATGCCGTCGGCCGCGGTGCGCCACGAGGCGTCCACAATCGCCGTGCCCTTGGCCGGGTGTTGGCCGATACCGAGCCCGTCGAGCAGTTCCGGGACGTCCGTGCCGACGAATCCGGCGGCGAGCAGTACAAGCTCGGCCGGAAGTTCGGTGCGCGATCCGGGCACCGGCCGGAACTCTCTGCGGCCACGCACCCGTACGATCTCGACCTCCTCGACCAGTACCGCCCGGACCGCGCCGCGCTCATCGCCCGCGAACTCGACCACCTCACGCGACCACGCCTCGTGCACTCCCTCGTCGTGGGCGGGCGAGACGCCGCGCGTGCTCGGCGCCGACGGCCAGATCGGGTTCACCAGGCTGGTGCGCGGTTCGGGCCGCGGATTGTGATCGAGCACGGTGACCGACAGCGCGCCCTGGCGATTCGCGGTGCCGAGGCAGTCCGCCGCGGTGTCTCCACCGCCGATGATGATCACGTGCTTCTGGGCGGCGGAAATCGCCGGCGCCTCGATGTCGCCGGCCTGCACCCGATTGCCGAGGGGCAGATACTCCATGGCCTGGTGGATGCCCCGCAGCTGCCGGCCCGGGTTGGTGAGCTCGCGCTGGCGCAGCGCGCCGACGGCCAGCACGACGGCGTCATAGCCGGCGCGAAGCGTCCCGACGTCATCGGGTCCTATCGGCGTGTTCACCCGGAAGGTCGTGCCCTCGGCCACCATCTGCGCGACGCGGCGATCGATGATGTCCTTGGGCATCTTGAAGTCCGGGATGCCGTAGCGCAGCAGACCCCCCAGCCGGTCGTCACGTTCGAACACTGTCACCGCATGGCCGGCCCGGGTGAGCTGCTGAGCTGCGGCGAGGCCGGCCGGTCCGGATCCGACGACGGCGACAGCCTTGCCGGTACGCCCGGTGGGCGGTTGGGGAGGCAACAGGTCGGCGGCGAACGCCCGCTCCACGATCGAGATCTCGACCTGCTTGATCGTGACCGGGTCGGTGTTGAGGGCGAGTACGCACGCGGGCTCGCACGGCGCCGGGCAGATCCATCCGGTGAACTCGGGAAAGTTGTTGGTGGCGTGCAGTCGCTCGCTCGCGCTGCGGTAGTCGTCGCGGGCGACGAACTCGTTCCATTCCGGGATGAGGTTGCCGAGTGGGCACCCGGCGTGGCAGAACGCGACACCGCAGTCCATGCACCGCGACGCCTGCTCGGCGATGACCTCGTCGCGGGCGCGCAGGTAGATCGGTTGCCAGTCGCGAACGCGGTCGCGCGCTGCCCGCTTCGGTGTGTCGATGCGGGGATGCTTGAGGAAACCCTGGGCGTCGTGGGCCACCGGCGCACCTTTCACGGATCTCTGGATCGACATGCCCGGCACGGCGCGGCGAAGGCACATGCGGGCGATGCAGGGGCGAGGCTGCGGTGGCTCGCAACTGTCATGGAATTCTATCGAGTGCACGTGGCGTACTGCCGTGCCTGGTGGGGTACCCGGGTGTCGGCGGCTCGGCTCAGGCGACCTGGCGCGCTGTCGCCTTGTCGGCGAAAGCGACGAAGACGTGGTCCGCGACGAACCGGTCGAACGTCGTGTGCTCGCCCGCCTCCCACACCTCGACGCCGTCAGGTGTAGGCGCCACGTGCAGGAGGTGGCCGGGGCGTAAGCCTGCGGCGTTGAACCGTCCCATCAGCTCGGCGTTGGCCTGCACCTGCTCGCTGATCCGGTCCACTCGCACGACGGCATCGGCGCGCGTCGCGGCCGCGGTGAGGGTGAGCAGCCCGCTGGCCGGGTCCGCGGTGGCGAACGGCAGGCCTAGCTCCTCCAGACCCGGGATCGGGTTGCCGTGCGGGCACACGAGGGGCTTGCCCAGCAGCGCGAGGATGCGCCGCTCCACGGCGTCGCTCATGACGTGTTCCCAGCGGCACGCCTCGATGTGCAAGTGCTCCCAGTCCAGCCCGATCACGTCGGCAAGCAGCCGTTCGGCGAGCCGATGCTTGCGCATCACCGCGATGGCTTCGCGCCGCCCCTGTGCCGAGAGCTGGAGATGGCGGTCATCAGCGACATGCAGCAGCCCGTCGCGCTCCATGCGGGCGACGGTCTGGCTGACGGTGGGGCCGCTCTGGCTCAGGCGCTCGGCGATGCGCGCTCGCAGCGGAACGACGCCTTCCTCCTCGAGCTCGTACACGGTCCGCAGGTACATCTCGGTCGTGTCGATGAGGTCGCTGTGGTGGCTCACTGGCCCAATCTCCGGTTGCGGTTGCTGCAGCCATGTTAGAGCTACGGGACGTCTGCGGGGCTGTCCAGCGCGGGTAGGCGGCTATCTGGCGCACGCCGTGCGGAACTGAGTCCGACCGACCGGTCGGTCCGGCAACGGGAGAGGCCACCGAGCTCGACAAGAGGACAGGGACAGATCCACCCGACCCGCTGACAGGGGGTCGGGCGGATGACGGTCCAGCTCGGGTTAGGACTCTAGGTAGTCGCGTAGCGCCTGCGCGCGCGACGGGTGACGAAGCTTCGCCATCGTCTCGCGCTCGATCTGCCGGATGCGCTCGCGCGACAGCTTGAACGCCCGGCCGATCTCGTCGAGTGTGCGGGGCTGGCCGTCGTCAAGGCCGTACCGCATCCGCACGACCGCAGCTTCGCGGGCCTCGAGCGTGCCGAGCACCGACTGGAGCTGCCGTCGCATGAGCCCGGCTTCGACGGCGGCCTCGGCGGCAGGCGCCGAGTCGTCGGCGATGAAGTCGCCGAGCGCCGCGTCGTCGTCGGCGCCGACCGTCTGGTCAAGGCTGACCAGGTCACGGGATAGGTCGATCAGCTCTCGTACCCGCTCCTCGGACAGGTCGAGCTCGACCGCCAGCTCGGCGTGCGTCGCTTCGCGACCCAGCTGCTGGTTGAGCTCACGGCGGATGCGCTGCAGCTTGTTGACCTGCTCGACCAGGTGCACAGGCAGCCGGATCGTGCGCGACTGATCGGCCATCGCCCTGCTGATCGCCTGCCGGATCCACCACGTTGCGTACGTCGAGAACTTGAAGCCCTTGGTGTAATCGAACTTCTCGACGGCGCGGATCAGGCCCAGGTTGCCCTCCTGAATGAGGTCCAGGAACGGCATGCCGTGCCCGGTGTAGCGCTTGGCAAGAGACACCACAAGCCGCAGGTTGGCCCGCAGCAGGTGATCCTTGGCACGTTCGCCGTCGAGTACCAGGGCTCGCAGGTCACGCTTGCGTGCCGCGCTGAAATTGTTCGAGGCGGCGAGCAGGTGCTCTGCGTAGAGCCCGGCCTCGATCCGCTTGGCCAGCTCGACCTCGTCGGCCGCAGTCAGCAGCGCCACCTTGCCGATCTCATTCAGGTACACACGCACGAGGTCGGCGGAGGCGGCAACCTCGTCCAGGTCGGCCGCGGACGTAGCGAACTCGGCTGTGGCCTCAGTCTCGATCTCGGCGGGTGCCGCAACCTCGAGCGCGGCGTCCGTCGTCTTCTCGACGGCCTCGACCGGAGCCTCGGCGACCTTCGCGCGACGCGCGCTACGATGGCCACGGGTCGCAATGCGTGGCTCGCTGGACTGCCGGCCAGTGGCTCGGGTACGTGTGCTGCGGGAAGTTGCCACGGAGATAGACCACCTAGCTTGTGTTGCTCGTCGCGTCAGGCCCCCACTATGAGTTCGGAAGTGGACGCACTTTGGTTCACTTTCAATAACGTTCTGACGGCTCAGGTGTTCCCAACGTTGCATCGGCTCTCACGGGTTCTCAGGGCCCACACAAGTTGGGAAGATCACCCACCGACGTCATGACTCGAGGAGCAGCGTGACGGGGCCGTCATTGACCAGCTCGACCCGCATGTGTGCGCCGAATACCCCTGTTTCGACGTGAACGCCCCGTGAGCGGAGTTCATTACAGAATAGGACGACTAGCGGCGCGGCGATCGAGCCGGGTGCGGCCGCGCTCCACGAGGGTCGGCGGCCCTTGCGGGTGTCTGCGTAGAGAGTGAACTGGCTCACCACAAGGGCAGCCGCACCAGGCGTGTCAGCCAGGGAGCGTTCGTCGTGCAGGATGCGCAGCGTGTGCACCTTGGCTGCCAGGGCGGCGGCATCGGCATGCCCGTCGTCGTGAGTGACACCGAGCAGGACGAGCAGACCTACGCCGATCTGGCCCACGATGCGCCCGTCGACGTCGACGGCAGCGCGTTCGACGCGCTGTAGCAGCGCCCTCATTGCCGCACGTTCCATCCGGCCACGCAGGAATAGTGCCTGATGGTGCGGTCGATAGTGCCGGATGGTGGAACGATGGGTGCGTGCGCAATCCGCGTGACGATCAGCCGGTGCTGATAACGGACGCGCCGGAGAATCGCGACGACGAGTTCGACCGTCGGCGCAAGCGCTACGCCGTCATGATGGCAACCCGGGCGCTCTGTGTGATCGCCGCCGCTGTGACCTACCAGATCTCATGGATCCTTGCGCTCGCCCTGGTCGTCGGTGGGACGGTACTGCCGTGGTGTGCGGTGATCATCGCCAACGACCGTCCACCGAAGAAGGCGCGCCGGATGATGCGCCGTCACATCGGCGTTCCGGACGAGCGGGCACTACCGCCGGGGGGCGAGCAGCGCACGATCGAGGGGTGAGCAGCGCACGATCGAGGGGTGAGCAGCGATGGCAGAATCGAAGCCCGTGACGACGACGCAGACGCTGGAACAGCCGCGCACATCGGACGCCGACACCGGCGGTGAGTTGTTCCATTACGTGCGTAAGGCCAAGATCGCCGAGAGTGCCGTAATGGGCACGATGGTGCAGGCGCTGTGTGGCGAGGTGTTTCCGGTGACGCGGGTACCGAAGCCGGGTTCGCCCGTGTGCCCGCAGTGCAAGGAGCTCTACGAGTTACTGCCGCCCGACGGCGGTTCGTCCGACTGATCGTCGATCTCGTCCAGGCGCTGCCAGTTACGCGGACCGAGCGCCCGCGGCGGGCGCACCGGTGTGGGCGACAGCACTTCGATCGCCGCGTTGAACTCTGCGCCCAGCAGCACTCCCAGCCCCAAGAGGTAGAAGTACAGTAAGGCTGCGATTGGCGCGGCCAGCGTGCCGTACGCGTGGTTGTGTTCGAGCAGGAACGTGATGTAGCTGCGCAGGCCGGCGGACCCGGCGAGGAAGGCGAGCATCGCCACCAGCGCTCCCGGCACACCACGCCGCCAGGGCAGTCGGCGCGGCGGCGCGAGGTGGTAAAGGCTGATCAGCCCGATCAGGAGCAGCGCCATCACCACGGGGTAGTACGAAGCGTGGATGACGGTGCTCGCGGTCGATCGGACTCCCGCCGGGAACATCTTGGGCAGCATGCTCGGCCCGAGCACCAGCAGCGGCAGCAACACGACGCCGAGCAGCATCGCGCCGAGAAACAGCCACAGCGCCAGCAGCCGGCTGTGCACTGCGCCGCGCAGGTCGCGCATGCCGTAGGCGATGGTGATGGTGTTGACGAACGTCGCGGTGGCGGATGACCCGGCCCACAACGCCAGGATGAATCCGATGCTGATCACGTCGATGCGGTGGCCGTGCAGTACCTCGTGCAGGATGGGCGCGACGACCTGGTTGACGACCTCCGGACTGAAGGCGCGGCTAAAGGTCGAGTCGAGTTTCGTCTCAGTGCGGTTCACCGTGCTCGGGCCGAACCACCTGGAGACGTAGCCGAGGATCGCGACGCCCGCCAGCGCCAGCGATGGCAAGCTGAGCAGCTGCCAGAACGCGGCCTCGGCGGACAGGCCGAGCACCCGGTCTTGCCAGGCTTTCGCGAGCGTGCGCCGGACCAGCCAGCGCACACGGGTGCCGAGTTCCACGAGTGAAGAGTGTGCCGACACCTCGAATCGGTCTCGCATGCTGGCTGGGCGTAGATCGCGTGTCTCTGTAGCCGGTGGGCCGGGTGTGGCTGCAGTCGGCGGGCCGGGACCGGCGCGATCCGCCGCCCACGGACTCATCGGACGCCGCCGCGACCGCCCGGTCACGTGCCCGGCCAAGGCGGGGTGAGGCGTCTCGTGGGCGACGGCAGTCTCGGGTTACCTTGTCCGCGTGCCTGTCGTGAGCCTGGTCCTCGCCGCACTGGCCGCTACGGGTAACGCGGCAGCCGCGGTGCTGCAGCGCAAGGCCGCGCTTGAAGAGCAGGACCACGAGTTCGGGCGCGGCGTGCTGGGGCGGCTGGTGCGAAAGCCCGTGTGGGTCGCCGGGATCCTGGCGATGGTCGCTGCGTTCGTGCTGCACGCCACCGCGCTCAACCTCGGCGAGCTGTCCGCCGTCGAGCCGATCATCGCCCTTGAGTTGCCCCTGTCCCTGCTGTTCGCGTCATGGGTGTTCGCCTCCGGGCTGGGCCGGCTCGAATGGGCAAGCACCATCACCATGACCGGGGGCGTGATCGTGGTGCTCACTGCGTTGTCCCCGACGCCGGGCAAGCCGACCAGCGTCAGTCACGTCGATTACGTCCTGGCCGGCGGCGGCACCGCGGGCACTCTCGGCCTGCTGTGCCTGCTCGGCCGGCTCTTCCACGGTCCGCGACGCAGCGCGTGCCTGGGCGCCGCCGCCGGCGTGAGCTTCGGGCTCACCGCCAGCCTGGTGAAGGAGTCGGTCGCGCAGCTGTCCAGCCGCGGACTGTTCGGCCTGGTCTCCACCTGGCAGACGTACGCGGCGATCAGCTTCGGGATCCTGGGAATCATCCTCGTCCAGGCCGCGCTGCACGCCGGCCGGCTGGTTGCCGCGCAGCCGGGTATCACGCTGATGGACCCGCTGGTGTCGACGCTGTGGGGCGTGCTGGTCTTCGACGAGCAGGTCCGCGGCGGCGTCTACCTGCTGATCGCCGCCCTAGGTGCGGTGGCAATGCTGGCGAGCGTGCTCGTCCTGGCCCACTCGCCGCTTCTCGAGTCGCCCGAAGATGCCCCCCTGCGGGCGGCGGCGCATTCGGACGACGCGGCCGCCTTCCCACACCCCGCCTGAGGTGCGGCGTGGTCTACCTGGTCGGGCTCGCGGCAGCCCTCTGCCTCGGCGTCGGCTACGTGCTGCAGCAGCGTGCTGCGGCGCTGACGCCACTCGAGGAAGTGCTGCACTGGCGCCTCCTGCTCGACCTGCTGCACAAGCCGATGTGGCTCTGGGGAGTAGGCGCCATGGTGGTGGGCCAGCTGCTCGGTGGGTTGGCCCTGCAACTCGCGTCGGTGGCCTTGGTCGAGCCGCTGCTCTCGGCGAACCTGCTGTTCGCGTTCGTGATCGCGGCGGCGCTGTCCGATCGCCGGGTCCGCTGGCACGAGGTCGGCGGCGCCGTGCTGCTCAGCACGGCGCTCGCCGCCTTCCTGGTCGTGGGCGACCCGCGCAGCTCGGACGACCCGGAGCCGAGTCGAGGCTGGTCAATCGTCGCGCTGGCGCTTGTGGCGGCGGCCGTCGTAATCCTCCTGGTCGTCGCGAACAAGCAGCAGTTCATCGCCAAGGCGGTCCTGCTCTCGACAGGGGCGGGGCTGCTGTACGGCCTGCAGGATGCGGCCACCCGGCAGTCGCTGCTGCGCATCGACCAAAACGGCATCGCCCGGGTACTTACCAGTCCGTGGGCGTACCTCGTCGTCGGCGCGGCGGTCACCGGTCTGCTGCTGGCGCAAAGCGCCTTCAAGCTCGGTTCGCTGGCACATTCGTTACCGCCACTCACCGCCGCCGAGCCGCTGGTGGGCATCGCCCTGGGCGTAGGGCTGCTCGCGGACAAGGTCGATGTCACGGTGGGCCGCCTTGCCGTCGAGGCCGCCTGCGGCGCCGGGGTGATCCTCGGCGTGTACCTCATCGGCACGTCGCGGACGCTGAACCGCCCGCACCGCGGGCGCCGGCCACGCCCGGACACCGCGCCGGGCGGCCCCTAGGGCTGGAAGCGGTACCCCATGCCGGGCTCGGTGATCAGGTAGCGCGGCCGGTCGGGCTCCCGTTCGAGCTTGCGCCGCAACTGGGCCATGTAGATGCGGAGGTAGCTCGGATCGGTGTGCTCGGGGGCGCCGCGCAGTTCGGTGAGCAGCGCCCGGCGGGTCACCAGCTTGCCCGGCCGGCGCAGCAGCTGTTCGAGCAGGTGCCACTCGGTCGGCGTCAGGTGCACCCGCTGCCCGTCCGGGCCGGTTGCCGTCTTCGCGGCGAGGTCGATCGTCACGTCGCCGACGGTGACGGTCGTGGCCGCGTCGGCGCCCGACGCCCGGCGGGTGGCGGCCCGAATCCGGGCCAGCAGCTCCTCCATGCTGAACGGTTTTGTGACGTAGTCGTCGGCGCCCAGGTCGAGGGCCTGCACCTTGTCGCCGCTGCCGGTGCGTGCCGACAGGACGATGATCGGCGTGGGGGCGTATCCCCGGATAGCGCGGATGACGTCCAGCCCGCTGATGTCCGGCAGGCCCAAGTCGAGCACGACGACGTCCGCGTCGCCGGTCGCCGCGGCGGTGAGCGCCTTGGTGCCGCTGTCCGCCTCGGTAACCGTGTAGCCGCGGGCGACGAGATTCATGGCGAGCGCACGCAGCAGCGCGCGCTCGTCGTCGACGACAAGAACGTGCGTCACGGCGGCAGCTCGCTCACCGGGCTGCCTGCAGGGCGACGACCAGCGTCGCTCCACCGCCCGGCGTCTCCTCGGCGGCGATGGTGCCGCCCATGGCGTTGGTGAACCCGCGAGCGATCGCTAGTCCCAGCCCGACGCCCGCTCCGTCCGCGGACGAGTCAGCGGAGCGCTGAAACGCCTCGAAGATCCCGGGCACGGCGTCCGGCGGGATGCCCGGTCCCCGGTCGATCACGCGCAGTTCGACGTGATCAGCGTGCGCGCTGCCGGCGATACGCACCGGCTGACCGTCGGGGGAGTAGCGCAGCGCGTTCTGCAGCAGGTTCGCGACGACGCGTTCGAGCAGCCCGGCGTCCGCGAGCACCTCGGGCAAGTCGGCCGGGACGTCGATGTCGACTTTGCCGTCGGTGTGGCGGACGGCATGCGCCACGACGTCGTCGAGGCCTACCGGTTCACTGAGGACGGGCAGCGCACCGGCCTCCAGCCGGGACAGGTCCAGCAAGTTGGTGA
>JBKPQY010000251.1:0-18877 GCA_046734315.1 Actinomycetota bacterium | reverse complement strand
GCGTTCGCCACATCCAAGGCACGCCGGATCCTCTCGAGGTCGACCGTCGGGGGCGGCGGGCCGTCCGGTTGGTAGACCGACATCAGGTACTGCGGCATGTCACATCCTCCCGTAGGTAGCAATGATCACCCCGGTAGTGGTCGTCACGGAATCGACCAGCCGGAGGTCTGCGGCGCTGTCGCCGAACAACCGCGTGCCGGCGCCCACCACCATTGGATGGATCAGCAGCACGTATTCGTCGATCAGGTCGTGCCGGGCCAGCGAGCGGATCAGCTCGCCGCTGCCGAGGATCACGATGTCCTTGCCGGGGCGGTTCCGCAGCTCCGCGACAGATGTCGGCACGTCCGGGCCGAGCAGGGTCGAGTTCATCCATGGCAACGGCTCGGACAGGGTCGTCGACGCGACGTACTTCTGCGTCTTGTTCAGCACCTCGGTGTACGGATTGTCGGTCTGGTGCGGCCAGTAGCCGTAGAAATGCTCGTACGTGCGCCGGCCGAGCAGCAATCCCGCCGTCCGGCCCATGCCCTTGGTCATCTCGCGCATCATGACCTCGTCGCTGCGCGGCTCCGCCCAGCCGCCGTGGCGGAAACCGCCGCGGGTGTCCTCGTCGGCGCCTGCCGGCGCTTGCATCACACCGTCCAGCGTCACGTGGTTGGTAACGACGATCTTGCTCATGAGTCCTCCAGAAAGCAGTGCCGTCTTCCACCCCCTATACGAACGGCGGCGCGGCGAATCGACATGCTGGGGGCATGGATACCGAACGACCCGAGCCGCCCCTGATCGCGGGTGAGCGCGAGATGCTCCGCGCGTTCCTCGACTTCCATCGCGCGACACTGGCCATCAAATGCGATGGCCTCAACGACGACGAACTGCGCCGCCGCTCGATGCCGCCGTCTACGCTCACCCTGCTCGGGCTGGTGCGGCACATGGCCGAGGTCGAACGCACCTGGTTCCGCCGCGTAATCAATGGAGAAGACGTCCCGCTCGTCTGGTCGAATCGCGGCGACTTTCAGGCCGCGTACGACGCCAGCGCCTCGACTCGCGCCGAGGCGTTCACCGCCTGGCGCGCCGAAGTCGAGCATGCCCGCCGCATCGAACGGGAGGCCGAATCGCTCGACGTCACCGGGCATCACGCGTCATGGGGCGAGGACGTCTCGCTGCGCCTCGTCATGCTGCACCTGATCCATGAGTACGCGCGGCACAACGGCCACGCCGACTTTCTACGCGAAGGCATCGACGGCACCGTCGGCGTGTGACTTCAAGCGAAGGTTACTGCGAGATCGTATAGTACGAGATCGTGGTATCGAGATGGTCGGCGCTACTGGCCCTGCAACGAGCGACGCACACGACGCTGCATGTTCTCGGAGACCAGGTCGCGGAGCTGGGGCTGACGCCCGCGGAGATCAACGCACTGGCGAGCCTGTCCGACGGCACCCCGCGAACGGTGTCCGCGCTGGGCAGCCTCGTCGGCGCTGCGCCGACAACGCTGACCAGTGTGCTCGATCGCCTGGAACGGCGTGGGCACGTCACGAGGGGGAGGCATCCGTCCGACCGCCGGGCCGTGGTCGTCGAGCTGACGCCAGCCGGTCGGCGGGCGGCCAAGATGATCCGGCAGGCCGTCGCAAGGCTGGAACGGCGGGCACTTGCCGGGCTTTCTACCGAGGCGATCGCCGGCTTGCGTGCCGGGCTGGACGCGTTGGCGGAGGCGGGCCGATGACGTTCGACGAGCTGTTCGGGCAGGTCACCGCAGCGGCCGGCCGCTTCGGGCACCGCCAGCACGTCCAGCTGACCTGGCTGGCCGTCCGGCAGTGCGGCATGCCGGATGCGATCGGTCTGGTCTGCCGAGGCATCCAGCGCACCGCGCGGTACGCCGGAGCGCCGCAGAAGTATCACGCGACGATCAGCCGCGCCTGGGTCGAGCTCGTGGCACATCACGTCGCGCACGACAACACCGACGATTTCGAGGCATTCGCCGCCCGCAACGCCCCCCTTCTCGACAAGCGGCTGCTCACCCGCTTCTATCGCTCGACCACGCTGGCCGGTTCACACGCGCGCACGGGATGGGTCGAGCCGGACTTGGCACAGTTCCCATGGCTCACGTGACACGCTTCGAGAGCACCACTAGGTAGCGGCACGGCTCGCGCGCCGGGTTGCCGAACGTGCAGTGCGCGGGCGGCCCGAGTTGCAGGCAGTCTCCGGCGTCGAGCTCATGTTCGACATCGCCCTCGCGGAACCGCAGCCGGCCGTCGAGCAGCCAGATCTGCTGGTCGATGAACGCGTAGGTGTCTGCGGCGAACGAGACCTGGGTCCCGGGCGGAAGCTCGACCTCGACGAGCTCCATCGGGCTGCCCGCCGGCGACACGGCGCGGCGCACGTAGCCGGTGTCCGGGTCGGTCCACGTGGGCTGATCGGCGCGGCGAGCCAGCCGGCCGCCGTTGTCCTCGGCGCGCGCCACCAGCTCGGACAGCGTCATGCCGAGTGCGGCGGACAACCGCCCGAGCAGCACGGCCGTGGGCTGTGCCCCACCGCGTTCGATCTTGGCGATCATCGCCCGGGAAACGCCGGACCGCTCGGCGAGCGCGGTCACGCTCAGCCCACGTGCCGCGCGGGCGGCATGCACTGTCTCGGCGATGGAGGTAGCGAGCCGATCGGACATGGCTGCCACTATAGGTGCGCTTCTCGCTACTATCGTCGTCATGATTCGAGACGCGACACGGGAAGACGCCCCGGCGTGCGCCGCGATCTACGCCCCGTACGTCCGCGACACGGCGATCACGTTCGAGTCCGCTCCCCCGTCGCCGACCGAGATGGCACGGCGCATTGCGGCCGCCCAGCGGGCGCATGCCTGGGTGGTGCTCGATGATGACAGTGTCGTCGGTTACGCGTACGGCGGGCCGTACAAGGAGCGTCCTGCGTACCAATGGTCATGTGAGGTCAGCGTGTACGTCGAGCTCGGCCGTCGGCGCAGCGGCGCCGGGCGGGCGCTCTACGAGGCGCTCTTCGCCCGTCTCGCCGAGCGTGGCTACCGCATGCTCGTTGCCGGCATGACCCTGCCCAACGACGCGAGTGTGGGTCTGCATAACGCCATGGGGTTCGAGCCCGTGGGGACGTACCGGCGCATCGGCTGGAAGCACAACGCATGGCACGACGTCGCCTGGACGCAGCGGCCACTGGTGCCCGCCGACGGCCCGCCCGCGGAGCTGCGCTAGCTCGCAATCGGCTGCAGGACGTCGAACTCGTTGCCATCCGGATCCTGCATGACGACCCAGCGCACGTCAGGCCCCTGCCCGACGCTGACCCGGCGCGCGCCGAGTCCCTCCAAGCGGGCCACCTCGACAGCTTGGTCCTCAGGGCGCAGGTCGAGATGGAGGCGGTTCTTGACGGCCTTGGCCTCCGGCACGCGCAGAAAGACCAGGTCCGGGGCCACGCCGTCTTCCGGGCTGCCCGCCGGCGGTTCGAGAACGACCTCGTCCGTCGAGTCGTGGGTGCGCCGCCAACCCAGCGCGGCCTCCCAGAACGCCGCGGCGTGGCCGGGCTCGGTCGAGTCGACACATACGCATTGGATCCGAATGCTCATGCGGCGATGCTGCCCGGGTCGGCGGCGCGCGTCGACGGGTTTGCCGTACCGGGCGAGCGGTGGCTAGCGTGGAACCACAGCTTCCCGGCATGCCGAGCCTGCCGGAGGGGGTAGACGATGAGTGTCCATCAATGTCCGAAGTGCGAGCTGCGGTTCGGGTTGAAGACCGAGCTCGACGACCACTGCTGGCACGACCACCCCGAATTCCGTCACGAGTATCCGGTCACCCGGCCGGCGCCGCGAGCCGCCGAGGGAGGGGACGCGGACCGGACCGTGTCGGTTGTCGCGCTGATGCGCGGACCAGGGCGATGGACCGAAGGACACCTGGTCGTGCACGGCTCGTCACTCACATTCATCCCGTTGCGCCGACCCGGCGGGGAGGGTTCGATCGCCGCAACCGTCGCCGGTCACACAGTGCTGCAACAGGCACGCATCCGCCTGTTCACCGAGTACGGCCTGTCGCTGGCGCGGACCTGGCAGCTGACCGCGGAAGACGTCGATGGCAGGCGGCTGTTGTTCGCTCTTCGACGCCAGGATTGCACCGCGATCTCCGCGGCCCTGCGCGGCGCACAGCGGCCGCGCTCCCAGGAGGAGTCCGCCAGGTAGTCGCCGGCCGTCAGGACACCGTGTAGGCGATCCGTTCGCCTGGCGGATCTTCGCCGACGAGCCCGTCAACCGATTCGCGGATGAGGTCGGCATGTCCTGTATGCCGCGCGTATTCCTCGATCAGGTCGACCAGGACGCGGCGCATGCTCGGGGCGCCGCCGTCCGGCCAGGGGCGCCGGGACAGCTGCCCGAGCCCGCCGTCGGCCAACATCTCCGCCACGGCCGCCCGCGAACGCTCCACGGCGGCGTGCCACAGGGCCAGCAGCTCCTCCGGCGTGTCGTCGGCCGCGGAGTGCCACTCCCAATCGGGATCGGCCTCCCAATCCACCGCGTCCCAGGGTGGCCCGAGTTCTCGGCCGAGCAGCTTCCGGGAGAAGTAGTTGTCCTCGACGAGGGCCAGATGCTTGAGCAGCCCGCCCAACGTCATCGACGACGGCGCATGCGTTGCCCGCAAGCCGGCCGCGTCCAGCCCGCTGCACTTCCACGCGAAAGTCGCACGCTGGCGCTCCAACGAGCCGAGCAAGGTCGCGGCCTCGTCGCCCGCGACGGGAGGTTCCGGGTAACTCATGCCGCCGAGGCTAGCGACGGCCACCGACACGTCCGCGTCCCACTTTCCTGATCTCGGAGTTCCGGTTGATATTCGACCAGAAGTCCAAGATCACGCGGACGGGCCGGACAGGCCGGGCGGGGCCCGCGACGCCCCTTATGCCCGCGAGAGTTCACCGGGCGCGGCGTTGTGGCGTGCTGCGTCGCCGCATCTTCGTCCGCAACACCCGGCGGGCGACAGGGGGCGGCTCGTCGACGACCTGGACCAGATCACCGAGCCGTTCCAGCGCGTTCAGCGCCTGGAGCGCCGCCGGGGCGTCTACGCCTTCGTAGAGTTCGAGGCCGAGGAAGCCGGAACTGATGACGCGCGTCAGCCCCGCCGGATCGAGCAAACCGGTCAGCGCGCTGTGCTTGAGCAGCCGGGTCACGACGACCTCGAGTTCGTCGTTCCAGCGCGCCAGGCAGTAACGCGCGGTGGCAGCCAATTGTTCGTTATGCTGCCCGGCCGACATCAATTGCGCCATCATTGCGACGTTTCCGGCGGCCCGTTCACGGCGGTGCAGCTCGCGCCCGACGGTGAGCAGATCGCCGAACGTAGCGGCGGCGGCGAACTGCTCCCGGTTGTTGTGGATGCTGGCGTCGACGGCGGCCCGGCATGCTGCATCGACCAGCTGTACGAGGCTGCCGAAGTGGTAAAAGATCAGCGCCTGGTTCTTCCCCGCCCGGGCTGCGACGTGGCGGGCGGATAGTCCGGCGAGACCGTCGTCGCGCAGCGTGCCGGCCGCGGCGTCCAGCAGGGCGGCCCGCGTCCCGTCCGCGTGCGCGGCCGGTCGCGTGCTCACGGCACATCCACTGCTCGGCGCGTCGCGACAACAGCCGCCGACGCACCCAGCACCGCGCCGGGCGGGGTGGCGAGGAACGCGCCCTCCATCAGTGCGAACGGCGCCGTGGGTGCATACGCGACCACGCCCACCGCCAGGCCAGTGACAGAACCGACGACGGCAGCCCCGGCCGCTCCGTATCCAGCGAACAGCGCAATGCGCTGTCCGCGCAGTAGTGGTCCAGGGCTCCTGACGAGCGCGGCGCCGAGCACGACACCGGGCCCGACGCACCATGCGACGAATGCCGGCGGTTGCCAGCCAGAGGTGGGCACACGCGCTGCCAGCCACCGAACGCGGGCACCGCGCCGACTACCGCGCCGACTACCGCGCCGATCCCGCAGATCAGGCCCGCGGCGATTGCGAGCACCAATCGGAACTCGTCCGGCGGGACAGCACAGGCAAGGCCGCACCGTTCACCAGCCCGATGCCGGCGCCCGCCGCCACGCCAGCGGCCGAACCGAGGCAGGTACCGACGATCGGGAACGTCGCAGTCCCAATGACGAGACCGGTCACGCCCCCGGCGAGTGCGCCGGTGAAAACGGCTCGGCTGATGATCAGTGGCGGCGTTCCCCGCGGTTCAGTCATACCTATCTTGCCTTGAGCGAACGCTCAATTCTAGTTGAGCTTACGCTCAAGAGCGCAGGCAATCCGCGGCCGGCGCCCGTCTCGTGCTGGGCGCGCCGCGTATGAGGGTGACGGTCTCTCGCAGGACGATGAGGAACGCCTCTGCGGCTGGGGAGCCGGCGCGGCCGATGGGGGTGGCGGCGTAGATCCTGCGGAAGGAACGTTCTTCTGGGTGAAGGGCGACCAGCGTGACGTCGGCCGGTGCCACGCGCGCGGCGACTGACGGCACGAGCGTGATGCCGAGCCCCGCCGCCACAAATCCCAGCTTTGCCGTCCACTCGCGCACCACGAAATCAACGACGGGCTGGTACTCGGGTTGCAGTCGGACGGGGCCGAGCATCCGGTCGTTCTCACGCGAGTCGGCGGCAACCCAGCTCTCTTGCGCGAGTTCGCGTAGGCGCAGCCGACGGCGCCGAGCCAGATGATGCGAGCGCGGCACTGCGACCAGCATCGTGTCATTCAGCAGGCGCACAAGATTGATCCGCTCGTTCCGAAGTAGCTGGTCGGGAAACGCGCTAACCACGGCGACATCCACCTCGCCGGCCTCGAGCCACGCGAGCTGGCGGTGCGTGCTGCCTTCGACGAGCGAGAGCGAGATGTTCGGATGCGCGCGACGGAATGCCGCCAACGCGTGCGGTATCAACGCAGCGTTCGCCGTGGCAAAGGCTCCGACGCGCAGGCGGCCGCGCTCCAGGTTGTTCAAATCGGCGAGGTCGCGCCGAGCGGCGTCGAGTCGTGCGAGCAGTGACTCGGCGTGAGGCAGGAGGCATTGCCCATGCTCGGTCAGTCGCACACCGCGGGCACGCCGCTCGAAGAGGCGGGCTTCGATCGAGGCCTCAAGTGCCGAAATCTGCCGCGATACTGCCGACTGCGTATAGCCGAGCTCCTGCGCAGCCGCCGTAATGGATCCACGTTGGGCCACTCGACAGAACGTTTGCAACTGCTGCACATCCATGCCGATCAGGAATATCAGTGTTGTCAAATAGTCGCTGGTGGCATGACTGTGCCTCGGACTACCTTCGCAAAGTGTGAAGCTGGGCCTGTTCGGGATCAACTACGGTACGTGCGCCGACCCGGAATCGTGCATCGAGGTCGCAAGGCACGCCGAAGCTGCCGGCTTCGAGTCGGTGTGGACCGGCGAACACGTGGCGCTGCCCGACCCGATTCCGGATCGTCTTCCGTTCGGCGCGGACCTGCCGTTCCTAGACACCACGGTGGCGCTGACGCTCGCCGCTACACACACAACGACCCTCAAGGTGGGCAGCGGCATCATCATCCTGCCGTTGGACAGCCCGGTCCTGCTTGCGAAGAGACTGGCGAGCGTCGACGTCGTGTCGCGCGGTCGTCTCATCGTCGGCGTGGGCGCGGGCTACATCCGAGAGGAATTCCAGGCCGCGAACGTGCCGTTCGCCGATCGGCAGGAACGCACGGACGAGTTCATCCACGCGCTACGGGCGCTGTGGACAATGGACCACCCGCAGTTCCACGGACGCCACGTGTCATTTCACGGCATCGACGCGCACCCGCGTCCGGTTCAACGCCCCGCGCCGCCCGTAGTCGTGGGCGGCGAGGGTCGCGGTGCCCTCACCCGGGCCCTCACCCTGGCGAACGGGTGGTACGGCTTCTCGCTCGACGTCGCCGAATCCCGTCATTTCACCGACGCCCTGCGGCAACTCGAGACCGAACACCGCCGCCCGGCCGAACTCGGCCCGCTCGAGATCACCGTTACACCGAGCGGGCCGCTCGACCGCAGTGTCATCGCCCGATACGAAGAACTCGGCGTCGACCGCCTGGTGCTGCTGCCACAGCCGGACGCCGCACGCGGCCATCGTCACCGTCCAGTGTCATTGGAGCGTATCCACGCCAATATCGACTGGGCGGCGGAAAAGCTGCTGCCGCGTTGACCGTGCGGTTGCGATCCGCCGATCACCGGCTGACCTCGTCCCGCCGCTCGGCTTCCGGCTCCTCGGTATCGACGAGGTCGGGCTGGAAGAGCTGCTGGGCGATGAGGGTGGGCACGAACGCGGACAGGACGATGACGGTGACGAGTTCCGTGTACTGCGTGGAGCTGATCAGGTGGTGGTCAGCCCGAGCAGTGCCGCGATGGATCCGAACGTAAGTCCGGTGGCCATGAGCAAGGTCGTGTACGCACGCTCCCGTTTCTGCAGGCGGAAGCGTGCCGCGGTCGGCCACACGGCGATGCCCTTCGAGACCAACTTCACCGCGAGAAGCACCGCGATGACGCCGGCGCCGGACACGAGCGCAGACGCATGGATCAGTGTGCCGGCGCGCAGGAAGAAGAAGGGGTTAGCAGCGCGAATGCGATCGACCGCAGCCGGTCCATGAGTACGCAGTCGTGCAGGAAACCCCAGCGATGGCCAGCCCGGCCAGGTAGGCAGGCAGAACGGCTTCGCTGCAAGCCTGCATGGCAAGCTGCCGACCGTGCCTAGGAAATCAGGGTTGTGATGGTCGACGTTATCGTCGCCGGTGGCGGACCTACCGGCTCGATGCTGGCCGGGGAGTTGCGGCTTTCCGGCGTGGCCGTAGTCGTGCTGGAGAAGGAGGCGGAGCCGACCGGGCACGCGCGAGCGCTCGGCCTGCATGTGCGCAGCATCGAGGTCATGGACCAGCGCGGTCTGCTGGAACGGTTCCTCGCGCACGGCAGGCAGTACCCGGTCGGGGGCTTCTTCGGAGGCATCGACAAGCCCGCTCCCGAGCGGCTGGACACCGCGCATCCGTACGTCCTGGGCATCCCGCAGAACGTCACGGAGCGTCTGCTGGACGAGCACGCCGTCGAGCTCGGCGCCGAGACCAGCCGCGGCACCGAGTTGGTCGGGCTGAGCCAGGACGACGAAGGGGTGACCGCCGAGCTGGCCGACGGCAGGCAGCTGCGCTCGCGCTACCTCGTCGGCTGCGACGGCGGCCGCAGCACGGTGCGCAAGCTGCTCGGCGTCGCATTCCCCGGCGAGCCCAGCCGCGTCGACCGGCTGCTCGGTGAGCTGGAAGTAGCCGCGCCGCCGGAGACGCTCGCCAGCGTGGCGGCCGAAGTTCCCGCACCCCTTCTTCGGTTCGGCCCCACACCCCACGCGGAGGGGGTCTACCGCTTCGTGATGCGCGCCGAGGAGGTGGCCGAGGACCGCACGGTCCCGCCGACCCTCGAGGAGTTCAAGCAGCGCCTGCGGACGCTCGCCGGCACCGACCTCGGCCTGCACTCGCCGCGCTGGCTCACCCGATTCGGCGACGCCACCCGGCTGGCCGAGCGCTACCGGGTCGGCCGCGTGCTGCTCGCCGGAGACGCAGCGCACATCCATCCGCCGATGGGTGGTCAGGGCCTCAACCTCGGCATCCAGGACGCGTTCAACCTCGGCTGGAAGCTGGCCGGCGCCGTCAACGGCTGGGCCCCGGACGGCTTGCTCGACACGTACCACACCGAACGGCACCCGGTAGCCGCCGACGTGCTGGACAACACGCGCGCACAGGCGGAGCTGCTGTCGCCCGAGCCGGGCGCCCAGGCGGTGCGCCGGCTCCTGGCCGAGCTGATGGACTTCGAAGACGTGAACCGGTATCTGATCGAGAAGATCACCGCGATCGGGATCCGTTACGACTTCGGCGACGAACATCCGCTCGTCGGACGCCGGCTGCGCGATGTCGGGCTCGAGCGGGGGCGGCTCTACGCGCTGATGCACGGCGGCCGCGGACTGCTGCTCGACCAGACCGGCCGGCTGTCGGTTGCGGACTGGGCGGACCGGGTCGACCGCGTCGTCGACGTCAGTGAGGAACTCGACGTACCCGCCGTACTACTGCGGCCGGACGGCCACGTGGCGTGGGTCGGCCAAGACCAGGCAGATCTCGTCAGCCAACTGCGAAGGTGGTTCGGCGCAGCAGAGGACAGCCCGGCATCTCGAAGCGGCACGGTCTGATCCTGCGCCTCCACCCCCGACCGCCGCTCCTCCACGGTGCCTTCGGCTGTGGCGTGCCGAGCCTTGGGAGCCCGTCGCCGTCGTGTCGGAATATTCATCGAGCCGCAACCCCAAATTGCTGCGCCAGGGAGGAGAGTGAAGGAGCCCAGCGCACGGCTCATGTTTCGGTGCTCGGCGCGCGGCCAGCGGGGACCCCTTTGACGGTTTGCCCCCCGACCTCATCTGTGGTCCCCGCTGCGTGGTGCGGCCTCCGATCAGGGGCGACGGCTCGCAAGGACGCAGAACTCGTTCCCCTCCGGGTCGGCAAGACAGACCCAGCTCTCATCACCGGTTTGGCCGACGTCGGCGTGTCGAGCACCGAGGTCGAGCAGGCGACGGACCTCTTCGTCCTGTTCCCTGTCGGTTGGGTTGACGTCGAGGTGGAGCCTGTTCTTGACGGCCTTGCCCTCGGGCACGTGCGCGAATGTCAATGCCGGTGGCACCGGGCCACGGTGGGTCTCGCCTTCGGGCGCCATGCCGGGGCCAATTCTGACCGCTCCGTGGTCGTCTTCGTCTAGCACCACGTAGTCAAGGACCGAGCACCAGAACCGGGCGAGACCCTTGGGATCGGCACAGTCGATCGCGAGCTCGGTGAACTTACTGCTCATGCCAGGACCTCCCGGTCAAGTAGCGGTCCGCCGAGGTCCCACGCTAATCGCGGTGTTCGACGGCGAGGTGAGCCGCGCCTGGCGTGCGTTCGTCCGGGGCTCGGTGGGATCGCAGAGCGTTGATCTTGAACGGGTTGCTGCGAACTGCTGGTCGATAATCGCGATGAGGGCGGCGTGGGTCTCGCGGTCCGCGGCCGCGACCGGGCCACCGAGACCAGTGTGAAGCGGCTGTCCGCGCAGCCGCTACCAACTCGGCGTCCGTCACGTGCTGCACAGTAACCGCAGGAAGGCAGACGACTGCCTCGCCTAGTGCGAGCCACCGGTTTCGGGTTCGTCGGCGGGCCACGGCACGACGGCGAGTCGTCGCCACTCGCGGCGCCACCGTGCCGTCTTGGCTTCGTAGACGTGACGGGGCGCGAGTACGGGGTTGGGACGTGCCCGGAAGCTGAACAGATCGGTGAAGCCGTAGGGTGCGTAGGTCTGGATTGCTGTGCCGGTGGCCCGGATACCGAAGCACGAGCTCGTGCTGGGGAACGAACGGATCGCGGCCTCGGTGCTGTCGTAGCGCGGGCAGCTGACGCCGAACTTGTCCTCGTACCACAGGTGAACGCGCGCTTCGTTGCGTACCTCGATGCGCGCGTCGAGGTCGGCGAAGAGTTCGGCCGCTCGACTGATGACCTTGTCCTCGGCCTCCCAACCCAGGTCGGCGTCATCGAAGTAGTTGATGTCGTAGTCATCGATACCGGTACGGGGATCGCGATCGGACATGCAGTTCCACACGGTTTGAAAGAGTGCGCCGGCAGTCAGGTAGCAGCCGGGCACGTCGAGTTGTGGAAGGCGGTCAACAATGGTCGCGATGACGGGGTTGGTCATGACCATCCGCTCGAACGCCGCGAGCTGCACAGGCACCGGCGCTGACGCGAGATCCACGACCCGATCGTCCCATCAGCCACGGACTTAACGCGTGTTGGTACCCCACGCTTCCGCTACGCGGTACTCGACGACCCAAATGGAAGACCCTGCCGGAGGTCCGACGCAGAGGACGCTTGACAGGTCGAACACATGTTCGATAATGGTGCGATGGGCTGGAATAACGAAGACATTCCGTGGCGCGAACTCGAACGGCGCCTGTCGGGCCGGCCTGCTGAGGACGAGTCTCCGACATCACGCAAACGGCCCAGGTTCCAGCCGCAACCGATAACGCCCATCCCCGGCCCGTATGTCCCTTATGCCGAGCTGCACGCCCACTCATCCTTCAGCTTCCTCGATGGCGCAAGCGAGCCGGCTGACATGGTTGCCCAGGCCAAGCACCTGTGCCTGGATGCCTTGGCCCTCATCGACCACGATGGCATGTACGGCGTGGTTCGCTTCCACGAGGCGGCCCAGGCGCTGGGCATGCCGACGATCTTCGGGGCCGAACTGTCACTGGACGTCCCCATTCCCTCCACGCAGGCCGAGCGCATGATCGCGGCCCGCGTCGGCGAACCGGATCCGCCGGGCAGGCACCTGCTCGCGCTGGCGCGCAACGCACGCGGCTATGCCAGCCTGTCCCGGGTCATCAGTGCCGCACATCGCCGCGGCGGCAGCAAGGGCCGTCCCGTCTACAACCCTGATGAGTTGGCCGAACTCTCCGCCGGCAACTGGCTGGTGCTCACCGGCTGCCGCAAGGGAGCGGTACGCGCGGCACTGGAGGGCGGCAAGCACGGCACATTTGCCCTCGATCCCGCCCGGCAGGCGCTGGCCGAGCTAGTCGACCGGTTCGGCCACGACAATGTCGCCGTCGAGCTCACCTATGCCCTCGACCCGCTCGCCGACGAGCGATACGACGCGCTCGCGCAGCTCGCCGCCGAGTGCGGGCTACCCGTCGTCGCGACCACGGGCGCGCACTACGATGCGCCGGCGCAGCGCGAGCTGGCTACGGCGGTCGCTGCGGTCCGGGCGCGCAGCAGCCTCGACGAGATCGACGGGTGGCTCCCGGCATGGGCTGACCAGCACCTGCGCTCCGGCGCGGAGATGCAGTCCCGATTCGCCCGCTGGCCGGGCGCCGTCGAGAACACCGTCCAATTGAGCAAGGAGCTGGTGTTCGAGCTCGATCTCATCGCTCCGAAGCTGCCGCCCTTCCCGCTCAAGGACGGTCACAAGACCGAGATGGAGTACCTCCGCTACCTCGCGTACGAGGGCGCGGCCAGGCGCTTCAAAGGCAAACCGCACGAGCAACGGGCGTACCGGAAGATCGCCGAAGAGCTGAAGATCATTGAGAAGCTCGGCTTCCCCGGCTACTTCCTCGTCGTCTGGGACATCGCCCGGTACTGCCGTGAGCACGACATTCTCTGCCAGGGACGCGGCTCGGCAGCGAACTCCGCGGTGTGTTACGCGCTCGAGGTCACGGCCGTCGACGCTGTCCGGTTCGATCTCATGTTCGAGCGATTCCTCGGCCCCGAGCGCACCGAGGAGCCGCCGGACATCGACATCGACATCGAGTCCGATCGGCGCGAGGAAGTCATCCAGTACGTCTACACAACGCATGGACGTGACCGGGCAGCGCAGGTGGCCAACGTCATCACGTATCGGCCCAAGTCGGCGATCCGCGACGTCGCCAAGGCGTTCGGCTACTCCCCCGGCCAGCAGGACGCGTGGAGCAAGGAGTTCGAGCAGGGCTACTGGTTTGATCCGCCGGAGCGGCTCTCCGGCAGTACTCACTCGCTTCGCTCGGAGTACGTGCCTCGAGCCGAGCCGAGCTCCGCTCGGCCCGCGTCGCGGCCGGCGGGCTCTTCGCGCGAGCGCTCATCGCATCCGGCGGATGTCATCGGCGAGCGCTCATCGCATCCGGCGGATGGGTTCGAGATACCGGCCAGGGGGGTTTCTTTGGCGCGGGAGTTGGAGCGCAAGCCCCGGCATCTGGGCATCCACTCCGGCGGCATGGTCATCTGTGACCGCCCGATCGTCGAGGTGTGTCCGGTCGAGTGGGGCCGCATGCCCAATCGCACCGTGCTCCAGTGGGACAAGGACGACTGCGCCCGCATGAAGCTGGTCAAGTTCGACCTGCTCGGGCTCGGCATGCTCTCCGCGCTGCACTACTGCCTCGACCTGATCGAGGAGCACCACCAGAAGCAGTACACCGTCGACTCGATCCCCAAAGAGGAGAAGTGCGTCTACGACATGCTCGCCCAAGCCGACGCGGTCGGCGTGTTCCAGGTCGAGTCGCGGGCCCAGCTGGCGACGCTTCCCCGGCTGCTGCCGAAGAGCCTGTACGAGCTGGCGATCGAGGTTGCCTTGATCCGGCCGGGCCCTATCCAGGGGGATTCGGTGCACCCGTACATCCGCCGCAAGCGGGGCGACGAAGACGTCAAGTACGCGCACTCACTGCTGGAGCGCCCGCTCGAGCGCACCCTCGGCATCCCGCTGTTCCAGGAACAGCTCATGGAGATCGCGATCACCGTCGCGGGCTTCTCCGCGGCCGAGGCCGACAAGCTGCGCCGGGCGATGGGCTCCAAGCGCGGGATCGAGGAGATCGCAACACTGCGCGAGCGGCTCTACGAGGGAATGGCCGCAAACGGCATCACCGGCACGCTGGCCGACCAGATCTACGCCAAAATCCAGGCATTCTCGTCGTTCGGGTTCGCCGAGAGCCACGCCATCAGCTTCGCCCTGCTCGTGTATGCCTCGGCGTGGCTGAAGCGGCACTACCCCGCGGCGTTCTGCGCGGCGCTGCTGAACGCGCAGCCGATGGGCTTCTACTCGCCACAGTCGCTGGTGCACGACGCCAAACGGCACGGCGTCCAAACCCGCCGCCCGGACATCAACATCTCGAAGGCGGCGGCCACTCTGGAGCCCGACGACGCCCCGGCGCAATGCGACCGTTGCCCCGAGCACGCGCCGCCGCAGCCGGCGGTACGGCTGGGCCTCGCCAGTGTCCGGACGATCAGCGACGACCTGGCACAACGCATCGTGGCCGAGCGCAACGAGCGCGGCGCGTTCACCTCGATGGCCGACCTGTCGCGACGGGTGGGACTGTCCGCCGACCAGGTCGAGGCACTGGCCACCGCCGGGGCCTTCGACAGCTTCGGCGCCACTCGCCGGGACGCGCTGTGGGGGGCAGGCGCGGCGGCCGCAGCGCGTCCCGGCCAACTCGAACTGGCCACGTTCGACGAGTCGGCCACCCCGCCTTTGCCCGCGATGACCGAGCCCGAAGAGCTCATCGCCGACATGTGGGCCACCAACATCACCCCGGACCGCTACCCCACCGCCCTGATCCGAGATCGCCTCACCGCACTGGGCATCATTCCCGCAGTTGAGCTGTACAAGTGGCCCGACCGGAGCCCAATCACCGTCGGCGGAGTCGTCACACACCGGCAACGCCCGGGCACCGCGCACGGCATCACGTTCATCAACCTTGAGGACGAGACCGGCATGGTGAACATCGTTTGCCACGCCGGAGTCTGGGAGCGCCACCGTCGAGTGGCTCGGCAATCTGCCGGCCTGCTCGTCCGCGGCCGCATCGAGAAAACCGATGGCGTGATCAACGTCGTCGCCCAGTACCTCGAGACGCTTCCGCTCGGTCTACGCCCCAAGTCGCGAGATTTCCGATGAGCGATTTCCGGTGGCGACTCGCCGACGACGAGCGCGACGGGCAACCCGCGCTGTTCGGCGTCGACGGCCTGACCGGGCCGCAGCGCGGCACCGGCCGGCTGTCAGGGCTGGAGTTCCTGCACGTCACCACGAAGCGCATCCTCAACGAGGTCCCCGCCCAATCGCGGATGCCTTTTCGCTGGACGATCAACGTCTATCGCGGGTGCAGCCATGCCTGCGTGTACTGCCTGGCCGGCGATACGCGCATCCTCCTCGCCAGCGGGCACAGCCGGCAACTCGCCAAACTGCGGGTGGGCGACCGCGTATACGGCACGGTCCGCAACGGCCGTACCCGGCAGTATGTTCCGACGGCCGTGCTGGCGCACTGGCAGACGGTCAAGCCGGCGTTCCGGCTGGAGCTCTCGGGCGGCACGATCCTCGTCGCGAGCGCCGATCATCGCTTCCTGACCAAGCGCGGCTGGCGGCAGGTCACCGCGCTGGCGCCCGGGGATCGCCTCGCCGGCATGGGCGGTTTCGACGAACCCGATGACGACTCCCGGCTGAACGTGGCCAGCGTCCAGTCGCTCGACGTCGAGCTGCCGATGTACGACATCACGACGGGCACCGGAGATTTCATCGCCAACGGCGTGGTGAGCCACAACTGCTTCGCCCGCCCCACCCACGAGTACCTCGGCCTCGACATCGGCACCGACTTCGACCGCAAGATCGTTGTCAAGATCAACGCCGTAGAGCGGCTCCGCGTCGAACTGGCCGATCCGGGCTGGACGCACGAGGGCGTAGCGATGGGCACCAATACCGACCCCTACCAGCGCTGTGAGGGCAAATATCGGCTCACCCGTGGTGTCGTCGAAACGCTCACCGAGCACGGCAACCCGTTCTCCATCCTGACGAAGTCGCCCCTCGTACTCCGCGACGCCGAGCTGATCACCGAGGCCGCGCGGAAGGCCGACGTCAGCGTCAACTTTTCTGTCGGCACGCTGGACGAACGGGTCTGGCGGGCCACTGAGCCCGGCACGCCGCACCCACGGCGGCGGATCGAAGCGATGCAGGCCCTGGCCGAGGCAGGCGTCTCCACCGGCGCGCTGATCGCCCCGGTACTACCAGGGTTGTCGGACTCGCCGGAGCAGCTCGGCGAAGTGGCCCAGGCGATCCGCGACGTCGGCGGCCACGTCATCGGCACGCTTCCCCTGCACCTACGCCGCGGAGTGCGGGAGCACTTCCTCGGGTGGCTCGCCGGGTTCGACCCCGCACTGCACGCCGAATACCGCCGGCGCTACGCCGCCAGCGCCTACGCGCCGGCGCACTACGCCGAGCACATCCGGGCTCTCGCAATGATCGACGCTCGCGGCGCGAATCAGCAGCGCTCGCCGCAGGCGCGCTCGACCCGACGATCCTCACCTCGGGGCGGGAAGGAGGCTCGATGACAGAGCGACGCTCGTGGAGCGAACCGCGCGATCCGTCTCAGCCGGGCGGTCGAAGGCCGGCTGTGAGCATCGACCCGGCTACAGCCGAGAAACACCGCCGGCGGCCTTGCGCGCTCTTCCGGACCGTACGCCGCGGGCGCTAGCGTGATCGAAAGACATCCCGGCACGGGGCGAACCGGATGGGGGTGGTCGCGTGAAGATCTTGGATATTCTGCGCCACAAAGGCTCTTCCGTCGTGACGATCAGCCCGCACGAAACGGTGCGTGTCCTGCTCGCCCGGCTGGCCGAACACAACATCGGCGCGCTGGTCGTCGCCGATGGCGACCAGGTCGCGGGCATCATCTCGGAGCGGGACATCGTCCGGCACCTCAACGACCGTGGCGAGCAGATCCTCGACCAGCCCGTGTCCGAGCTGATGACCGCATCGGTGGTGAGTTGCAGCCCCACCGACGACGTCGACAGCGTTGCTGCCAGCATGACCGAGCTGCGCATCAGGCACATGCCGGTGCTCGACAAGGAAATGCTGGTCGGGATCGTGACGATCGGCGACGTCGTGGCGGGCCGTATCAGGCAGCTCGAGCAGGACCGTGGTCAGCTCGAGCAGTACATCACGCAGGGACGCTAGGTGCGCGTACCGGTACTCGGCGGAGTTCGGCGAGGAACGCATCCAGGGCCGGACGGCGCGGCCCGACGCCGGCGGCGCGGGTCGCGGCGAAGATCGACCGCTTGAGCCGGGGCCGCTCCAGCGGCGTCACCTCGACATCGGGCGGCACGTTGCGCAGCCCGAGGCCGGCGATCAGGGCCACGCCCAGCTCGGCGGCGACCAGGTCCAGCAGCAGCGCGAACTCAAGCGCTCGGTGCCGGATGTCCGGCTCGAAGCCAGCGTCTCGGCACGCCTGCAAGGTGGCGCGGCCGCACGGGCTTTCGGCATGGCTCGCGACCCAGGCCCGGTCAGCCAGGTCCGTGAGGCGCCCGGTCCCGCACCGCCAGGCACGGGGCGTCACCACGTAGAGCCGGTCGACGCCGAGGCGATGCCGCTCGATGCCGTCCGGCGGCTGCCACGGCACGTGGTCGTATTCCTGGACGATCAGCATGTCGAGCGCCGTCGAGCGCAGGTCCACGAGGCCTGGGTCGTCCTCGACCTCGGCCACCCGCACGTCAAGGTCGGGATGCCGCTGCCGCACACTGGCCGCGGCCGGCGCTACCAGCGCGCCCGCCGCCGACGGGAACGACCCGATCCGCACGGTGCCGGTAACCGTCCGTCGCGCCGCTGCGAGGCCGGCGGAGGCACTTTCCAGCGCCCGCAGCACCTCTTCGGCGTGCCTGGCGAGCGCCGTACCGGCGTGGGTGAGCACCACGCCGCGGCCGGAGCGTTCGAGCAGGTCGCAGCCGGCCTCCCGTTCGAGTTGCGCGAGCTGCTGTGACACCGCCGACGGCGTGACGTGCAGGACGGCGGCCGCGCCGGTGACGCTACCCCGGAGGTTCACTTCGTGCAGCACGCGCAGGCGCCGGGCATCCAGGTCCATGTAGCGACGCTACATCGAATTGCAAGCAGAATGAACTGGACGTACATGGTCACGACCCGACACCGTGAACGGTGTGAAGCCGCAGCACCGCGCCCTCGCGGTCCTCGTCACCGTCATCTGGGGTGTCAACTTCGTAGTGATAGACGAGGGGTTGCGCGACCTGCCGCCACTTCTGCTCACTGCGTTGCGCTTCCTCGCGTGCGCGCCGCTCGCACTGCTCGTTCCGAGGCCGACAGCCAAGCTGCGCTTCGTACTGGGTTACGGCCTGGTGCTCGGCGTGGTCAAGTTCGGCTTGCTGTTCACGGCGATGGCGGACGGAATGCCGGCCGGGCTCGCGTCGCTCGTCCTGCAATTGCAGGCGCTGTTCTCGCTCGGCCTCGCCTCACTGCTGCTCGGCGAGCGGCCGACGCGGGCTCAGGCCGCCGGCGCCGTGGTCGCCACGGCGGGCATGGGCCTGCTGGCCAGCGGGGGCACTGGCGGGAGTGTCGCGTTGACCGGAATGCTCTTGACGATCGGGGCCGCCGCGGCGTGGGCAC
>JBKPQY010000250.1:0-17482 GCA_046734315.1 Actinomycetota bacterium | reverse complement strand
CCCCGGCACACCCCGGCTGTTTACCGAGACGTTCCCCACCCCGGACGGGGCGTGCCCGCTTCATTAGCGTGGAGCATCGCCCCGTCGCCGAGCCGACCGACTCGGACTATCCGCTCTTGCTCACGACCGGGCGCGTGCTGGCGCATTACCAAAGCGGTGCTCAAACGCGTCGGATCAAGGCACTCAACGCTGCCGCCCCCGAGGCGTTCGTCGAGATCCACCCGACGACGGCGGCCCATGCCGGCATCAGCGATGCGGACATCGTCGAGGTCCGCAGCCGCCGCGGCCGAGTCGAAGTGCCGGCGCGGCTCACCGAGGACATCCGCCCGGACACCCTGTTCATGCCGTTTCACTATCCCGGCCCGGGCAACGCCAACCAGGTGACCAACCCGGCGCTCGACCCGGTCTCGAAGATGCCCGAGTTCAAGGTGGCCGCCGTACACATCCGCCGAGTGCGCGTCGGTTCGTCGGCCGGCCGCCCCGCGTCGGCGCGGCTGATCTGCCGCTGCAACAACGTGACCGCCGGCGATATCCAGGCTCGCTTCGACGCCGGTGAGCGCACCGTCTTGCAGCTGGCCACGAGCACCCGCGCCACTACCGGCTGCGGCACCTGCACGCCCGCCGTGACGCGGATGCTGCGTGCACTTGAGCACCCTCAACCGAAGCACCGGATGATCAATCGCAGTCCCGACAGGCACGTGGTCGTCGTCGGCAACGGTATGGTCGGCCAGGCATTCGTCGAATCCTTGGCCGACCGGGATCACGCCGGACGGTGGCGGGTCACGGTGCTCGGCGAGGAGCCGCGACCCGCCTACGACCGGGTCGCCCTGTCGTTTCTGTTCGACGGCAGGACGGCAGCTGATCTGGATCTGGTGCCTCCGGACTGCTATGACGGCCACCGCTACCGGCTGCTGCTCAATGAACGCGTCGTGCGCATCGACGGCAAACAGCGGCGCGTGGCCACAGCAACGGGAAACGGCTACGACTACGACGCGTTGGTGCTCGCGACGGGCTCACAGCCGTTCGTGCCACCCGTGCCGGGTCACGACCTACCGAACTGTTTCGTCTACCGGACGATCGCAGATGTCGAGGCCATCAAAGCCGCGGCAGCTGTAGCCAAGGTGCGCACTCACGGCAGACCAACGGGCCTGGTCGTCGGTGGCGGGCTGCTCGGGCTCGAGGCGGCGCATGCGCTACGGCTACTAGGGGTGTCACCGCACGTGGTGGAACTCGCGCCACGACTGATGCCGCTTCAGGTCGACGAAGGCGGCGGCCGGCTGCTGAAGGGACTGATCGAGAATCTCGACGTCACGGTGCATGCCGGCGCGTCGGTTTCGGCAATCCGGCCGGCCGGTGAGCGGATGGTTGCGACGTTGTCCAACGGCGTCGAGCCGGTCATCGACGTGGTGGTCTTCTCCGCCGGCGTTCGACCGCGCGACCAGCTGGCGCGCGAGAGCGGGCTCGCGGTCGGCGAACGTGGTGGGATCGTCGTCGACGCCGCGTGCCGGACCAGCGACGAAAGCATTTACGCAATCGGCGAATGCGCACTGGTCGGCGGACGGGTGTACGGACTGGTCGGTCCCGGCTACGCCATGGCGCAGGTCGCCGCCGACCGGCTCACCGACACCCGTGCTTCGTTCGCTGGTGCCGACACATCGACCAAGCTGAAGCTGATGGGTGTGGACGTAGCCAGCTTCGGGGACGCGCTCGCCACCACTGTCGGCGCGCTCGAGGTCGCGGTGAGCAATCAAGTCGCTCGCAGTTACGCGAAGCTGGTGCTCGACGATCGGGCCAGTACAGTGCTCGGCGGCGTACTAGTCGGCGACACGACCCGTTACGCGACATTGCGCGCCTTGGTCGGCAAGCCGGTGCCTGGGGACCCGGTCTCGCTGATCGCGTCGGCCGGCTGAGGGATTGCGTGGTCTCGGGTCAGCGGCCGGCGCGGGCGATGACGGCCGTCAGGGCGGCGCGGGAGTGGACGTCGAGCTTGGTGTAGATCCGGGCGAGGTGGCTCTCGATGGTCTTCTCGCTGAGGAACAGCGCGGCGGCGATGTCCTTGTTCGTGCGGCCGGTGGCGACCATGGCGGCGACCTCACGTTCGCGGTTCGAGAGCGCCTCCAGCCCTGGGCCTGTGCCCACCGGCACGCGATGTGTCACTCGCTGACCCAGTCGGCGCAGTTCGCGTGCGGCCGCGTCGGCCTCGCGCGCGGCGCCGCAGCCCACGAGCGCGGTCTGCGCAGTCGTCAAGGCGGCGATTGCTGCCGCGCGATCGCCGGAAGCCGCGAGTGCGCGACCCAGCATTAGTTGTGCGCGGGCGACAAGCAGTGGGTTGTCGAGCGGGTCCGCGATCGTGACGGCCTCCCGTGCGAGGGACAGGGCGGCCCCGACGGCGCCGTGCTGGAGCTGTGACGCCGCTCGCGCGATCCGGGCCGTGCACCGCCACCGCGGCAGGCCGGCGAGTTCGGCCCGCTCGAACGCGCGCGCCGACACGTCGTCAGCCGCCTCGTCGTTCGCGAGTGCGATGTATGCGCGGGTGAACAGCTCCCAGCCGAATCCCGCGTGACGGTCGAGGATGTCCCTGTTCGACAGGTCGTCGACCGCAAACAGCTCTGCCGCAGCTGCCGCCGCGTCGCCGGCCAACAGCAGCGCGCCGGCGAGCTGAACCGTCGCAGTCGGCTCGAGAAACCGGTCCGCGCTCCGACCGGAGCGTGCAACCATGTCGGTTGCACTGGCCATGGCGTGTTCGGCGTCGCCTCTCCAGTAGGCCACCATTGCGTCCGCCTCCAGTGCCCAGACGGTTCGCCAGTTCTCGGCGGGCAGCTGTGTGGTCCGGGCCGCGACCGCCGCGTCGGAGCGCGCTGCCGCCAGGTCGCCGTTCAACAACAAGGCGCTCGCGGTGGTCGATAACCAGGGGTTGACCATGGTGTCCTGGCCGGTTGCGCGCGCGACGCGCAGGCAGCGGTGCATATGTGCCAGCACTTGGTCGAGCTGTTCGACGCGCAGCGCCGCGGTTCCGACGTAGACGCCGAGATACACGCGCTGCGCGAGTTGGTCGTCGCTCAGTCGTTCCAACGCTTCGGACGCAACGGCGAGGCAACGGATCGCCTCGTCAGTACTCAGCTGAGCGCTCGCGGCGAGGCTTCGCAGGGCCGCAGCCAGCGCCACGACGGAATCGTCGGCACCTGCGGCGAGGACGAGGTCTGCGAGACGCTGTGCCTCTGCCCACTCCCGATGCCAGAGGTGGTCGATCGCCAGCTCCATCTGCAAGGCGACGCGTACCATCTCTGGTGCCTGGTCGTCGAGCGACGAGAAGGCGGACAACAGCAGGTCGCGCGATGCGAACTGTTGGCCGCTTCGCCGGCGCGCCTCCGACAGCTTCGCGATCAGCTCAGCGCGCGCGACGGGCTCGGACGACGGAACCACCTGCAGCGCCTGGGTGAGTTCCTCGACCGACTCCTCGTCCGCACCTGCAGACGCTAGGGCGGACGCGGCCTCGATGAGCAGGCCGAGACGCCGGGCGGGGTCGACGTCGTGCGGCAGCAGGCGCAATGCCGTCCGCAGCCAGCGGCCGGCCGTGAGCGGCGCCCGCGGTGCCAGCATGCGCGCGGCGTCGATGAGCGTGTCGACCGCATCAGGGTCGCCGACACTCGCCGACCGCTCGATGTGCAACGCCGCTTCGGTCACCGGGGCGTGCCGGGCGAGCAGTGCCGCGGCGGCTCGGGCGTGCGCACCGATCCGCCACGCTCGCGGCAGCTCGTCATAGACGGCACGGCGCACGATGGGGTGACGGAACCGGAATCGTGCCGGCGCGTCGGTCGGCCTGACGAGGTCGACCGACAGCAACTCGTCGAACGCCTCCAGCGTCGCTTCCTCCGGCCGCCCGGCGATGGCCGCGACGAGGCGCGGCTCGAACGACTCGCCGGCGATGGCCGCCGCGTCGACGACGGTGCGTGTCGTCGACGGCAGGGCCGCGAGCTCATCCCGGATCGATGCCGAGACCGCGGCAGGCGGCCGCCACACACCGGCGACATCTCCCACCACCGCGTCGAGGAGACCGTCCGTCGGCGCAGCGGAGCGCGACAGCTGCTCAAGATAGAACGGGTTGCCGCCACTTTGCCGATACAGCCGGGTACGCCGCTCGACGTCGAGGGACGGCTCCATCAAGGCATCGGCCTCGGCGGCGGTCAACGGCGTCAGGTCGATCCGTTCGCCGTCACCCGATCGCGCGAGCGTGTCCAGGACGGCGCCGAGCCGTGTGGGGCGTTGCCGCGTGGCGAACGCCCCGAGCAGAGGTCCGCGGAAGCGGTGCAGCAACGCTGCGGTGACCTCGACGGACGCGGCATCCGCCCAATGCACGTCGTCGAGTGCGACGACCACCGGCCGTCGCGATGCGAGCAGCTCCAGCAGTTCGCGGATCGCGTGGTGGGTCCGGTACCGGTCAGCGCCCACAGCGGCGGGCGGCGACCCGGCGGCGTCGACGACCCGGCCCAGCGACGGGAAGACGTGCCGCAATTCCGCCAATGTCTCCTGACGCAGCGGCCGCAGGACGGTGGAGGACACGGAGCCGAGGTAGTCGTCGCACGCGTCGCGCATCATCGCGAACGGGAGGTCCTGCTCGAACTCGGCCGCTCGCCCCGTCAATACCAGGAAGCCCCGCGCCTTTGCGCGTCGCGCCAGCTCCTGAACCAACCGTGACTTGCCGATCCCGGGCTCGCCCACGATCTGCACGAACCAGGGCCGACCGGCGGCGACCCGATCGAGGGCACCGTCGAGCTCGGCCAGCTCCGCGGCCCGTCCGATCAGCGGCGACGTGCGCGCGCTGGCACCCGCCACCGTCGATGCCCCCTTCCCACCCCGGATGTGCGGCGAAGCCGGCGGCGCTATGAGCGTCGTCACGCCCGATAGCACGGGGGTTGCTCGGATCCGGTTCAGGGTCTGCTTTGCAGTAAACACCCGATGCCCGCAGCCGCGAAGCGCTGCGACGGTGGACTGCAGTGGCGGGCACACGGCCCGCCCGACCTGTGGAGGACCCAGATGCACGACCATGACACGGCATCCGAGACGCCGCGTCGAAAGGTGCGCCGTGCCACCCTCGGTGCAGCTGCGCTCGGCGTGGCCGCGCTCGGCGGCATCGCGGCTGCTGCCGCGAGTGGCGTCGCCTCGGCCGATACCAGCTACCACCACCGGCCGGACATCCGGCTTGTAGTTAACAACCCCATGCCGCACGACATCGCCGGCAGGAACGGGGATTTCACCGTCCTTGTGACGGCGACTGCTCTGAACGCCCACGGAAACCAGCAGCTGTCGGCGGCGAACGGCTACCTGCCGGGCCTCAACCTACCGCCGGCGCGCACTTTCGGACCAGGTCTGCCGGACCCGGACGCACCCGGCCTCGTCGTCACGCTGTCCACGACGCCCGACGCCGCGGGTGGTCCGCAGGCCAACCTGGCGGGTGTGTTCCAGCTCAACACTGTGACGCGCCACGACGGTCTCCGGCGTGTCATCAACGACTGGGAGGTCGGCTCGCCTGGCTTCTTCGGCAAGAACGTCCAAGCCCGCCTGACTGCCTTCCTCGTACGCGGCACCGCGCCCGGCATGGTGACCGGCCACGAGCAGCCGATCTCCAATGTCGTCCACGAGACGTTCACGATCGGTGGTTGATTTTCGCGGGGACCGGCAGCCCGATGGCTGCCGGCCCAGCCGGATGTCGCGAACGCCTCGGCGTAGCGGTCCGGCCACTCATTCAGATACACCAAGAAAGGACATAGGCATGCGCAGGGAAGTGGCCGCCCGGAGCGGGCGGCGACTGACGATCGGCGGCGTCGCAGTGGCCGCACTGGCGATCCTCGTTTCCTCGGGCTTCGCGTTCCCACCGGAGGCCGGCGCCGCCGGGACGGGCACGATCAGCACCATCGCCGGATCAGACCCCTTCGGCGATTTCACCGGCGACGGCGGACCGGCGACCGCGGCGGCGCTCAACGATCCGTCAGGGGTGGCGGTGATGCCCGACGGCGGCTACCTGATCGCCGACGCCGGCAACGACCGAGTACGACGGGTGTTCCCCGACGGAACCATCAGAACAGTGGCCGGCTCGGGCTCGTACGGATCCTCCGGCGACGGCGGCCCGGCCACCGCGGCCTCCCTGCAAGCCCCGATCGGCGTGGCGGCCCTGCCCGACGGCAGCTTCCTCATCGCCGACGCCGCCGCCGCCCGAGTCCGACGGGTGTCTGCCACCGGGATCATCACGACAGCCGCCGGAACCGGCACGCGGGGGATCTCCGGCGACGGCGGCCCTGCCACCGCAGCGGCGATCTACGACCCGCAAGGCGTGACGGCGATGCCCGACGGCGGCTTCCTGATCGCCGACGGCGACTACGTGGTGCGCCGGGTGTCCCCCGCCGGGATCATCACCACCGTCGCCGGCACCGGCACGCCGGGGTTCTCCGGCGACGGCGGCCCAGCCACCGCAGCGCAGCTCACCAACCCGAACGCGGTGGCCGTGACCGCCGATGGCGGCTTCCTGATCGCCGACAGCGGCAACCGGCGCATCCGGCGGGTGTCCCCCACGGGGATCATCACCACCGTCGCCGGCACCGGCGTGCAAGGCAGCTCTGGCGACGGCGGCACGGCGACGGCGGCGCAGCTCAACAACCCGACCGGGCTGGCGGCCACCCCGGACGGCGGGTTCCTGATCGCCGACTGGTTCGGCAACCGGGTGCGGTTCGTCTCGCCCACCGGCGTGATGACCACCGTGGCCGGCACCGGCGCGCCCTCGGTCTTCACCGACGGGGATGGCGGCCCGGCGACCGCCGCCAACCTGACGATGCCGTACGCCGTGGCGACCACCCCCAGCGGCGGCTTCGTGATAGCCGAATCCGGCAACGACGCGATCCGCCTCGTCGACGCCGGCTTCGCGACCGTGGCGCCGCCATCGGCACCAACCTTCCCGGGCGCGCCGACGATCGGCTCGCCGACGTTCGGCAACGCCTCCGCGACCGTGCGGTGGACGGCGCCGTCGAGCAACGGCGGGTCGCCGATCACCGGGTACCTGGTGCGCGCGCTCGACATCACCGGAGCCCAGGTGGGCGCGCTGCACCCCGCAGACGCCACGGCGACCAGCCTGGTCGTCACGGGCCTGACCAACGGCTCCACCTATGTGTTCCAGGTCGCGGCGACCAACGCGGTCGGCACCGGCCCCAACTCGGCGCTGACGTCGCTGGTCGTCCCGGCAACGGTCCCGGGTGCGCCCGTGATCGGAACTGCGGCGTCGGGTACGGCCGGCGGAACGGTCACCGCCACCGCCAACTGGAACGCTCCGACCAGCAATGGTGGATCAGCGGTGAGCGGGTACGTGGTTCGCGCGTTGCAGATGTCGGCGACCGGCACGGTCCTCGCGACCACGACATCGGCAGTCCAGCCGGCCTCGGCCCGGCAGCTGATGATGACGCTTCCGGCCGGTAACTACCGGTTCACCGTCCAGGCCAAGAACAAGGCCGGCTCGGGTCCGCAGTCGGCCAGGTCCAACCTGGTCGTCGCACAGTAGGACGTCGCGGGCCACGGCCAGCGACGCGACGGAGGCCCCGGACTCTTCGGATCCGGGGCCTCCGCCTCCCCAGGTGCCGGGGGTGCGGCACCTCGAGGCGGGCGAGTGTGCCGCGGATGGTGCCACCATCTCAGCGCAGGTGGCGGTGACGCGCGGAGGTGAGCTCGGTCGTAGACCGCCTCCAGAGCAGCAGCCTGTACTCGTCGAGCCGGCGTTCCCGGCCGCCGACCAGCGCGAGCATGTAGACGTCGATGCTGCTGGCCTCTCCACTGTTGCGTGGCCGCGTTCGCGGGCGTGCGGTTCAGATGTCGTAGTAGAGCGCGAACTCGTAGGGGTGCGGACGCAGGCGTACGGCGTCGACCTCGTTGATCCGCTTGTACTCCAGCCACGTCTGGATGAGGTCGTCCGTGAAGACACCGCCCTCGAGCAGGTAGTCGTGATCGGCTTCGAGCGCATCGAGAACGGCGTCGAGCGATCCGGGAACCTGCGCCACGGCCTTGGCCTCGTCGGGCGGCAGCTCGTAGAGGTCCTTGTCGATCGGCGTCGGCGGCTCGGTCTTGTTCTTGATCCCGTCCAGCCCGGCCAGCATCATCGCCGAGAACGCCAGGTACGGGTTGCACGACGGGTCCGGCACCCGGAACTCGAGCCGCTTCGCCTTCGGGTTGCTTCCGGTGATCGGGATGCGGCAGCACGCAGACCGGTTGCGCTGGGAGTACACCAGGTTGATCGGTGCTTCGTACCCCGGCACGAGCCGGTGATAAGAGTTCGTCGTCGGGTTGGTGAACGCCAGCAGCGACGGCGCGTGGGTGAACAGCCCGCCTATGTAGTACCTGGCAATGTCACTCAGTCCGGCGTAACCCACCTCGTCGTAGAAGAGCGGCTCGCCGTTCAGCCAGAGCGACTGGTGGGTGTGCATGCCCGAGCCATTGTCCTGGAACAGAGGCTTCGGCATGAACGTCACGGTTTTGCCGTTCTGCCACGCGACGTTCTTGATGATGTACTTGTAGAGCACGAGTGCGTCGGCGGCGCGCAGCAGCGTGTCGTAGTTGTAGTTGATCTCAGCCTGGCCGGCGGTGCCGACCTCGTGGTGCGCCTTCTCCACGGTGAACCCGACGCTGTGCAGGGTGCTGACCATCTCGTTGCGCAGGTCGGCGAAGTGGTCGTACGGCGGCACCGGGAAGTAGCCCTCCTTGTGGCGCACCTTGTAGCCGAGGTTGCCGCCCTCCTCATCGCGCCCGGTGTTCCAGACGCCCGCCTCGGAGTCGATGTGGTAGTAGCTTTCGTGCGCCCGCGTGTCGTAGCGCACCGAGTCGAAAATGTAGAACTCTGCCTCCGGGCCGAAGTACGCGGTGTCGGCGATTCCGGACGACCGCAGATAGGCCTCGGCTTTGCGCGCGACGTTGCGCGGGTCGCGACTGTACGGCTCGTGCGTGAGCGGGTCGTGCAGGAAGAAGTTGATGTTCAGCGTCTTTTCGGTGCGGAACGGGTCGACCACGGCGCTGCTGGCGTCGGGCAGCAGCAGCATGTCCGACTCGTGTATCTCCTGGAACCCGCGAATCGAGGAGCCGTCGAACGCGACACCCTCGGTGAACGTCTCGGCCGAGAACGACTCGACCGGCACGGTGAAATGCTGCATGACGCCTGGCAGGTCGCAGAACCTGACGTCGACGAACTTGACGTCATTGTCGCTTATGTAGGCAAGAACTTCGTCTGGACTGGTGAACATGCGACCTCCGAGTGCGGTGTGGGTGACGTGAACGCTACGAACGAGGGGTTGCTGGCCGGTATCTCGTTTGTTTCTGCGGTGTTACGCGGCCGTGCGTCACAGCCGGACGACGGCAGTCCCCGTGAACCGATCGTGCAGCCCGCGACCGTCCCTGTCCAGCACGAGAGCCGGGAGCAGCAGGAAGAGCATCGCCGTGCGGACCACGATGTTCGTGAGCGGGATACGCCCCGGCCGGTCCAACCGCAGCACCCTCAAGCCGACCAAGTGCATTCCGAGCGTCTGGCCGCCGAGCAGCAGGCCCACGACGTAGTCGACGGCGAGCGGGAGGAGGCTCCACGAGCCGGGCAGCCGGTCGGCCAGGTCGCCGCGCCGGTGCGCAACGATCAGCGACGCGACCAGTGCGGAGGCGATGCAGTCGACGAGCAGGGCGCCGAGCCGGACCCCGAACGTCGCGAGTGAGCCGTATCCGGACTGCGGCAGGCCGAGACGCTCGCCCCGGTACCGCTGCGGCGCGCTCCCGCCGGGCCTCACCGGAAGCACTGTGCTCAGCTGCGTCGGCGGACGGTGCGCTGCACGTTGCGGATCTTGGCGCCGGTGGGCATCGGTCCGCCCGGCAGCGGAGGCTTGCCGCCACCGAGCGCTTGCAGCCGCTTGTCCAGAGCGCTGACCTGCTCCTTGCTGAGGTTGCGCGGCAGCTTGAACAGGTAGTTGTTCAGCCTGCGCAACGGGACCTCGCCGTCGTCCGTGCCGACGATCACGTCATAGATCGGGGTGTCGCCGGCCACCCGGGCGACCCGCTTCTTCTCCTGTGCGATCAGACCCCGCACCCGGTGCGGGGCACCCTCGCCGACCAGTACCACGCCGGGACGCCCCACGAGGCGGTGCACCGCGTCGAGCTGCGATGTCCCGGCGACGGTCGGCGTGGCGCGCCAGTCGCCGCGCAGGTTGTTCTGCAGCACCCACGCCGCCGCGCCGGGCGTCCCCTCAGCTTGGCTGTACATCGATGTCTGAGCCCGGCGACTGAACACCAGCAGCGCGACCACCGCGCCGGCGAGCACCGCTATCGGAATGGGGAGGTACGGGCCGGCGAACAGCGACACCACGAAGTAGACGACGGCCGCGGTCAGCACCCCGGCGATGATCAGATAGGGGATCAGCCGGGGGTCGTTCCGCCGAGTGAGCGTGAACGCCTGCCGGACGTTGCGCCAGGTCTCGCGGCGGCCGGCGCGCTTCTCGGCGCGCGCGGCCTTCTTCTCGGCACGCGTCAGCTTTGCGGGCTTGCCCGGCCCGGCAGATTTGGCCATGTCACCAAGGATATCGGCGCACGGCCGGCGGCGCTGCGCGAGTCAGGCGCGGGCCGCGATCGCCTGCTGGTAGAGCCGCCCGGCGCGGTAGGAGGAGCGGACCAGCGGCCCGCTCATCACACCGGCGAAGCCGATCCGCTCGGCTTCCTCGCGCAGCTCGACGAACTCCTCGGGCTTCACCCACCGTTCGACCGGGTGGTGGCGCGGGGACGGCCGCAGGTACTGGGTGATCGTGAGGAGCTCACAGCCCGCCTGGTGCAGGTCGAGCAAGGCCTGGCTTATCTCGGCGCGCTCTTCGCCCATGCCGAGGATCAGGTTCGACTTGGTGACGAGACCCGCGTTCCGTGCCTGGCGCAGCACGGAAAGCGAGCGTCCGTAGCGGAACGCGGGGCGGATGCGCTTGAAAATCCGCGGCACGGTCTCGACGTTGTGTGCCAGCACCTCGGGCCGGGCGCCGAACACCTCGGCCAGCTGTGCGGGCTCGGCGTTGAAGTCGGGGATGAGCAGTTCCACGCCGGTACCGGG
Source organism: Actinomycetota bacterium (assembly GCA_046734315.1). Taxonomy (GTDB): domain Bacteria; phylum Actinomycetota; class Actinomycetes; order Mycobacteriales; family Jatrophihabitantaceae; genus DASXRA01. Next base: position 6,384 of record JBKPQY010000250.1, on the reverse strand, counting down.
ATTCATCACGTGAATCCGGCGCACCGTCTCGGCGTACAGCCACGCACCGCCGTCGGGCAGGTCGTCGCGGGCCACCCCCGTTACCGTCGCGTAGCGCAGCCCCATCGCCGCGACGCTCTCGGCAACGCGGCGCGGCTCGTCACGGTCGAGAGCGGCGGGCTTCCCTGTATCGATCTGGCAGAAGTCGCAGCGCCTCGTGCATTGGTCGCCGCCGATCAGGAACGTCGCCTCGCGGTCCTCCCAGCACTCGTAGATGTTCGGGCAGCCCGCCTCCTGGCATACCGTGTGCAGGCCCTCGTTCGCGACCAGGGTGCGCAACTGCGTGTATTCGGGACCCATCCGGGCGCGGGTCTTGATCCACGGCGGTTTGCGCTCGATCGGGGTCTGCGAGTTACGCGCCTCGAGTCGCAGCAGCCTGCGGCCTTCGGGCGGAGCGACAGTCACGATTTGAGCCTACGCGTGGGACGGCCGTGGCTGCTGTGACGCAGGCGTCACCCGCGACTCGGCCAGCCGCACCGTGTTGCGGCCGGCGGCTTTGGCGGCGTAGAGCGCCTGGTCGGCCGCACGGATCAGCTCGTCAAGTTCGCTGCCATAGCTGGGGTAGGTCGCGACGCCGATCGACGCGGTGAGGTGCATCTCGGGTCCGTCCGGCTCGGCTGTGATCGTGCACTGCTCGATGCGCGCCCGGACGCGCTCGGCGGCGCGCATGCCGGCGTTCGTCCCCGCGTTGGGCAGCATGGCGACGAACTCCTCGCCGCCGTAGCGCCCTACCGCGTCGTAGTCACGCAGCTCGTGCTTGATGCAGTCGGCGACCGCCGCGAGCGCCACGTCGCCCGCGAGGTGCCCGTGCTCGTCGTTGAGCGCTTTGAACCGGTCCAGATCGACGACCAGCATGGCGGCCGCCTGGTCCTCGCGGATCGCCCGCCACAGGTGTCGTTGCGCGAGCTCCCGCCACGCGGTGGCGTTGAGCAGGCCGGTCTTGCCGTCGGTAGTCGCGTCGACCTCGAGCTTTCGGGCGAGCAGGCCGCGATACATCATCACGATCAGGACCAGCACCGCCGGTGTCAGCCACGGCATCTGGATGATGGTCTGCGCGGTGAAGGCTCCGAGGACCATGGTCGCGACCTCGACGGCGAATTCATCCCGCCCTACCAACACGTCGGTAAAGGCGGCCGGCTTCGTCGCCAGCCAAAGCACGACCGCAATTGCGCCGTCGTTGACGAAGCGAAAAGCAGCAAGCGCGGCAAGAACGCCGAGGGCTCGCGCGGCGCCCTCTGGAACGTGAGGCATCTCGCTGACCCAGCCGTTGATCGCCGCAGCCGTCAGCACGGACAACGCGATTGTGGCGCCTGTGAACGCGACTCGATGCGGATACCAGGATCGGTCACGCCGGGTCCGCAGCATCGTGTGCGCGTAGAGGAGAACGACTAGCAAGGCCGCGTACCCGGCTGGCAACAACAACACGGCTGCAAAGGTCCACACTGACGTCGGGTCCACGGTCGGGCCGCGTGCCATCGCGCGGTGTGAGCGTTCGGTGCGGCTTACCACCCCGGCCACAGCGACGCCGAGGACGGCCAGCAATGCGAAACGCGCCGCATCTGACTTCGTCGGATGCGCACGCACCAATGCCAATGCAGTGAGGCCACCGGCTAGCAGATCGACCGTCAGGACGAAAGCAAGTGCGTTGCGGGGCAGCGACCAGAGTGCCCAGGAGCGGACACCTTGCGGTAGTGAGTCGCTGTCACCACCGCGGACGGCCGAGGGTCTAACCACAGCTAGCCGTCCCTTTCATGGCGTGCGATGGTGAGTGACACCTTCGCGAGCGGCAACGTACGCCCGCGAAGTTCATGCTGTTTGCCATCTTCCCGCAACTCTGCGGTCGATGTCCACGACAGGAGGTGACCAAATGACGATCTTCGATGGCGTGGTGTGGCCGTAAGTGCGACATGATCGAGCAGCTCGGGCTTGGCGGGCCGGTGGGGGTTCGCCAAGCCGGCTGCGCTCACGCAGCTGCCCGCCCCCGGCCCAGGCCGGCCACGAAGCCGGGTAGGTGCGCCTCGACGATCGGCAGCACCTCGGCGACCGTCACGCCGCGTCCGAGCTCGCGAGACAGGGACGTAACGCCGGCGTCGGCGATCCCGCACGGCACGATGCGGTCGAACCACGACAGGTCGGGATCGCAATTGAGCGCGAACCCGTGCATGGCGACGACGCGCCGGACCCTGACCCCGATCGCGGCGAGCTTGCGCTCCGGGCCGCGCAGCCACACGCCGGTGCGGCCGTCGACTCGCGTGGCGCCCACACCCAGCTCGGCACACACGTCGATGAGCATCTGCTCCATGGCGCGCACGTAGGCGACGACATCCAACGGGCGTGGTAGCCGCACGATCGGATAGCCGACGAGTTGCCCCGGACCGTGCCAGGTGATCTTGCCGCCACGGTCGACGTCGATTACGGGGGTGCCGTCGAAGGGCCGCTCGGACGGCTCGGTGCGCTTGCCCGCAGTGAAAACGGGCGGGTGTTCCAGCAGCAGCACCGTATCCGGAGCGTCGCCGTCGGCGACCGCCTCGTGCAGCTCGCGCTGGTGCTGCCAGGCGTCCTCGTAGCGGACCAGTCCGGCCCGGACGATTGCGAGTTCCGCCACGAGCCCAGGCTACTTGATCAGCCGGGTCTCCAGCCGGGTCTCGACGGCGCTGCCGTCCGGGCCGCGTTCCACGTAGTACCCGGCCTTGCTGTCGACCTCGGTGAGCGCCTCGACCATCTCCGTGCCGCGATACAGGATGCCCACCCCGTCGTCGGTGGCGTATCCGGCGGGCAGGGTGCCCTCGGCGATGAGCCGCTGAAACGTCGGGCGGCGCTGTTCCTCGGAGTCGTAGTGCACGCCGTTGGAGTACGGGACGAAGCCGAGCCCGTCGGTGACCGCCCGCAGGTCGGGGCCGAACGAGTCGGTGGTGCCGCCGACGTGCCAGCAGATCGAGCCGGCCGACACGCCCGTGAGCACGACGCCGGCCTGCCACGCGTCGTGCAGGATCGCGTCGACGCCGTGCAACCGCCACAGCGCGAGCAGCCCGGCTACGCTGCCCCCGAAAACCCAGATCACGTCCTGGCCGAGCAGGTGCTCGCGGAGGTCGTCGACGTTCGGCATCGGTAGTAGCGCGATGTGCGACGGCGCGAGCCGCCACTGCATCGCGGCGTCGTAGAACGCCGACACGACCGCCGGGTTGTCGCCCATCGCGGTGGCGAGCAGGCAGACGCGTGGCGCACGCCCGGTGACGCCGGTCAGTTCGATCGCATGGTCGGTGAGCGGCGCGAACTCCCACCGGACGCGCCGGCCCGGCGTCATGCCGCCGGATGTCGCGAGGATCGTCGGATGCTCTGCGGGCACGCCGCCAAACACTACGCGAACGGCATCTCGTCAGCAGTCGGCTCGAGTGGTCGCGCATCGTTCGGGGTCGCAACCTTGTGGATGACGGCCGACGCGGCGCGGCCGGATTCCCTACGGTTTCCGACATGACGTGGAAGCTGCCCGGCTATGTCGCAGACGAGCTGCTCGGCTACGGCGGCGCGGGGGAGGTGTGGCGTGGGCACGCGACCAGCAGCGGCGCATCGGTCGCGCTGAAGCGGCTGCCGGTAGGCGACGCCTCGCAGCTTCAGGCGGCCCGTGGTGAAGCGGCGCTGCTCTCGACGCTCGATCACCCGCACCTGATCCGGCTGCACGAACTCGTTCCGGCCGGCGACGCCGTGGTGCTCGTGCTGGACCTGGCCGGCGGCGGCTCGCTGGCCGACCTACTGTCCCGGCGCGGGCGGCTCACGCCCGGCGAGGTGATTACCGCACTGGCTCCGATCGGCGCTGCCCTCGCCTATGCGCACAACGAGGGCGTCGTGCACGGCGATGTGACGCCGGCGAACATCCTGTTCACAGAGGAAGGCCTCCCGCTGCTCGCCGACTTGGGCGTGGCACGCATCGTCGGCGACGCCGCGCCCGCCCGCAGTACCCCGGCGTACATGGATCCCTCGGTGGCGGCCGGCTGCGTGCCCGGGGCGCCGAGCGATGTCTTCATGCTTGCGGCTGTGGCCGTGCACGCGCTGACCGGCAGTCCACTGTGGACGGGCGTGACGGCCGAGGACGTGATCGGCCGAGCAGCGGCCGGGGCTGTCGGCGACCTCCCGTCTCGGCTCGCGGCGCTGCCGCCGGCCATGACGGCGCTGTTGGAGCGAGCGCTGCGCATCGAGCCGCATCTGCGGTGCAGTGCTTCCGAGTTCGCCCTCGATCTTCGGCACAGCGGCGCGCCCGCTCCGATCGAGCTCGCCGCCGGTCGCCCAGTGCTCCCCGAGGCTGCTGCCGTGGACGGCGTCGGCGCGCAGGCAGGGCCCGGCGACCCGGCGCGACCGGCGTTCACTCGCCCGGGCGACGACATCCCGCTGTCGAACCCGGCCCAGCTCACCCACGGCGTGCGGGCAGCGCTGCATCCGCCTCTGCCGCCGCGGCGCGGGCAGGGACGGCGCTGGCCGATCGTCGTGATCGCGGGTGCTTCGCTGATCGCGGTTGCCGTGGTCGCCGGGCTCCGCTCGATCGGCCACCAGGCGGCAGCGCAGCGACCGACGCCACCGCTCGTCACGTCAACTTCGCCGAGCAGACCGCCCAGCCCGGAGGACAGGGCCGTCGCCATATTGCGCGGCCTGGACGTCATCCGCGAGCGTGCGTTCGCTCGCCGTCAGGCCTCCCTGCTGCGGCAGGTGTACGTGTCCGGCCCGTTGCTCACGCAGGACTCGGCGCTGCTGCGGCGCGTGGTGCCCACAGGGTGCGAGCTCATCGGCGTGCGCACCAGATACTCAGCGCTCCGGGTCACCTCGGCCAAGGGCCGCCTGGTCCTCGCCGCGACGGCGACGCTCGCTCCTTCGACGCTCACCTGCAACGCGGCGGTAGCGGGCCGTGCCGCAGGCGAGCCACCGACCCGGCTGCGCATCGAGCTGGTCCCCGCCGCGGACGGCTACCGAATTGCCAGCCAGCAGAAGGTCTAGGGCGATACTCACCCGAGGATCGGGCGCAGTGTCCGCTCGAGATCCGTGTCGCGGAATTGGAAGCCTGCCGCGGTGAGCCTCGCCGGAACGGCGCGCTGCCCACCGAGCATGTCCGCGGCGAACTCGCCGAGCAGCAGCCGTAGTGCCAGGCTCGGCGCCGGCACGACCGCGGGGCGCCGCATGAGCCGGGCGAACGTTGCGACGAGCTCGGCGTTGCGGGAGGGATTCGGCCCGGCCACGTTCACCGGTCCGCTCACATCGCTGTCGAGCAGATACCGGATCGCTCGTACCTCGTCGGCGAGCGAGACCCACGACACGTACTGCCGCCCGCTGCCTTGCCGGCCGACGATGCCCAGCCACACGAACGGACGCAGCCGGGCGACGAAGCCACCCTCGCGGGCCAGCACGACGCCGCTTCGCAGTGCCACGACCCGGGCGCCGGCCTCGATTGCGGTCCGAGTGGCCGCCTCCCAGTCTTGGCACAGGCCGGCCAGAAACCCCGTCCCGGGGGGCGCCGATTCGTCGACGATCGCCTCGCCCGTGTCGCCGTAGTAGCCGACCGCCGAGGCAGCGACAAGCGGCGGACGGTGGTCGCTCGTTGCGACGGCCTCCGCGAGCGTCGCGACGGCGTCGACGCGGCTCGCCCGTAACCGCTGCTTGAGCGCATCGGTCGGTCGGCGGATCGGAATGGGCGCGCCGTTCAGGCACACCACGGCGTCGATATCGCCGAGCGGCGGCGCCATCCGGCGGTCCGGGTGCCACTGGGTCTCATCCGGCGCGGCCGCTGGATGGCGCACCAGTCGCTTCACGTCGTGACCGTCGCGGCGCAATGACGCCGCGAGCGCCGTGCCGATCAGGCCGGACGAACCGCCGAGCAGCACCCGCACTGATCTAATCCGCCGATTCGTGTCTCTCGGCGGCGCCCACGAGGGGCGCACACCGCGAGCCACTCCGCGCCTTCGGCGCGGGCCGCGTCGGGGCCGGCGGGCTCTTCGCGCGAGCGGTCATCGCGCTCAGGCGAGACCGAGGGCTCGCTCGAAGGCGCCCGCCTCGAGGCGGGTCTTGATGGTGCCGAGGAACCGAGCTGCGTCGGCACCATCGACGATGCGGTGGTCGTACGTAAGCGCGAGATACACCATCGACCGGATCGCGATCGTCTCGCCCAGCTCGGGGTCGGTGACGACGACAGGGCGTTTCACCACCGCGCCGGTGCCGAGGATTCCGACCTGCGGCTGGTTGATGATCGGGGTGTCGAACAGCGCGCCGCGGCTGCCGGTGTTGGTCAGGGTGAACGTGCCGCCGGACAGCTCGTCCGGGCTGATCTTGTTGGTGCGGGTGCGCTCGGCCAGCTCGGCGATTTTG
>JBKPQY010000249.1:0-13639 GCA_046734315.1 Actinomycetota bacterium | reverse complement strand
CCTTCGTACAAGGCGCATCGGCTGGCGCCGGACGGCCGTACCGAGGCGGTCCCGGAGGCACTGGTGCCGCAGATCCCGGCTCTGCTCTCCGTGCTCACGGCGCTAGGCATGGCGCTCGGCGGCGCCGAGGGTTTCGAGGCGGACGACGTGATCGCGACGCTGGCCGCTCGTGACGCCGGCCCCTGCGAAATCGTGAGCAGTGATCGTGACCTGATTGCGCTTGCCACGGAACGGGTGCGGGTGCTCTACGTAGGTCGTGGTGTGGCGAGGCTGGAGGCGCTTGGCCCGGACGAGGTGCGCGCCCGCTACGGCGTTTCGCCGGAGCGCTACGCCGACTTCGCGGCGCTGCGCGGCGACCCGAGCGACGGATTGCCGGGCGTCCCGGGGATCGGAGCGAAGACGGCGGCGGCGCTCGTCACACGCTACGGTGCGGTCGAGCAGATCCTGGCCGCCGCGCAGACCGGCAATGACGGCTTCCCCGCCGGCGCGGTGACCAAGGTGCTCGCCGCGGCCGACTACCTGGCGGTGGCGCCGGCGGTGGTTCGCGGCCGAACCGACGCGCCGGTGCCCGAACTCGACGACGCGTTGCCCCGGTCGCCGGCGGACCCTGCTGCACTCGTCGAACTGGCCGACCGGTACGGCATCGAGAGCTCGATCAACCGGGTGCTCAACGCGATCGCGCGCTGACCCGATCTGACCCCCAAGGAGCCGGTCGCAGCCGCTAACCGAGCGGTGGTCAGCTCGAAGGGCTCCAGGCGTAGTTGCCGCCGGAGCTGGTGATCGTGACAGTGACTGTGCGGCCGCCGTCCGCGGTGCACGTGAACGTCGCGCCCTTCTTGACAGTCGGGTTCTTGCCGTCGTTGCAGACGACATTCGTGTAGCCGGCCTTCTCGATCTGCTGCTCCACGGCGGTGTGATCAAGCACCTTCTTGAAGCCGAGGAATCCCGGCTTGGCGACAAACGAGGCGGCAACGAGCGCGGCGACCACGACTAGTGCGACGACGCCGATCCATGGCCACACGGGGCGCTTCTTCGATGGCGCGGACGGAGCGTACGCGCCGTACTGTGGCTGCTGCTCGTACTGGCTGTACTGGCCGTATTGCCCGTACTGCCCGTACTGGCCGTACTGGCCGTACTGTGGCGGCGGTGCGCCGTAGGGCTGCTGCGGATAGCTCGGCTCCGCCTGGTACGGCGCCTGCCCATAGCCCGGTGCCTGCGGCGGCGGGTAACCCGGGGCGGCCTGCTGATACGGCTGCGCCCCGTACGGCGGGGACGGTGTCTGAGGCGGGTAGGCCGGCGGCCCGAACCCCTGCGGTTCCGGCGGCTGGTACGGCGTGCCCGGCGGCGGAGGCGGAAACGCCGGCATCTGCTGGGTCGGAGCCGGGCCCGGCGCGTCGAAACGCACGTCCGAGCGCGAGAACGCTTGCGTGCGGTCCTCGTCCGATGACGGCTGCGCCTCCTGGTCCGACGGCGTCGTGGCCTGCTCGGCGGGCTGCGACACGGAACGTGCGACGGTTGCCTCTTCCGGCTCGTCGGCCGGATTCTCCTGAGGCCACCGCGGCTGCCAGGACTGCGACTGCTCGCCTTGACCGCCCAAGCCGTGCTCGCCGTTGTCGGATGCCATGGTGTGCCTCTTCCGTCCAGAACGCCTCTACGCTACTGCGCGACCGGCCCACGGTACCGACTCATCCGAGGACGCCCTGCGCCACCACGCCACGGCGGATCTCCCGAGCCGCGTGGCGGGCTCGGGCGGCCACCGGCGCCTCGATGCCTGCCGGAGACGGCGCCGCGGCGATCTGCTCGAGCAGATCGAGCAACTGCTTGCACCACCGGACGAAATCGCCTGCAGAGATCTCCACGCCGGCCTTCGCGGCAGAGTTGAGCACCCGGTCCAGGCTGTCGCGCCGTGTCCACCGGTAGGCGGCCCAGGCGAAGCCGAGCTGCGGTTCCCGGGTGCGCGGCAGTCCCCGGCCGGCCTCGTCGTCCGCCAGATCGGCCCAGATCCGAGTCGTGGCGGTGAGCGCGTCGCGCACGCTTGTGGTGGGCATCCGATCGATCGGCTGCTCGTCGCGGCGCGCCTCGTAGACAAGCGTCGACACGACCGCGGCCAGCTCGGCGCTGTCCAGGGCGTCCCATTCCCCGGCGCGCAGACACTCGGCGACGAGCAGGTCGGACTCGGACCAGATCCGCGACAGCTGCCGCCCGGCCGGTGTCGTCTCGTCGCCGGCGAGGTAGCCGCGGGCGTCCAGCAGCGCGCAGATACGGTCGAACGTGCGGGCCAGCGAGTTCGTCCGCCCCTCGATACGCCGGCGCAGCGCTTCGGTCTCTCGCTCGAGTCGCTGGTAGCGCTCGGCCCAGCGGGCGTGAGCCTCGCGGTCCGGGCAGTCGTGGCACGGGTGAGCCCGGATGGCCGCGCGCAGCGCGTCGATCTGCTCGTCCTCGACTGCCGGTTGCTGCGGAGCCCGCCCCGGTGCGGGCGCCACGTTGAGGGTGCGAAGCGTTGACGCCAGGTCGCGGCGCTCCTGTGGGGAGCGGTGGTTGAAGCGCCGGGGCACCCGCACCGTCGCGAGCGGCTCGACGCCGGTCGGGAAGTCGGTGAGGCTGAGCCGCCCGGACCAGCGTGCCTCGGTCACGACCAGCGGGCGCGGATCGTCGCGAGGATCCACGCCCGGATCCAGCACCACCGCGAGGCCGGCCCGCCGGCCGCCCGGCACCCGGATCACGTCCCCGGGTCGCAGGCTCTCGAGCGAGGCCACCACCGCGCTTCGCCGATTGCGCGCCCTGTCGCGGGCGAGCGCAGCCTCGCGGTCGCCGAGCTCGCGGCGCAGTGCGGCGTATTCGGTGAACTCGCCGCGGTCGCACTGGATCTGTGCGGCCTGCTCACGCATGGTCGCCTCATTGCGGCGGATCTGACGCACCAAACCGCCGACCGCTCGGTCGGCCTGGAACTGGGCGAACGACGCGTCGAGTAACTGGCGCGCCGCCGGACGCCCCATCTGCCCGACCAGGTTTACAGCCATGTTGTAGGACGGGCGGAACGACGACCGCAGCGGGTACGTCCGCGTCGAGGCGAGGCCGGCCACCCGATCCGGGTCGGCCTCCGGACTCCACAGCACGACTGCATGTCCCTCGATGTCGATGCCGCGCCGGCCCGCCCGGCCGGTGAGCTGGGTGTACTCCCCCGGCGTGATGTCGGCGTGGGTATCGCCGTTGAACTTTGACAGCCGTTCGAGCAGGACCGTGCGGGCCGGCATGTTGATGCCGAGCGCCAGCGTCTCGGTAGCGAACACGACGCGGACGAGGCCGCGCACGAACAGTTCCTCGACGGTCTCCTTGAACGCCGGGATCAGCCCGGCATGGTGCGCGGCCACGCCGCGGCGCAGCCCGTCCAGCCACTCCCAGTACCCCAGCACGTCGAGGTCCTCGGCCGGGATGCCTGCGGTGCGTTCCTCGACGATCGCTGTGATCTCGTCGCGCTCGTCCGGCTCGGTGAGCCACAGACCGGACAGCACGCACTGGCGGACCGCTGCGTCACAGCCCACCCGGCTGAATATGAACACAATGACAGGCAGCAGGCCCTCGCCGTCCAGGCGCGCGACCACGTCGGGACGGTGCGGGGGCCGCCAGCCCCGAGCCGCGCCCGGATAACGCACGCGTGATGCGAGGTAGCGCTTCAGGTCAGCGTTCACGGTGGACTGCTCATCGGCGAACAGGTCGAACAGTCGAGTGCTCACGAGCATGTGCTGCCACAGCGGTACAGGGCGCTGCTCGTGGACGACGACCTTCGTGTCGCCGCGTACCGCCACCAGCCATTCCCCGAACTCCTCGGCATTGGACACGGTCGCCGAGAGCGAGACGAGCTGCACCGCCTGGGGCAGGTGGATGATCACCTCCTCCCAGACTCCGCCGCGGAATCTGTCGCCGAGGTAGTGCACCTCGTCCATGACGACGTAGCCGAGGCCTTCGATGGACGTGCTGCCGACGTAAAGCATGTTGCGCAGCACCTCGGTCGTCATGACGACGATGGGTGCGCCGCCGTTGATCGCGTTGTCGCCGGTGAGCAGCCCCACCGTCGAGGCGCCGTGCCGGCGTACCAGGTCGTGGTACTTCTGGTTCGACAACGCCTTGATCGGTGTGGTGTAGAAGCACTTCTGCCCGGACGCGAGAGCCATATGTACCGCGAACTCGCCGACCACCGTCTTGCCCGATCCGGTTGGCGCGCACACCAGCACGCCGTGACCGTCCTCGAGGGCCTCGCACGCGTCGACCTGGAACGGGTCGAGCTCGAACGGGTAGTCCGCCGCGAAAACCCCCAGGTGCGGATGCTTCGCCCGGCGCCGCGAGGCGGCATATCTGTCAGCCGGCGCGGACATACGTCCAGCGTACGGGCGAGCCTCCGGAGGCCTACGGAACACTGTGCAGGTGATCGACGTAGCCGTGGACGCCGTGCTGTTCGACCTGGACGGCACCCTCGTCGACTCGACGGCCAGCGTGCTGCGCGCCTGGGCGGCGGTGGCGGACGAACTCGGTGTGCCGCTGGCCGAGTTCGAACCGTACATGCACGGCATTCCCGGCCCGCAGGTGTTCGCTGCGGTCTGCCCGGCAATGCCGCCTGCGCAGGCGCGTGCGCTCGCGGCTCGGATGAACGCCGACCAAGCGCGGGACACCGACGGGGTACAGCCGATGCCCGGAGCCGTTGCCGCTCTCCGCGGACTGCCGCCGTCACGCTGGGCGATCGTCACCAGCGGCGACCACCTGCTGGCGACGGCTCGGATCGCCGCAGCCGGGTTGGCGAGGCCACCGGTGCTGGTCACCTCCGACGACGTGCGGTCCGGCAAGCCCGACCCGGAGTGCTACCTCGTCGCGGCGTCGCTGCTGGGTCGTGTGCCGGCACGCTGCCTGGTCGTCGAGGACGCGCCAGCGGGGGTGACCGCAGGACGGGCCGCCGGCATCCCGGTGCTCGGCGTCTTAACGACCTATCGACATCTCGATGCGGACATGACCGTGCCCGATCTGTCCACAGTTGACATCCGCGCGAACAGCTTCGGCATCCGCGTAACCAAGGCATAGGTGAGTAGAGAAGCGCAACCACGGGGCGATGAGCGCTCGCGCGAAGACAATCGGGTGCGTTGAACTAGGTAACGTCATCGAGCGGGCGGGGAATCGGGTCGATCCGCGTCGGCACGTCGATCTGGGCGTCCTTGGCTTGCTGCTCGGCGGCCTTCCGGCGCGCCTTGCGCTTGTCATGCACGACCGCGAACACCACGGCGCCCTCGAACAACAGCACCATCGGGACCGCCATCGCGCACATCGTGAACGGATCGGTGGTCGGCGTCGCCACGGCGGCGAACAGGAAGATAAGGAAGATCGCGAGGCGCTGTGACTTGCGCAGCCAGCGAGCGGGCAGCACGCCGGCGAGATTGGCCATCACCACGAGCAGCGGCAGCTCGAACGACGCCCCGAAGACGACCAGCATCAACGTGACGAACGACAGGTAGCTGTCGACGGTCAGCAACGCCTGGGTTCCCGAGCCCGCGACGCCGAGCAGCACGCGCAGCCCCTTGGCGAGCACGAAATACGCCAGCGCCACCCCGGCGGCGAACAGCGCCGTCGACGCGGCGATGAACCAGATCGTGTACTTACGCTCGTTCCTGTGCAGTCCCGGCGTGACAAACGCCCAGATCTGGTACAGCCACAACGGCGCGGTCAGCACGGCGCCGGCGATGAGGGACACCTTCAGGCGCGTGGTGAAGCCTGCGAGCACCTGAGTGTAGATCAGGTGGCAGCCGCCCACCTCGGTGCCCGGGAAGCGATGCTTGGCAGGCACCGAGCAGTACGGGTGCTCGAGAAAGCGCAGGATCGGGTCGTAGAAGACCCAGCCCACGATCGCCCCGACGGCGATGATCAGCAGCGCGACGATGACCCGGTGGCGCAACTCCCGCAGGTGGTCCATCACCGACATGCGGCCTTCGGGGTTGGCTGCGCGTTTGTGGCGCAACCGGGGCAGACGCAGCTTCATAGCGTCACGGGCCGCCTATCGAACGCGAACACGTCGAGGACCGCCACCGCGATCAGCGCCGCGACACCGCAGACGATCCCTACGACCCATGACACCCGCCGAACTCTACTTATGTGGAATATGCAGCGAGGGCCGCCCGGGCCTCATCGCGGACTGACTCGGCGAGCCACTCGGGCGACAGCACCTCGACATGACCCGCAGCGCCCAGGGCCAGCGCCCGGACCCAGGCCGGGTCGGCCACGCGTACGCTGACCTGCCGCCGGCCGGCCGCGTCCATGGTTTCCGCCTCGGGCGGGTAGTAGTCGGCCACCCAGGCATAGGCAGTGTCGACGCGCAGCACGACCAGCATGTGCTCGGGTGCCGGCGTAAACACCCCGTCGCTGAGGTCGCGCAGCTCCGCCTCCGGCGGCGGGCTGGCCGGCTCGCCCAGAACTTCGGCGCGATCGATGCGGTCGACGCGGAATACCCGCATCCCTTCGGCGCGCCGGCACCATGCCTCCAGGTAGCTGCGCCCGTCCATCTCGAACAGACGCATGGGATCGACGGTGCGCTCGGTCGTCTCGTCGCGGGTCGCGGTGTAGTACCGCAGCGCCAGCGCCCGCCTGTTGTCGATGGCCTGTTGCAGCACGGGCAGCATCGCGTCGACACGATCGAGCTCCACGGCCACCGTCTGCGCCTCCACCGAACCGCTCGCCACGGACTCGACCTTCGCCAGCGCCCGCTCGACGGCGTCGCGGTCGGTAACCCCCGGCATCTCGGTGAGTGTGCGCAGCGCGACCACCAGGGGCAGCGCCTCCTCGGCGGTCAGCCGCAGCGGCCGCGACATGCCGGCATCGAAGATCACCGAGACGGTGTCGCCCTCGAAGGAGAGGTCGATCAGATCGCCGGGACCGTGCCCGGGCAGCCCGCACATCCAAAGCAGCTGCAGGTCGCGGCGCAGCTGGTCCTCGCCGACGCCGAAGTCGGCGGCCGCCTGTTCGATCGCAATGCCGTTGTGCGCCTGCAGGTACGGGACGAGGGCGAGCAGGCGTGGCAGCCGCTCGCGCTCACCGGTCATGGCGCTACTCCCGCGACAGCGGCGAGCCGGCACCGCACGGCCTCGACGAGGTCCGGCGGGTCGAGCGCCTCCGCGCACGCGCCGGCACTCGCCACCATGCGCGCAAGCCAGCTCACGTCGGCGAACGTGATCGTCAGCACGCCGTCGTCGTCGCTGCCGGCGTAACGGCGCAACTGCGCGGCGCCGTCGCCGGTGACCCTGACGCGAGCCACGCGATCCTCGTCGGGTCGCCGCCCGACCACCGCGGCGAGCAGGTCGACGTTCTCCGGACGTGTGAACGCCCCGGTCTTCCCGTACGGCGTCGCCTCCCCCTGCACGCGCGACAGCCGGAAACTGCGCTGGTCGTTGCGGTCGCGGTCGTGGCCTACGACGTACCACCGCCGCCGGTACGAGAGGACACCCCAGGGCTCGAGATCGCGCCGCTCCGGTTTGCCGGAACCGGACTTGATGTAGTCGAAGCGCACCGATTGGGCATGACGCGCCGCATCCAGAAACACCGGCAGGCTCGGGTCGCTGGCATCCACATGAGGAAGCACGCCCCGAGACGTCGGCTCGACGTCGGTGCCACCGGCACGCAGCTTGATTAGCGCGTTGCGTGCCGGCGTGCCTAGTGCAGCGGACTGCCACAGCCGGGCGGCGAGGCCCACCGCTGCGGCCTCGGCAGGGTCGAACTCGAGCGCCGGCAGCTCGTACCTGCGGCGCGTGATGCGATAACCGTCGTCGGCGTCGAACACACTGTTGCGGCCGGTCTCGAGTGGCACGCCGAGGTCACGCAGCTCGGCCTTGTCGCGCTCGAACATCCGCTTGAACGCCTCGTCGGTGCGCGGGTCCCCGTCCGCGGCCTCATAACCCGGCACGGCGTCCCGGATGCGCTCGGCGGTCAGGAACTGGCGTGTGGACAACAGGCAGATCACCAGGTTGACCAGCCGCTCTGCCCGCCGTGCCGCCATGTCCTCGAAACTAATGCGCTTGCGCGCCCGCCGGCGGGCGGCTCGCGGGGCCTCGGCGCGGGTCACTCCCCTATCGTTCCCGATCGGCGCCCCGACGCGCACGGGGATACGCCGGCGACGACCACATGGAGGCAGATGGTCAAGTCGTCACATCGAGTTGATCAGTTTCTCAACCCGGTCGTCCACGCTGCGGTAGGGGTCTTTGCACAGCACCGTGCGCTGAGCCTGGTCGTTCAGCTTCAAGTGCACCCAGTCGACCGTGAAGTCACGGCGGCGTTCTTGAGCCCGGCGGATGAAGTCACCGCGAAGCTTCGCCCGGGTGGTCTGCGGTGGCACGTTCTTCGCCTCGAACACGATCAGGTCGTTGGTGACCCGGTCGACGAGCCCGCGGCGCTGCAGCAGATAGAACAGGCCGCGAGTCCGCTGAATGTCGTGGTAGGCCAGATCGAGCTGTGCCACCCGCGGCGACGACAGCGGCAGGCCGTGCTTGCTGCGGTACCGCTCGATCAGCGCGAACTTCGTGGCCCAGTCGATCTCTCGGTCGATCTTGCTCAGGTCGCTCTGCTCGACTGCGTCCAGGGTGCGCCCCCACAGCTCCAGCACCCGCTTGGAGGCAGTATCGACGCCCGTGCGCTCGACGAAATCGACAGCCTTGCTGTAGTACTCGCGCTGTATCTCGAGTGCGGACGCGGACCGCCCCGCCGCGAGTCGTACCTGGCGTGTACCGGTCAGATCATGGGATATTTCGCGAATCGCTCGAATGGGGTTCTCCAGCGCCAGGTCGCGGAACGTCACGCCGTGCTCGAGCATCCGCAGCACGAGGTCCGCCGAGCCGACCTTGAGCATCGTCGTGCACTCGTTCATGTTCGAGTCGCCGACGATCACGTGCAGACGGCGGTAGCGTTCGGCATCGGCGTGCGGCTCGTCCCGGGTGTTGATGATCGGACGGGACCTGGTCGTGGCAGACGACACGCCCTCCCAGATGTGCTCGGCCCGCTGGCTCACGCAATACACGGCGCCGCGCGGGGTCTGGAGCACCTTGCCCGCCCCGCAGATCAGTTGCCGCGTGACGAGGAACGGGATGAGCACGTCGGCCATCCGGCTGAACTCACCGTGGCGCCCCACGAGGTAGTTCTCGTGGCAGCCGTAGGAGTTGCCCGCCGAGTCGGTGTTGTTCTTGAAGAGGTATATGTCGCCTGCGATGCCCTCGTCGTGCAGGCGCTTCTCGGCATCGATGACAAGGCCTTCGAGGATCCGCTCCCCGGCCTTGTCGTGCGCTACGAGCGACGTGAGGGAGTCGCACTCGGGCGTGGCGTATTCCGGGTGGCTGCCCACGTCCAGATAAAGGCGCGCCCCGTTGCGGAGGAAGACGTTCGACGAGCGGCCCCACGACACGACGCGGCGGAACAGGTAACGCGCCACCTCGTCGGGTGAGAGCCGGCGCTGGCCGTGGAAGGTGCACGTGACGCCGTACTCGTTCTCGATGCCAAAGATGCGTCGGTGCACACGTACAGCCTATGCGTAACCGGGTTGCGTTACAGGTTGAGCGTGAGCAGTGGCTGTTGCCCGTCCAGCGTGGCGATCTGCACAGAGGCGATCTGGTCGCGAGACAGTGATGTGCCGCTGCCGTACTTCGCCACCTTGCCCGGCACGAGATTCCAGCTGCCGAGGGTGTGCCGATCGCCACTGCGGTCGACGACGACCAGTGCATACGGGCGGCCGGCCGGGACGTACTCGTAGTAGCTGCAGACCAGGTCGATTCGCGTGCCCCACCCGACGGACCGGATGTCGGCGGTCGCCTTGATCGGCGCGTCGGCCACCGCGTGCATGGCGACCGGATGCGAGGCAGGGTGGTCGGGCTGTGCGACCACTATGGACAGCGCCACGATGCAGGCCGCCGCCGCAGCGGCGAGGCCGCCGACGATCCACCGCCGGCGGTTGCGTTCGCGCCGGATCCGCCCCAATAGCGATGCCAACAGCGACGGCGGCGGCGCGTCGTCCTCGAGCACGGACGCCGGTACTGCGGCGAGTGCGCGGGGGATGTCGCGCAGCTGCGCCACGGAGGCGGAACACCGATCGCACCCGGCCAGGTGCCGCTCGTAGGCGCGGCGATCGTCGTCGGACAGCGCTCCGAGGATGTAAGCGCCGTCATACATCTCGAACGGATGCTCGCTCATTGTTCGTCCCGCTCGTCGCGCAAGCGCTGATCGCGGAGGTTCGCTCCACTCCTCGCGCCTTCGGCGCTGCGATGCCCACTCATCGCACTCCACCCACTTCGTCCAACGCCAGGCGCAACGCGCGCAGGGCGTAATGGGCACGGGACTTGACCGTCCCCTCGGGCACACCGAGTCGCCGCGCTGCCTCGGCGACCGACGAACCACGGTAATAGCACTCGAGCAGTACCTGCCGGTGCTCGAGCGACAGTTGCATCAGCGCGGTCGTGATGACCGCAGCGTCGGCGGAGCGGTCATTGGGGTCGGCGACCTGCAGTTCGGGCGGCTCGGCGGTGATGACTTCGCGCCGGCTGCGGGAGGTGCGCCAATCGTCGATGACGATGCGCCGTGCCACGGTGAACAGCCACGCCCGTGCCGAGCCGTGCGACTGATCCAGGACCTGCGGATGCTTCCACGCCCGCAGCATCGTCTCTTGGACGACGTCCTCCGCCCGTGCCCGATCACCGCCGGTCAGGTGGACCGCGTACGACCACAACGCATGGGCGTGCTGGTCGTGCAGCGCCCGCATCAGGTCGGCGTCGCTGGTGGGCACACCACTCCCGCTGGCTCGGGCAGTCGCCACGCTCCGGCGCGGCGCGTCGGTCATGGTGAAGTCTGCCGCGCCGGTTAGCTCTGGCGCGAGTGTTGCCACGACATCCATGCCGCCAAGCCCCCGCAACCACGTGCCGTGAGCGCGAACCTCGCCCGGGCGGGTGCGTGTACGGACATCGACGGCCTCCTTGGTTCCTGCCGATAACACGGGCGGGGCAGGGCGATGGTTCACGGTGAACCGCGACGACTGTGGCGCCGTGGTGCTCACTGAAGCCGCGACCGCGACCCGAAAGGTACCTTGATGACCACTGTGACCCGCCGCAGTGTTCTTGCAGCCGGCGCCGTAGGGGCGGGCACCGTCGCGTTGGCGGCGTGTGGATCGAGTTCGTCGACGAGCCACGCTACGCCGCAGGCGAACGCTCAACTGGTCAAGCTCGACGACATCGAGGTGGGCCGGTGCGTGTCCGCGAAGCTGCCGGACGGCAGCGCCGCCATCGTGTCGCGCCCTACTTCGGACACCGCGGTGGCGTTCAGCGCCAGATGCACGCACATGGGCTGCACCGTCGCACCGGCCGGCAGCGAATTGCACTGCCAGTGCCACGGATCGAAGTACAACGCGCTGACCGGAGCGGTGATCCACGGACCGGCCTCGCGACCACTCGCCAAGCTCGGGGTCCGGGTGGCGAACGGCGAGGTTGTAACCAGCTAGGTGCCCTCGGACTCACCGTGGGGGGAGTCCGATGGTGCCGGCTCGGCCGGCTCTGGGGTGCCTTCCCGCGGCAGCAGCGCGGTAAGGGCGGCCCCGGTGATCCGCTTGAACTTGCGGGTGGGCCGGGTGCGATCGAGCACGGCCACTTCCAACTGGTTGGCCGGCAGTGCGCGCGGGGCGCTGTTACCGCCGACGGAGCCCAGCCCGCGCACGGCCACCGTCAGCGCCTCACCGAGCGGCAGCCGCTCCTTGAACGTCCGGCGGATCTGGGTGGTGAGCGCGTCGGCCTGACCACCCATTACGAGGAAGTCCGGCTCGTCGATGATCGTGCCGTCGTACGAAATGCGGTACATCTGGTCGTCGTCGGGGCTCTCCGCCACCTCGGCCACGCACAGCTCGACCTCGTACGGCTTCTGTTGCTCGGTGAAGATCGTGCCAAGGGTCTGCGCGTAGGCGTTCGCCAGCGCGCGGGCGGTGACGT
Source organism: Actinomycetota bacterium (assembly GCA_046734315.1). GTDB lineage: Bacteria > Actinomycetota > Actinomycetes > Mycobacteriales > Jatrophihabitantaceae > DASXRA01. Next base: position 1,658 of record JBKPQY010000249.1, on the reverse strand, counting down.
CGCGCCGGTCGTAGGAGTAACCACGCATGTCGGCCAACCGGATGCCCGCGACGCGCAGGTTCTCGAACTCGTTGTACATGCCGACTGCGGCGAAGCCGATGCGGTCGTAGATCTCGCTGACCTTGTGCAGCGCGGAGCTTGCGTTCTCCGCGACGAACAGCACTCCGTCGCTGTAGGTGGACACGACGACGCTGCGCCCACGCGCGATGCCCTTGCGCGCGTACTCCGAACGGTCGCGCATGATCTGCTCGGGCGACGCGTAGAACGGCATCGTCATGGTGTGATCTCCGTGGGTTGAGGTCAGGTTCCGGGCTGGTCGCGGCGCTCGTCGGCGATGGCTCGGGCAACGGTCTCCAGCTCGGCGTCCGGCACCCGGCTGGTGCCATCGGCGTTCGCGACCATGACGACCGGGAAAATCTGCCGAATGAGGTCGGGGCCGCCGGTGGCCGAGTCGTCGTCGGCGGCGTCGTAAAGGGCCTCGACGGCAACCCTGACGACTTCGTCGCGGCTGAGCCCGGGGCGCCAGCGCTTCTTCAGCGACGACTTGGCGTACGGCGAGCCGGAGCCGATCGAGTCGTAGTAGCGCTGCGGATACAGGCCGCCCGCGGCGTCGAAGCTGAAGATCTTGCCGCCCGAGGACGGAGCCGGAGCCTCGACGTCGAAGCCCGCGAACAACGGCACGACCGCGAGACCCTGCATGGCCAGGCCCAGGTTGCCGCGGATCATGGTCGCGAGCCGGTTGGCCTTGCCGTTCAGGGTGAGCTGGGTGCCCTCGATCTTCTCGTAATGCTCGAGTTCGACCTGGTAGAGCTTCACCACCTCGATGCCCACACCAGCCGTGCCCGCGGTACCGATCAGCGAGTAGTCGTCGGAGGCGAACACCTTTTCGATGTCCCGTTCGGCGATCAGATTGCCCATGGTCGCCCGCCGGTCGCCCGCCATGACAACGCCTCCGTCGTAGACGGCGGCAACGATCGTCGTGGCGTGGGGGGCGAGTTCGGGGATGATGTGCGGCTTGGGCAGCAGTTCAGGCGCCGTGGCTTTGAGGAATTCGGTGAACGAGGACGACCCGGGCGACATTGCGTAGCGCAGCACGCCGGGGAGGGCGGCCGCGCCGCTGAACCGCTCGATGCTCACGGCGCTCCTGTCAGTGTCGAATTGCCTGAAGCGACCCTACCGAGCCGTGCGCTCACCGTGGAACCGGCGCCGTGGGCGTCGCGTCGCGCGAGGGGCTACTGTCCGCCCTTCTGCACGAACGACCGGACGAAGTCCTCGGCGTTCGTCTCGAGGACGTCGTCGATCTCGTCGAGAAGGGCGTCGACGTCTTCGGTCAGCTTCTCCTGGCGCTCGGCGACGTCGGACGTGGCCTCGACGTCGACCTCGTCGGCTTCGTCGGGCTGGCGTTGCGGCCGGGTCTGGCCGCCTTCGTGAGTTGGCATGCGAACTCCCCTCGCTCGGGCCGACTTCACCCTAGCTCGACATGACGATCGTGCGCCGCTCGCTTCTCAGCGCGGACCGACGAGGGCCTCGATGAGCGACGCAGCCGTGGGGCAGCGTTCGAGCAGCTCACCCACGTGTGCCTTGGTGCCCCGCAGCGGCTCCAGCGTCGGCACCCGCACCAGGGACTCGCGGCCGACGTCGAAGATGACGGAATCCCA
>JBKPQY010000248.1:0-6201 GCA_046734315.1 Actinomycetota bacterium | reverse complement strand
TGCGGCCGGCCTGGCCGCGCCTGTGGCGCCTGCTCGCCAGCAGAGGCACTACGCCGCAACGAGGAGACGACAGCGGCCCCGCGGAGCCTGCCTAGACGCTGCGCCCCAAGATCAACTCGGACAGGACACCCTGCTGAGTTGACGTCATCGGGGTTCCATCCTTTCGCGGTAAGCAGGTCAGGTCGAGCGCGGTGGTCCCCGTAGCCCCGTGTTGTCCGTAGTCCAGCCCCATGCCGGTGGGCTCCACTCGGTGGGCCTCCCAAGCAGCAACGAGCGAGCAGTCGGCTTGCTCCACCGCTGGGCGGCGGGCAAGCTCGCAATCACCATGGGGCATCGCGCAGCACGACGAGCATCGCGCAGCACCTGCCGCACCCCACTCAGTGCCTCGTCGATGTCGCAATGCACTCGCCGGGCTGCGTCTGACCACTCTTCGCCAACGCCGTCGAGGCTCACCTCACGCCCTCAGAGCACCGTGGTCGCGCAGTACGCCGAATACGTAGTCGGTCGCTCCACGTCGGTAACCGGCGAGTGTCGTTATGGGCGCCGTGGCGGAGGGCGTCATCGTGTCCTTGCCCTCATGGCACCGCTGGATTCAGGCTCAGGGCCCATGAGTTCCGCGCTATGCAGTCGTCTCGCTTGCCGTAGATGAAGAGAGGCGCCATGGAAACCGTAAAGTCCGCCGACGGCACCGTCATCACGTACGACCGCACCGGTGATGGCCCTGCGCTTGTTGTCAGCGTGGGCGCGTTCTGCACCCGCCACTCGTTCGTGGCACCCGACGAGCTCAAACGGCACTTCACGGTCGTGACCTACGACCGCCGCGGCCGGGGTGACAGCGGCGACACCGAGCCGTTCGCACCGGAGAAGGAGTATGCGGATCTTGGCGCCGTCGCGACGGCGACCAGGCCTGAACCGCCCTTCGTGTTCGGCCACTCATCCGGCGCGGCCATCGCCTTGCGGGCCGCCGCGGCTGGCCTGCCGGTCGCGGGCATCGTCGCCTACGAGGCGCCGTTCCAAAACGAGGACACACCACAGCCCCCCGTTGATCCGGCGCAACACATTCGCGAGCTGGTCGGCTCCGGCCGCAGAGGCGAGGCTGTTGCGTTCTGGATGTCGCAGGTCATCAGGCTGCCCGATGAGACGCTCGCGCGGATGCACGACGCCGGGTGGGTGACAGCCCTGGAGCCGCTGACCCCCACGCTGCCCTACGAGATTGCCGTCACCGCGGGCGGGGTACCCACCGCCGAGCTGGCCAAGATCACCGCACCCGTCCTTATTCTCGGCGGCAAGAACAGCCCGGGCTGGTTCCAGCGTTCGGTCGCCGAGCAGGCCGCTGCCACGCCAGGCGCGCAACTGAAGATGCTCGACGGATACGACCACAACGCGCCAACGGAGGTGATCACCCCGATCCTGATCGACTTCTTCGGCGCGCACGCGTAGCACGCACGGCCCGCGCCGAGTCATCCCCGTCGAGAGCACGCCAGCCGACCGCACCAGATGCCCGCATGCGTCGGCCTAGGCGGCGAGTTGTCGCGCATCGGATCGGCAGACGTAGCGCCGATCTGAGACGAGACGACGCAGTTCCGCACGCACAGTGATCCCGCAGATCAGGGTGTGATCGCCGAGTATGTACGCGGTGCCGCGTGCGGCCCCGGCCGCCGGGCTGTGGTTATGCGGGGCGTCATTCCCCTTCCCCCGGCAGCAGCTTCAGGATGTGTAGGCGGCGAACGCGCCGTAGCCGACCACGCTGGACCGGTCGGTTGAGGTGTCGCCCGAGGTGCGCAGGTCGAGCAGGTCGATCACGAGATCGTGCCGGCGCGCCCACAGCAGCAGGCCGCGCAGCCCGGTCCGGCCGCACGCATCGCGTGGGCCGATGCGGTGCGGGTCACGATCGGTGATGGCGGAGGCGGTATGTCGGTCGAGTTTCTGCGCGGTCTGGTGTGGCTGGTAGTGCGACAGGTCGGTGCTGCATATGACGAGGGTGTCGGAGGCGGGCAGCCCGTCGAGCAGGTCGGCGACGCGGTGGGGGCCGAGCTGCCCCAGGGCGACCGGGCTGCAGGTCCAGCCGGACGCGAGCACCCGTTGCAGGAACGGTAGCTGCACCTCGATCGAGTGCTCGCGCGCGTGCGGCTGGTCGTGGCGGTACGTCGTGTGCAGCGGCTCGACCGGCACGTCACCGAGCGGCGTGCGTAGGGCGGTAGCCGCTGGAAGCGCCGCGCCGTCGAAGTCGATGAAGTGCGACGGGCCCAGGATCACCACGCGGCGGATGGCCGTCGACCATGGCGTGAGCAGCGCGTAGGCCGATGCGGCGATGGGCCCGGAGTACGGGTAGCCGCCGTGCGGCGCGATCAGCGCGACCGGTCGGCGGCCCGCGGACGGCGGGCCCGCCGCGGCCAGCAACCCGTCGACGGTGGTAGCCAGCGCGCGGGGTTCGGCCGGGTAGAACCGGCCCGCAGCGGTGGGCGGGTGGATGTGGTTCACGGGCGTGAGGCTGCGAGACGCACCGGCAGTCGGCGCCGTCCCCACGAGCCGGCCGCAGCGTCGTACACGCCCGGCAGGTGGGTGCCGCAGGCCCGGCAGCGGCCGTGCGTGTCCAGCGCGTAGTCGGCGATGTGGTACCAGTCGCGCACCACCACGGCGAGGCCGCAGGACGGGCAGAAGGTGGTGCCGCCGGCCGGGTCGTGGACGTTGCCGGTGTACACGTAGCGCAGTCCGTTGGCTAGCGCGATGAGCCGTGCCTGGCGAAGCGTGCTAGCCGGCGTGGGCGCGACGTCGAGCATCTTGTAGTCGGGGTGGAACGCCGTGAAGTGCAGCGGCACGTCCGGGCCCAGGTGTTGCATGATCCACTTGGTCTCGGCCTCGATCTCGGCCGGCGAGTCGTTGTGTCCGGGGATGAGCAGCGTGGTGATCTCGAACCACACCGACGTGTCGTGCTTGAGGTACTGCAGCGTGTCCAGCACGTCGGCGAGCCGGGCCGCGCAGATGCGGTGGTAGAAGTCTTCGGTGAACGCCTTGAGGTCCACGTTGGCGGCGTCTACGTGGCGGTAGAACTCGGCCCGCGGCTCGCGGCACATGTAGCCGGCGGTCACCGACACCGCCTTGATGCCCGCCGCGTGGCAGGCGTCGGCCACGTCGGCGGCGTACTCCCAGAAGATCGTCGGGTCGTTGTAGGTGAAAGCGACGCTGCGGCAGCCGAGCTGGGCTGCCGCACGGGCGAGAGCTTCCGGCGAGGCGCGGTCGGCCAGCGTGTCGATCTCGCGCGACTTGGAGATGTCCCAGTTCTGACAGAACTTGCAGGCCAGGTTGCAGCCCGCCGTCCCGAAGGAGAGCACCGCGGAGCCGGGCAGGAAATGGTTGAGCGGCTTCTTCTCGATCGGATCGACGCAAAACCCGCTCGACCGGCCGTAGGACGTGAGCACGATCTGGTCATCGACTCGGGCCCGCACAAAGCACAGCCCGCGCTGCCCCTCATGCAGCCGGCAATTGCGCGGGCACACGTCGCACTGGATCCGTCCATCGTCAAGCCCGTGCCAGTACCGCGTCGACACAGTGAACGCATCGTCGTACGTGGGCAGTTCGTTCATCCTGACTCGCCTCGCCCCTACGGTAAATCGCCCCGGTCCGGCGCAACAGCCATGGCAGATGCCACCGACAGCTCGAGCGGACGGGGTCGGGTCTCCCGGCAAGCCCTCGGAGCGCGTCTCAGCGAGATCAGGACCGTCGCACGCCGTAGCGAAGCTGGGCCACCCGGTAATCTAGGACGATATCCGGGTCCTCGAGCAGCAACCCGTTTCGCATCGAGCTATACCCCCAGGCGTCGACTCCAAGATCACAAGCACCACGAGCACCGGTGCAAGGGCCGCAACTGACACGCGCGGCCGGTCTTGGCCGCCTCATCGGGCCCATGATTTGTACCAGCCGAGGAGCCGTGTGAGTGCCAGCACCGAGTTGATCCACCGCGTCACGGCGCCCGATGACCGCAAATCCGAGGCGGGGCCGCGCGCTGGGGCTGATGAACCGGCGCAGCGAGCGCGACACCCTCGACCAGCTGGTCGAGGCGGTCCGCGCTGGTGAGAGCCGGGCTCTGGTGGTGCGCGGTGAGCCGGGGGTGGGCAAGACGATCCTGCTAGACCACCTGGCCGGGAGTCGCGGGCGTCGCGATGGGATTCGGCGGTGTCGTTTTGTCGCTGGTCGCCACCTACGCGTACGTCGACCCGCTCGTGGCCGTGCTCCTGGGCCGACTGATTCTCGCCGAGCCTGTGACGACGCCGACCCTCGTCGGTGGCGCAATCGTCGTGGGCTCTGTCGCCGCAGTCATCGGCGCCGAACGCGTCGATCGGGGCCACCGCACGGTACGCCAGCCGAACGGATCGTCGACACGAGCAAGTTCGGCCCCCAACGCCGAGGAAAGGAGAAGCAGATGAGCCGGCCGAAGGTCACGTCGCTAGGTGAGTAATGGCCGCCCGCAAGCAGTCGTCTATCGAGGACTCCACCCCGCCCCCGCGATGGGATGACCTGCGCACAGGCTCAGCCGGGCGCCTTTACGGACTGTGCGAGTACGTCGGCGAGGGTGCGGGCACTACGTGGTTCCATGCGGCGCTGGACGACAAGCCGCAGTGGTCGCCGGACGGTTCGCGGATCGGCTTCGCATCCACGCGTAGCGGCGCGCGGGAGCTGCGCGCGGTCGATCCGGACACCGGCGTCGAGCGGCCGCTCCTGCCGCAGCCGGTCCGCGGCATCAACCCGGCCTGGACCGTCGAAGGAACGGCCACGATGGTCGCCGAACGGCCGGTCGCTCGCGTACTACTCGGACGCGGAGGGTTCGTGGGACCGCCAATCCTCAGGCGATACCTCCCGGCTGCGCACCAGCAACCAGCCGATGAACTCGTCCAACGCCGCGACGGCCTCTACCGGCGTATCGAGATCCGATGCTTCACGGAATTCGATCCGATGCATCCGCGGCCGAGCCGGCTGAACAGTGCGGTACGGCGCGAAGACAACGTTGCTCGAGGCAGTGGTGAACCCTTGAGGCTGATGCGGCGGCGCCGGGGTGTCGTTATCGCGGATGGTCTGGCGGCTGGTGGGCGTCGGTCGGCCAGTCCGAGGAAGCGCAATACGGGAACGGCGCGATGGCGTGACGAGATCGATGAACGCGACGGATGGCGCCGCAGGCCGCGGACCCAGAATTTTGCATCATTACGAAATATTGCGTTCATCGGCAAAGATCCGATACCGTCGGCGCATGCCGCAGCAACTGCCGGGGTTGCGGGAGCGGAAGAAGCTGGCGACCCGTGGGGCTCTGGGCCAGGCGGCGTGGCGCCTGACTATCGAACGCGGCTATGCGCAGACCCGGATCGAGGACATCGCCGCCGCGGCTGGGGTGTCGGCCCGCACGTTCAGCAACTACTTCGCGAGCAAGGAAGAGGCGCTGCTGTCGGTCGGCGCGGACCGTGGCGCGCGGATGGTGGCCGCGCTGCGCGCCTGCCCGGACGACGCGAACCTGTGGGAGGCGCTGGCTGACGCGGTGTCCGAGCAGTTCGCCGGCGATGGCGAGGTGGCCCATGCGGAGGCCCGGCTGATTACCTTCCCGCCGGAACTCGCCGCCGCGCAGCGCAGGCTGCACGCCTCGATTGCCGCGGCGCTGACCACCGCGATCGCCGACCGGACCGGCACCGACGCCGAGCGGGATCTGTATCCGCGCCTGGTCGCCGGGGTCGTCGTCAGCGCGACGCAGACCGCCTTCGACCACTGGCGCAGCAGCGGGCCGGGCGCTGCGTTCCCCGAGGTCCTGCGGGAGGTCCTGCGGCAGGTCGCCGCCGGGCTGCCTGCTCCGCCCGCGCCCGCCGTCGCCGGGCCACATTCCCCCCGCCTGAGGTAGGGAGTTCTTCAGTGGACGCCGAGGTCGTGATCGCCGGGGCCGGGCCGACCGGCCTGATGCTCGCCGGCGAGTTGCACCTGGCCGGGGTGCGCCCGATCGTGCTGGAGCGGTTGGCCGAGCCCACCGGCCCTTCCAAGGCGCTTGCGCTCGTCGGCCGGTCGGTGGACATCCTCGATTATCGGGGCCTGCTCGGTCGCTTTCGTGAGCACGCCGCGGTTGCGATACCCAACGCCGTGCACTTCGCGCTGATCCCGCTGGACCTGCGTAAGGCGGGCAACATTGGCCTGCGCGGCGTGTTCATCCAGCAGGCAGCCACCGAGCAG
>JBKPQY010000247.1:0-15897 GCA_046734315.1 Actinomycetota bacterium | reverse complement strand
CTCGGCGAGACGGCTCTCGAAGGCCGGCATCCCACGCTCTGGGATCCCGCGGCCGACGATCCAGAAGATCTCGCCGGCGTGGCGGCGCGCCATCGAACGGGATCGCAAATCCGTGCGGGCCACGCCGCCGCCGTCGGCACCGTGGCAGCTCGCGCAATGCTCGGCGTAGACGGCCATGCCGGCCGCGATGGACGTGGCGTGATAGGTGACGGGCGGCCGCCGGAACGTCGTCGGATAGGCGTCCAGGACGAGCGGCGGCAGGCCGAGCGCCGCGGCGACAACGGCGAGGGTGGCTGCGCCGGCGAGGAGCGGGACGCGACGGCGACGGAGGATCGCCGCCCCAAGCAGAGCCACGACGGCGGTGAGCCCTATCTGGCTCGCGGCGACCGCCCGCCGGCGGCCCACGTCGTCGAGCCCGTCGAGTGTGAGTCGGAACGGAAACGGCCACACGGGCTCGGCGTGACGGGCGGGCGTCGTCAGTGTCATCGTCGCCGCGATCGCGAGGACGGCGAGCGCGAGTAGCGCCTCGAGTGTGACGAAGGCGGCGAGCCGCCGCGTCGCGCCTGGCGCGTTCGCAGGAAGCAGGCGGACGCGATTCACGGCCGCCAGCGCGAGGATCGGGATCAACAGCGCGAGCTTGGCGAGCAGCAAGTGGCCGTGGGTCGTTCCCGCGAGGGCGGCGACGCTTCCCACCTGGGCGATGGCGCTGGCCGAGCCCGACGCGACGAGGACCAGCACCGCGACGAGCGCGGCATGCGAGAACCGCCGCGCCGTTCCGAGGGCAGCCGCATGCGCGTCGGCGTCGTCGTCGCGACTGGCCTCGCGGAGCAGGAGCGCCAGCGCCGGAAGGCCGCCGACCCAGAGCCCCGTCGCGATCACGTGCGAGGCGTCCACCGCGATGGCCCACGCCGCCTCGGGCCCGCTCGCGGCGGCGTGACTCGAGGCACTGGCGAGGCCGAGGGCGAGCCCCCCGAGGCCGAGCGCCTGGACGCGAGCGGCGACCCAGTCGCGGCGCGCGGTCACGTCGACGCGGGCCCAGAGAAACGCGGCGAGCACCACAAGGACCCCCTGCCGCCCGAGCCACACGAGGCCGGGCCACGTGTCGAGCGCCGCGTGCCAGACCGCGCGCGGCTCTAGCGCGGCGCCAGGACGGTTCTCGAAGGCGGCCGTCCGCGCGACGAGCCAGACTAGACCCGCGACGAGCGCGATCAGGATGAGCAGGCGGGACCGGACGACGACCGAGCGCTCCCACCGTCGCATTGTCGCGTCCGTCCTCGGGCCGGCGAGGAGCAGCAGGAAGAGCGCTCCCACCAGCAGGACCGACGACGCGAGGTGGACCCAGACGGCGCCGAGAAGGAGCGCCCTCATTCGATCCTGAACGTGAACTCGCCCTCGGTGGCGTCGGCGTCGATAGAGATCACCCGCCAGCGGACCCGGTATCGCCCAGCGGGCAGTGCCGGCAGGGTCGCGCGCAGCAGCGTCGGGTTCGCGCGATCGATGCGCGCGTCGCGGCGATCGACCTGGCCGTCACGCGCGTCGAGGACGCGGAGCGTGCTGTAGGCGGGCTCGAGCGGCTCGCTGAAGTAGAGGCGGACCTCCTCGGGCGGGCGTTTGAGCGAGCTGTCGGCGCGCGGCTCCGACCGCTGGAGGACGGCGTGCGCGACGGCGAGGCCGGCCACGAGAGCGCAGCCGGCGAGGACCACGACCGACCCAGCCACGGGCCCTCGCCGGCGGCGCAACGCGACGCCGCTACGAAACGAGTCGAGCCTTGGCCTTGTAGTAGGCGACGATGTCGCTCGTCTTGATCCAGAAGAGATCGTAGACGCCACCGGTGCCGCCGGCCGCGGACACGGGACCCGGGCCACGATCGTACCCGGCTGACCAGATCATCTTGTCGCCGTCGACGGTAAACATGGGGCACGCCCCGTCGACGCTCGGCTGATTGAAGGGCACGTCAACGATCGGGCCCTTCCACTCCTTGCTCGACGGATCGTAGTGCACGAAGACCATCCGGTGGAACTTGCCGAGGTCGTGGACGGAGACGACGCCGAGGATGAGGCCGTCGCGCGCGACGGTGTTCAGCCGGCACTTGAACCCGATGGAGTCCAGCACCTTGCTCTCGTACCGCCGAGCGGGTTGCCAGGCGCCGTTCTCCATCTTCGTGACGTAGATGTCGTCGGATGGCTGCCCGCCCGCCTCGCGGGGACGCGCCGAGATGAACTGGGCCGTGTCCTCCTGCCCCGGAAGCCCCAGCGGCATGAAGCAATGGTCGCGCCCGGCGGTGTTGACGTTGGGCCCGAGGTTCTGCGCCGGTGACCACTCGCCGTTGGGCTGCTTGTGAGTCACCCAGATGTCGGATCCGCCGAGGCCGCCCGGGCGGCTGCTCATGAAGTAGAGCGTCTTGCCATCCGGAGTAATCCGCGGCTCCTGATCGACCGCGTCGGCGGCGTTGACGGTGTCGGGAAGGCGCTCCGGCGGCGTCCAGTCCCCGGCCGTGCCCGGCCACTCGCCGCCCTGGCGGATGCGGTGGGTGACGAAGATGTCGGATCCCTTGCCCTGAACCCGCTTGTCGCCCGTGTTCGCGAAGCGCGCGAAGTAGATCGTGTTGCCGTCGGACGTGATTGTCGGCTCGTAGTTGCCGAACTCGTCGTTCGGCGGGAAGGGCAGCTTGCGGGGGACGAGGTCCCGCTCGGCCGCCGCCGCGCGACGCGCCGATGGCGCAATGAGGCTCGATCCCAGGACGGTCGCCGACGTCAGAAGGAAGCGGCGGCGGGACACGGTGTTCATAGCGTCGTCCTCCTCGTCTTCACGCCTTCACGGCGCGGATCGCTTGGCCGACTCGAGCGCTGTCGCCCACGGCGCAGGCTCGGTCGTGGAGCCGCCAGCCACGTGGGTTGCCAATCCGCCCAATACTTCAAGGTTGCCGCACTGTCAATTGTTTTCGGATTGGGGTTAACGGCTACCTCCTTCCTATCTGTCGGGCTAGTTCCCCTCTGGACGAGCACTGTCTCACGAAGCTGCGTTTCCTTCAGGCTCAGGACGTCTGCGGATTCGCTGCACGATTCGATCAGCTGGTCCCAAGCGTATGGTGAGCATGAAGCACGTGATCGAGTGACCCGAACACGTCGAACGGCAGGACACCGCGATCAACTCCTTGGCTGTACCCGCCGTCGACAGCGTCGGGCCCTCGCACATCGTGGGGCAGAGATGCTGAAGGCGCACCCAGACACTGGCTCTCACCTTTCTTCCTTCAGTGTCTTCCAGCCCTGGGCGATGTGGCCGCCGATGCACGCTTCCTGTTGCGACCAGGGATTCAGGGGACTCTGGCTGCATGTCATAGTTTCACCGGTGCGCGGGTTCAGCATCACGACATCTCGGGCGCAGCCTGTCAGCAGACACGTTGCAATGATCGCCGTCAGATATCGCAAGGCGACCCTCCTCCGTCCCTTCGCTCGTCGGGCGGGCGTGTGTTGACACTCATCTCGCGCGCTCCGACGACCGCGCGCTCGTGGGCGCGGCGCCGAGTTCCGGACGATTCCACCAGCCGCCGCCCACCGCCTGGAACAGCGTCACGGTGTCTGACAGACGGGCGGCCTGCGCCTGCGCGCGAGCGAGCAGCGCCTGTCGATAGGCCTGCTGAGCGCTCAGCACCGCGAGGTAGTTGACCGCCCCGAGCCGCTGGGCTTCCGTCGTGATGTCGAGCGTTGTCTTGGTCGCCTGTTCTGCGGCGACGGCCGCCTTCAGCGTCTCGGCGTCGGCCTGCAGTGCATAGAGGGCATCGGCGACGTTCTGGAACGCGCCGATGACGGTGGTCCGGTATTGGGCCGCCGACTGCTCGAACGCCGCTTCGGCCGCGCGCTGCTGGTGCAGCAGCGTTCCACCATCGAAGATCGTATGCGCAATGTTGCCGGCAATCGTCCAGAACGGGTTGCCGTTGGCGAACATCTGTGCGAACGCGGTCGCGGTGCCACCGGCGCTCGCGGCAATCGTGACTTGCGGCAGGCGCGCCGAGAGAACGACGCCCACCTGGGCGCTCGCGGCCTGCAGCTGGGTCTCGGCGACACGCACGTCCAGGCGACGAGTGACGAGCGTGGACGGCAAGCTCACCGGCAGATCCTGGGGCAGCCGTAACGACGCGAGCTCGAACCTTTCCGCCGGCCCCTCGCTCGGGAATCGGCCTGATAGCGCGGCGAGAAGGTTGCGCGTCTGCTCGAGCTGCTTCTGCAGTGGGGGCAGCGTCTGCTGCACTTGCGCGAGCGCGGCTTCCTGCGCGGCCACGTCGAGCCGCGCCGCCGCCCCAAGCTCGAACTGCCGCCGAAACAACGCGAGCGACCGTGCGCTGATGTCGATGATCTCCTGGGTCGCCGCGATCTGGGCTCGCAACAGCGCTTCCTGGATGGCGGCCGACACCACACTCGAGGTCAGTGTCAGGTACACCGCCTCGAGCTGGAAGCGCTGGCCCTCGAGGGTAGCCCCGAGCGACTCCACCTGGCGCCGGATCCCCCCGAAGATGTCGAGCGCGTAGCTCAGCGTCCCCAGCGTGGAGTAAAGGTCAAAGCTCAACTCTGGCCCACTCAATGGAGGGGACAGGGCCGCCGTGGCTTTCTGGCGGCTCGCCGAGAAGCTAGCCTGGACGGTGGGATAAAAGTGTCCCTGCCCCGCGAAGTACAGCTCTCGTGCTTGGCGCAGCGCCGACTCTGCCGCGACGAGAGTGGGATTGGCCTCAATTGCTTTCGCCATGAGCGCGTTCAGGGGCGGTGATCCCAACAGCGTCCACCACTCACCAGGTAAATCCTGGTCGAGTAGGAAACGTTGTTCCTCACCGCCTAAGATGTCCGCCGATGTCGTCTTCGCGGAGAAAGACGGCCGCGTGTAGGCGGTGAGGACGGGCGCAGCAGGAGGACGAAAATTGGGCCCGACCGCACAACCGGAGATCAGCACGAGCGCAGCCAGCACGGTTACCGCGTTCGAAAGCCACCTCCTCCACCCGACCGAGTCATTGAGCGGCATGATCGGGATCCTCGAAAGCGCCTACGTTCAGTGCATCAACCCGCATTCGTGTGGCGGCCGGCTGCATTGTTCTCAGGCTGGCTCTCGCTCCACCTGCGGCAAGAAGACCACGCACAGCGTCGGAAAAACGATGAGCAGTAAGAGCGGGCCGATCAGGAGGCCACCGACAATCACGGTCGCGAGAGGCCGCTGCACCTGACTGCCGATGCCGGTTGAGATCGCCGCCGGGACCAGGCCGATACATGCCGAGAGCATTCCCATCAGCATCGGCCGCATCCATCGGGCGGCGGCGTCGAACATGCCGTCGAGGGTTGAGCGGGCGCCGATCTGCATGACTTCGTTGTAGTACGTGAGGAGCAAGATTCCGTTCATCACGGAGATCCCGAGCAATGACACGAAGCCGATGGCGGCCGAAATACTGAAATTGACACCCGTGAGCCAGAGCGCCACGATGCCGCCGGCGATCGCAAACGGAATGCCCGCCAGGGCGAGCAGGCTGTCACGCACCGAGCCGAACAGGCTGTAGAGCAGGATGATGATCAGCCCTAGGCTGAGCGGGACGATCATCTGGAGGCGTTTCTTGGCCTGCTGCAGGGATTCGAATTCCCCGGCCCACTCGATCCGATACCCCGATGGCAGCTTCATCTGCCTGGCGATCCGCGCCTGCGCCTCGGTGATGGTGTCCGCGAGGTCGCGTTCGCGCACGCTGAACTTGATCGGGATGTATCGTTCGTTGCGCTCGCGATAGATGAACGAGGCGCCGGTCTCGAGGGAAATGGTGGCGATCTCACTCAGGGGAATGTAGGCGTTGGGGCCGCCGCTGCCAGGAATACCGACCTTGATTGCGCGCACCTTGTCGATGCTGTCACGATACTCGGGTGAGAGGCGCACGATCAGAGAGAATTGACGCTCGCCTTCCAGTACCTTGGTTGCCTCGGTCCCGCCCAGGGCGGCCTGGATGACGCTGTTGATGTCGCCCGCATTGAGACCGTAGCGGGCCGCCCTCTCGCGGTCGACCCTGATGTTCAGGTTCGGCTGGCCGAGCACTCGGAAGACGCCGACGTCGGTGACGCCTCTGACCTCCTGAACGATCGCGAGCACCCGATTGGCGATTCCCTCGATGGTCGCCAAGTCGGGTCCGACGACCTTGATCGAGTTGGCGCCCTTGACGCCCGAGAGCTGCTCTTCGATGTTGTCCTGGATGTATTGCGAGAAGTTGAACGAGACGCCGCGAAATTCCTCGGAGAGCTGCTTTTGCAGATCGTCGATCAGCTTCTCTTTCGTCATGCCCCGAGGCCACTCGGCCGCGGGCTTCAACGGCGCGAAGAACTCCATGTTGTTGAAGCCTCCGACATCACTGCCGTCGTCGGGCCGGCCATGCTGCGAGACGACTGTGATGACTTCGGGTCGCGACTTCAAGATCTGGCGGATGCGGGTGACCGTCGGCATCGCCGCTTCGAGCGAGATCGTCGGCGGCCCCGTCGCACGGATCCAGAGATTGCCTTCCTCGAGGTGAGGCAAGAACTCGCCGCCGAGCCGAGGGATCAGCAATCCGATGGTCAAGAGGAACGCCACGCCGATGGCGACCACGATCGCCCGGCGCGCCAACGCCCAGCGTAGAGCCGGCTCGTACACCCTCCGGAGGATCCGCACCAGGATCGTTTCGGCTTCACGCACACGCTCCGGCAGCAGGAACGCCGACAGGACTGGGGTGACCGTGAACGTCGAGATCAATGCCCCGGCCAGCGCGTACGCGTAGGTTCGCGCCATCGGCCTGAAGATCTGCCCTTCGACGCCCTGCATGGTGAACAGCGGAAGGAACGCCGCCAGCGTGATCAAGGTCGAGAAGAGAATCGCCCGATCCACCTGGACGGCGCTGGCGAAGATCATCCGGGACCGCTCGGTCCATCCCCGCGCCTGCTCCGGTGGCCTGTAATCTCGGAGGAGCCGACGCTGCTCCTCCTCGCCCATCTGGAGATTGCGGAAGACGTTCTCGACGAGGATGACCGCGGAGTCGACGATGATGCCGAAGTCCACGGCGCCGAGCGACAGGAGATTCGCCGACTCGCCCATCAGGTACAGGATCGTGATGCTGAAGAGCAGCGCGAAGGGGATGTTGGCACCCACGATGATCGCGCTCCGCAGGTTTCCGAGGAAGATCCACTGAATAAAGAACACCAGCACGATGCCGAAGATCAGGTTGTGCACCACCGTGTACGTGGTGACTGAGACGAGCCAGCCGCGATCGTAGAACGGGACCGCGCGAACTCCCGGGGGCAGGCTGCCGTCACGGTTGATCTTGTCGATCTCTGCCTCCACGCGCGGCAAGACGTCGTTCGTGTGCAACGTTTGCAGCATGACCACGGTGCCGTTGACGACGTCGTCGTCGTCGTCGCGCCCAGCCTTGCCAAGCCGGGGTAGATGGCCTACGGACACGGTCGCCACGTCGCGGATCAGGATGGGAATGCCGCCGGGTTGGGAGACGAGGACGACGTTCTCGATGTCCTTGAGCTTTTGGTTGTGCAGCACGGCGTCGCCCCCTAGGGGTGGCCGACCGTCGCCGGAGGCCCGATCGCGAGAGATCGGCATCACCTCCGGCTCGCCGCCGCCGATCAGGCCAACGCCGCGCACATTGACCGACTGCTGGCCGACGTTGATCGTGCGGCCGCCGACGTTGACATTGGCGTTGCCGATCGCGGTGAGCAGCTGCGGTAAGGTCACGCCGTAGGCGTCGAGCTTGTGGAGGTCGACCTCGACGTCGTAGGTCTTCGTCGTGCCACCCCAGGGATTCACCTGAATCACGCCCGGAGTGGACAACAGGCGTCGTATCACGACCCAATCGTTCAGCGTTCGAAGGTTGGTCAGCCCGAAATGCGGCGGCCCGACGAGCTGATAGCGGTAGATCTCGCCGACCAGGCTCGCGCCTTGGATCGTGGGTTGCACGCCGTTGGGTAGATTGACCCGTTGCTGCAGGCTGTTCACCGCCTGCGTGTAGGCGAAGTAATAGTCGACACCGTAGCGAAACATCACGCGTACGAAGGACAGCCCGTAAATGGTGTTCGAGCGTATGAGTTCGACCCCCGGGGTCGCCGCGAGACCGACCTCCAAGGGAATCGTGTGGTAGCGTTCCATCTCTTCAGCCGAAAGACCCGGAGCCTGGGCGGTGATTTCGAGGATGACGGGCGCGGGATTCGGATACGCCTCGACGTTGATCCTGGCAAACGCTGCGACACCAGCGGCGAGGAGGACCAGCAGGCCAAGCATAACGATAGCCCGGCGTGAGAGTGAAAACGCGAGGACAGCCCTCAGCACGAACTGGCTCCGGCCGCACACGCAGCCACGGCGATCAGTACGAGGCGCCCGGAGACGCGGGGCTCTCCGTCGACGCCGCAGCCGACGCGTTGTCCAGGAACAGCGCCGACTCGGTCGCGACCAGCTCCCCGGGCTTAAGCCCTTCCACGATCTGGACGAACCCGTCTTGCTGGAGGCCGACCTTGACCACCCGCTTGACGAGGCGCTGGCGGTCCATCGTGACGAAGACGGACATCGTGCCGTCACCCTCGCGTACGACGGCGCCCACCGGCACGCTCGGTGACGGGGTCGGGCCGCCGATCATGATCTGAAAAGTGGCGAACATGTCCGGCTTGAGCTTGTTCTCAGGGTTCTGGATCTCGGCGCGCACCGTGAGACGGTGCACCGCGGGATCGACGGAGGCCCCGAGGTAGGTGATGCGCGCGCGAAAGATTTCGCGCGGGTAGGCCATCACCTGGACCACGACGTTTTGGCCAACTCTGATCAGCGGGATGTCCGTCTCGGCCACGTTTGCGATCATCCACATCGACGACAGGTCCCCGACCGAGAACATCGGATCGGTGTTGTCGGCACGAACGAACTGCCCTGGGCTCACTTTGCGGGCCGTCACCGTGCCCGCAATCGGGGAAAGGATTTCCGCCACGCGATCGACTTGATGTGTTGCTTCGATCTTCGCGATCTCCGAGTCGTTCTTCCCGAAGGGAGCCCGCAGGCGATTGCGCGCCGCCGTGAGCTGGCCTTCGGTCGCTTTCAGATCGTTCTGGGCGTTCATGAAATCGGTCGCCGCCTGCTCGAGATCCTTGAACGCGCCCGCTCCGGCCTCGAAGAGAAGCTGCTGTCGTTTGGCCACGCGTTCGGCCAAACTCAACTGTGTCCCGGCTTTCTTCACGGCCTGGCTGGCCGCAATCAGGTCGGCGTTGGCCTGAACCAGATCGGGTGAGTCGATGACCAGCAGTGGGCTGCCGGGATGAATCACGTCGCCGGGCCTGGCGATGAGACGCACCACACGCCCCTGGAAGGGCGCGAAGATCGCGGTCGTCCGCTCGTCATTGAAGGCGATCCGGCCGACGGCGGTCCTCTCTTCGCGAAACGACCGAAGCTGGACGGGCTCGACCCTAACACGGCCCCCTTCCTGCTCGCCGAACGTGACGACGTTCGGCTCGGGATGCGGACTCTCATTCCGCGTCGCCGGCGTCGGCGACTCCGCCGTCGTGACGCGCTCGGGGCTGAGTCCGGCAAGCGGGGCGAGGCGTTCGCTCATGGCGGCGCCGATCACCAGCCCGATCACGATGCCGACCCCTAAAATGATGCCAATGCGCTTGCGTCCGTTCATGCCATTGCCGTTGCCCCGTTGGTGATTCCCTCGTGGGTCCCCGGGGTGAAAACGGCCGTAGCGCCGACGAGGACTGGAACGATTCCCGTCGCGACCACCAAGGCGATCATAAAGGCGATAGGACAAGTTACTCCGCGGTGCCTGTCCACACTGTTTCCGACACATTACCGTTTGGTAAGGTCCGGCCTCCTCGGCCGGCTCGTGCGAAGCGAAGATGCGATACGAAGGGGTCAGGCCGCCGCGCGCGGCAGAACGATGCGAGCGAGCAGGCCAGGGACGGCATCCTCCAAGGAGAGCCTGCCGCCGTGCAGATGACTGATGGCCGTCACGATGGCCAAGCCAAGCCCATTTCCGGGAAGGCTCCGGCTCCGATCGAGACGATAGAACCGCGTGACGACCTTCGTTCTCTCCTCGGGTGGGATGCCAGGGCCCTGGTCCTGGACCATGATCGACACCGTCTCCCGCTCTTCTCGCGTTCCAACTCGCACAGTCGCTCCGCTGCCGCCGTACTTGATCGCGTTGTCGACGAGGTTAGCTGTCGCACTCGCGAGGAGCTCCTTATCACCAAGCGTCATCGGCTTTCCGACCACATCGAGAACGAGCGCCACGCCGTTGGCCTCGGCTGCAGCGTCATAGAGCTCCACAACCTCCGTGAGGATGTCATTCAGCGCGACCGGCTGGAAGCTCTGGCGGCGGGTCTGTGACTCCGCCTCGGCGATTTGCAAGAGCTTATCGAAGATCGCGATCACCTCGTCGATGCCGTCAATGCTGGCCGCGGCCGCCTCGAGAAGCTGCTTCGGGGTTGCCTCGGGCCGCAGCACCTCATCGAGGCGGCTACGAATACGGCCGAGCGGCGTTCGGAGATCGTGCGCGATGGCATTCGATACGTCGCGGACCCCCTCCATAAGATGCTGGATCCGATCGAGCATGCGGTTGATATCGCGACTTAGCCGAGTGAACTCGTCGTCCTCACCCAGCACGGGGATGCGACGGCTTAAATCGCCGGCCTCGATCTCTAGAGCAGTGTGCCGGATGGCAGCCATTCGATGTTCGAGCTGCCGGCGAAACAACACGGCGCCCCCAACGGCGAGCACCAGCGCGACGACCCCTCCGAGGAAAAGTGCGCGCACGACGAGCTGCTGTATCGCCCACACGTCACGCAGATCTCGGCCCACCACGAGCAGGTTGCCGTTCGACAGTCGGTGCGGCAGGACCCGACTGGTCGATGGCCGACCATCACGGGTAATCGTCTGATCGGTCAGTCGATCAAGCGGCGTTCCGCGGCCCAAGGCAGAAACGTTGCCCACGATGTGTCGTCCGTCAACGTCGAGAAGCGAATAGACCTCAGTGTCCTGGTCGATACCATCCGTGAGGAGCTGCTGGATCCTGCGTTGAAGTGCCTGGGCGCCGCCGGCCTCGAACCGATCGTTCAGCTCCTGAGAGATCTTCGACAGTGTCGCGTCGATTCCACGATCGATGACGAAAACAGTCCCAAAATACAGGGCGGCTGAAATCACCACCATCGTTCCGACGACCAGCACGCCATATCCGAGCGCGAGGCGGAACGCCACGCTTTCCGGTAGCCTAGTCATCGACGCACACCATGTAGCCGACGCCGCGCACGGTATGCAGCAGCGGCGGCGAGAAGTCCCTGTCGATCTTTTGCCGCAGTCGGCTGATCTGCACGTCGATCGCATTCGTCTGCGGATCGAAATGATAGTCCCAGACCGCCTCGAGGAGCATGGTGCGCGTGACCACCTGTCCCTGATGCCGAACCAGATACTCGAGAAGGCGGAACTCACGCGGCTGCAGCGCGATCGGCTTGTTCGCCCGCTCGGCCCTGCGTCGTCTCAAATCGAGTTTCAAATCGGCGATCTGCAGCTCGGACACATCCTCTTTCATGCCCGCACGGCGCAAGAGTGCGTGCACTCGCGCGAGGAGCTCGGAGAACGCGAACGGCTTCGTCAGATAATCGTCCCCGCCGCCACGAAGTCCGCGCACGCGCTCGTCCAAGCTGGCGAGGGCGCTCAAGATCAGGACCGGCGTCGTCTTACCGAGGGTCCGAACCGCATGAACGATCGACAATCCGTCGATATCGCCAGGGAGCATCCGGTCGAGGATTACAACGTCCCAACGCTCGGTTGTCGCAAGATGTAAGCCATCCGCGCCGTTGCGGCAACAGACCACCGTGAAGCCGGCCTCCCTGAGGCCATTGCTGATGTAACGAGCGGTGTCGGCGTCGTCCTCGATCACGAGACACTGCATGGTCAGCTACTGTCCCGAAAAGTATACGACAGTCGAGCATGGGCGCTGTTGCCACTGTCTTCGCTCGAGCAACCAAAGGACCGGTGGGTATCGGGTTCTCCTCTCAGCATCAGGCGAGCGGTCGGGAGCAGGACGCCTGCGGCGAAGGCGTCTGAGACGGCTCGGTAGGCGGTCGTGCGCGAACAGGTGGTTTCTCGTTGAACCGCAACCACAATCATCGGAACTGAGAGCGTTTCCACGGGGCAGTCGCGCGATCCGTTCTATTTCGGCAGTCGTGGGTTGTCTCAACAGGCGCCGGTTAGGAGCTGGCTCATTCATCACGTTCCTCCTGATCAGAAGCAGCTCATGCGGCCGCTGCCAAGCTGCTACCACTGCAGGACGAGCCAGGCAAATCCAGGCGCACCACGGACTGGGCCAGTTCCGTCTGATTCTGGGGCCTTACGTCATTTTGGATTGCCGTAGGTTGGGGGCGGTGGAGAACAGCTCATTAGATTAACGGCCCGGCGCACGCTTTCATGATCGCGCGGTGCGGCAGCACCTTGCCGAGGAACGTCTGCCGGTCGGCCTCGTCGAGAAGCTTCGCCCTCTCGGTCAACATTGAATGGGCGCGGATCAGAACCTCCTGCGCCCGGGGCGATCCCGCGGCGACCAGTACCGTGTGACAGGCCCAGAGCAGGCTCGGCCCGCCGTTCGGCTCGTCTCCCTGGCTGATCCCTGCTTCGACCCGGGCCACGTTCGCCAGGGCCTCCTCGATATTGCCGAGCGCCGCGTTCACGCGGGCGAGCCCGGCAAACGCATAGAGCCGTTCCTTCGTGCGGCCGAGATCGCGATAGGTTCGAAGTGCGTGGTGGTACGACTCCGCCGCATCGGTCAGCTGACCGAGGGCCAGGTGGGCGTCCCCTTGGACGACCTGCATCCATGCCTCCAGATCGCGGTGGGCCATCTCGCGGGCGATGGGGAGGCCTTCCGCCACGAGGCCAAGCGCGGCCGCCGGGTCGTCGCGGAGGTTGGCGAGCTCCGCGAGCTCTCCCAGGAAGTGACCCCGGAACACGGCGGCGCCGGCGTCGTGACACAGCCGGAGCGCGGTCTCGAGTCGATCGACCGTCGCCGTGTAGTTCCCGAGCGCGCGCTCGACCTCACCGAGGTTGGCCAGCTGCACGCTTTCGAACACCTTGTCCCTGATCGCGCGGGCCAGCTCCAGCGCCTTTACGTAGTGCTCTCGCGCCGCGCTGTATCGGCCTTCGTTTGTGGCCAGGCCGCCCTGCAAATGCAGCGCGTCGATCAATCGCCGCTGGTCCCCAGCCGCGCGCGCCATCAGCAGTAGCTCGTCGGCGAGGACTCGGGCGCGGACATGGTCGCCGCTGAACCTTGCCGCACTGGCCCACACGCTTCGCGCATGCAACGCGACCGGGGTGGCGCCGCTCTTGTCCGCCAGCGCCGCCGCTCGTTCGGCCGCCGCGGCTCCAGTTCGAAAGTCACCGGTGACGAGGGCGAGACGGGCCCGAAGGGATGCCGCCCCCGCACGCTTCGCATCATCGGTCAAGGTCTCGGCGAGCTGTTCCAGCTCGGAGATCTGGCCCTCCTCCTCACGCCGACGGCCCATCAGGTTCAACAAGTGGATGCGCTTCCTCACCAGCTCGTATCGGAGTGCAGGCTCGTCGGGCGACGTGAGATCGAGCGCTTTCCCGAGGTAGCTCAGCGCCGCTTCGGCGGCATAGGCGCCGACCGCCACGTCTGCCGCCTTGAGCCAGTAGGCTGCGGCGCTCGCGGAGTCAGCGGCACGCTCGTAATGATCGGCGATGACGCCATAGAGCTCGCCGGAGCGCTCGCCGCTCCGGGCCACGAGCCACTCCGCGATCAGGCGATGCTGATGGCGCTTGTCGCCCCTGAGCACCCCGTCGTACGTCACCTGATGCAAGAGGTGATGCTTGAACGCGTACTCACGCACTCCCTCGAAGG
This sequence comes from Actinomycetota bacterium, assembly GCA_046734315.1. GTDB lineage: Bacteria > Actinomycetota > Actinomycetes > Mycobacteriales > Jatrophihabitantaceae > DASXRA01. Next base: position 2,018 of record JBKPQY010000247.1, on the reverse strand, counting down.
AGCTGGGTTCCTGCGCGCGGATCAGATCGCGGCGTCGCAAGCCCTCGAGCGCTTCGGTCGTCTCCGGCCCGGCCTCGTGCAGCGGCTCGTCCCAGAACACGTGGCCGATCACGCTGGCCAGCTGGAGTGCTCGTTTCTCCGCCGCCGGCAGCCCGTCGAGACGAGCTTGAAGCACGCCGGCGAGCGTCGACGGGATCGGCATCTCGACGAGCCGGTCGGCCGCTACACGCCACCGATCGCCATCGGTGACGATGACGCCATCGTCGATCAGCATCGCCACCAGCTCCTCGATGAAATACGGGTTGCCTTCCGCATCGCTCGTGACGACGTCGTACAGCGCTGCCGGCACCAGCCCAAGGCGGCTCAGCAGCGATTCGAGCAGCCGGTGAGCGCTCCGCTTCGAGAGCGGGCCGAGGTCGATGCGCTGGTGGTTGCGCAAGCGGCTGCCCCACCCGGGACGGTGCTCGTCCAGCGTCGGGCGGGCCAGACACAGCACCATCATCGGCAGGTCGCGACATGCCTGCGCCATGTAGTCGATGAAGTCGAGCGAGCCGTCGTCCGCCCAGTGGAGATCGTCCAGGAGCACGACGACGTTCGCATTCCGCTCCCGGGCCAGCAGCCGGAAATACTGTGTCAGCGCGTGAAACGCGCGGTCGCGGAGCTGCTTGCCGTCGCCGGCGATGCCGGCGATATGCGGGCTCGCGCTGTAGTCCAGTCCGATCAGCTGGCCGACAAGCGCGATCTGCTCGTCGCTGCGGTTACCGAAAAGCCCACCGAAGCCGCCGGCCAGCTTGGCGTGCGCAACCGACTGGGGGTCGTCGTCGAGGATGGCGAAGCGCTCGGCGAGCAGCGCGCGTAGCAGGCCGTACGGCACGCTGGCGCTGTACGGCTGAGCGCGGCCGTGGAAGAGCTGCACGGCCTCGGGGCGTCCTTCGATCCAGCGCTGGAGCTCGGACATCAATCGGGTCTTGCCGATTCCGGCGTCACCGATCACCGTCACCACCAGCAGGGATTTCTGCTCGATCACGGCCTTGGACGTGGCCATCAGCCGGGCGAGCTCCTCGTCGCGGCCGATCAGAGGCGTCTCGATACCGTCCACGCCGCGGCTGGGCGCGCCGAACGCCGGGGGCCTGGAGCGCAGTACCACGTAGCTGCGAAGGGGATGGGAAAAGCCCTTGAGGACGATCGGGGGCTCCTCGGCGACGTCGAACATGCCGCGGACGTGGCGGTACGTCGTCTGACTGATGCGAAGGCCTCCCGGCGGCGCCCTCTGCTCCATGCGGGCGGCGATGTTGACGGCGATGCCACGGACACTGCCCTCGGCATCGACACCGCCGCCCAGCAAGACCGGACCGGTATGGATGCCGACGCGCACGTTGAAGACGTCGCTCCCGTGACGCGCATGGACCTCGAGGGCAAGCTGACGGGTCTCGTCCAGGATCCCGAGCCCCGCGCGCACGGCGCGCTCGGGATCGTCCTCGCGCGCTTCGACAGCGCCGAAGACTGCCAGCAGGCCGTCCCCAGCGTACTGGAAGACCCGGCCGCGCTGCGACTCGACGATCGACGTGAAGCGTCGGAGCGCGCCGTCCATGAGAGCCTGAACGTCCTCGGGTTCGAGCCGCTGGCTCAGCCTCGTGGACTCCACCACGTCCGCGAACAGGATCGTCACCGGCTTGAGCTGCTGCTCGGGTACGTCGAGGCGGGCGAGCCGGGCCCGCAGCGCGGCGAGCGCGATGTCGACGACCGCGTCGCCCAGGACGGCGCGCTGGGCCTCCAGAGCGGCGATGCCGCCTTCGAGCTCTTCCCGCTCCGTCATGCGCCGGTCCTCCGAAGCGCCGCGTCAGTCGGACATCAAGAAGATGAGGGGCCGCACGTCCTCTTCGGGCGTCGACTCCCAGTAGCGCAGCAGGATCGTGTACACCATCAACCCGGTCTCGCCCTCGCCGAACAAGAGGTAGCGGGCCGCCTGGGCCATCAGGTCGCGCCGGGTGAGGCCGATAAAAATCGAGATCGGGTCG
>JBKPQY010000246.1:0-3435 GCA_046734315.1 Actinomycetota bacterium | reverse complement strand
CCAGCACCGGGACAGACGCCGCGAGCACGCCGAAGATCCAGGCCGGCCAGCCCATCGCCCGGCCGTCCACCAGCGGGAACACCAGCAGGAAGCTCGCCGCTGCGATCAGCACCGTGCCCACGCCGTCCAGGCGCAGGCCGGCCCGCCGCTGCGCGCCCGCGGGGAGCACCCGCGCACCGAGGATCACCGCGAAGACGCCGATCGGCACGTTGATCAGGAACAGGGCGCGCCAGTCCGAGCCGAACACATCCGCCTTGATCAGCAATCCGGCCACCACCGGCCCGGCCACCGTCGAGAGCCCGATCACCGGCCCGAACGCAGCGAACGCCTTGCCCAGTTGCTCGGGCGGGAAGATGTCGCGGATCAGCCCGAACGACTGCGGGATGAGTGCCGCAGCCGATATGCCCTGCAGGGCGCGTGCCGCGATCAGCGACTCAGGTGACCAGGCGAGCGCGCAGGCCACGGAGGCAAGAACGAACCCGGAGAGGCCGATCAGAAGCATCCGCTTGCGGCCGAACATGTCGCCGAGCCGTCCGCCGGTCATGAGTCCGACCGCGATCGCCAGCGTGTACGCGGCCGCGATCCACTCGAGCGCGGACGTCGACATCGACAGGTCGCGCCGGATCGACGGCGCCGCGACGTTGACGATCGTCGAGTCGAGGATGTTGAGGATCATGGCGGCCAGGACGACGGCGAATCCGGCCCAGATTCGCGGTCGTGCGTGCACCGCCGAGACATCCAGGGTGAGCGGCCGATCGAGAACGGCTGTCATCTTTGCTCCTTGGTCAGGTGGATCGGTCACGCCCAACGCTAGGCGGCTAATAGGAAGGATTCGTTCCTCATTGGTGGCTATTCTCAAGGGCATGTCGGAGACCTCGGGACGCCTGCTGTCACTGCTCTCGTTACTGCAGACCCCGCGCGAATGGTCCGGGCCGGAGCTGGCCCAAAGGCTCCACGTGACCACCCGCACGGTCCGCAACGACGTGGACCGGCTGCGCCAGCTCGGCTACCCGGTCGTCGCCACGCGCGGCAAGGTCGGCGGCTATCGGCTTTCCGCCGGCACGGCCATGCCGCCGCTGCTCCTCGACGACGAAGAGGCGGTCGCGATCGCGGTTAGTCTGCGCACCGCCACCGGCGGCGCCGTGGAAGGTTTGGAGGAGACGGCGCTTCGCGCGCTGACCAAGCTTCAGCAGGTACTGCCCGAGCGGCTGGGTCGCCGGGTCGACGCGCTCCAGTCGCACACGGTGCGGGTCTCGGGGCGCCGGCACGGGCCCGGGATCGAGGGACGGCTGCTCGCGCTCGTGGCAGCGGCGGCGCGCGACCGGGAGGTTATGCGGTTCCGGTATCGCGACCACTCCGGATCGGCCACCGAGCGGCGGGTCGAACCGTACCGGCTCGTGAACTGGGGCCGGCGCTGGTACCTCGTCGCGTTCGACGTCGAACGCGACGACTGGCGGACGTTCCGGGTCGACCGCATGGACGACGCGCGCTCCGTGGGGCACCGGTTCGCACTGCGTGAGTTGCCCGCCGACGACATCGCCGGCTACGTCGCCGCGAAGACCCGCCAGGTGCAGCAGCAGGTGCGCGCCCGGGTAATCGTGCACCTTCCCGCCACCGACGTGGCCGCGCGGATGGGTGCCTGGGCCGAGGGCAGCATCGAGCCGCTCGGCCCGGATCGCTGCCTGATGCAGATCGCCGGCCGTTCCGTCGAGGACATCGCGTTCTGGCTCGGTGTCCTCGACGCCGACTTCGACGTCGTCGACTCCCCCGAACTCGCCGCCGCGGTGCGCCGCGTGGCCGACCGCTACGCTCGGGCGACCGCCTGACGACTACCCGGCTACTATCTCCGCCGTAGTAGCCGGTATCGACGAAGGAGCTGCGCTTGAGCCACCTGAGCTACCTCGAGGCGGGCGTGATCGGCGGCATGCAGGGTGTCACTGAACTGTTCCCAGTCTCCAGCCTCGGGCACAGCGTCCTGATCCCGGCCTGGATCGGTGGCTCGTGGGCCCGCGACCTCAATGTCGCCGCGCCGGAGTCTCCGTACCTGGCGTTCATCGTCGGGTTGCACGTCGCCACCGCGATCGCGCTGATCGTGTACTTCTGGCGCGACTGGCTACGCATCATCGGCGGCCTCGTCACGAGCATCATCCACCGCGAGGTGCGCACGAAGGACCAGCGCCTGGCCTGGCTTCTCGTGCTCGCGACCATTCCCGTGGGCATCGTCGGGCTGCTCGGCGAGCACTGGTTCCGCACCACGCTGGCCAAGCCGCTGCCGACCGCGATCTTCCTGACCATCAACGGCTTCGTGCTGCTGGGTGCCGAGCAATTGCGCCGCCGCGACCGCACCGTCGACTCGCACTATGTCGACGAGCGGATCAGCGGCCCGCAGTCGGATGCCCGGCTGGCCCGCCTCGGGGTCGCGCCGGCGACCTTGATCGGCTCACTGCAGATCTTCGCGCTCGCGCCGGGCATCTCCCGGTCGGGCATCACCATGGCGGGCGGTTTGCTGCGGGGGCTGTCCCGCGAGGACGCGGCGCGCTTCGCGTTCCTGCTCGCCACTCCGGTGATCCTCGCCGCAGGCGCGCTGAAGCTCGGTGACCTGGCCGGGCCCCTCGGCGACGGAATCCGCGGCCAGGTGCTGTTCGGGTCGTTGCTGTCGGGCATCGCCGCGTACCTGTCGGTCCGATTCCTCACCCGCTATTTCGACAACCGCTCGCTGCGCCCGTTCGGGGTGTATTGCATGATCTTCGGACTCGCGAGCGTGATCCGGTTCTCCTGACGCTTCCAATGAGAAACGGCGCCGGAAGCAGTTCCGGCGCCGTTTCTCGCTAGGTGCGCAGCAGACTACGTTTTCACGGTCAGCTGCACGGTGACCGATGCGACGCCGGTCGCGCTAGCCGTGACTGTGACGTCGTGGCTGCCATGGTGGGCGTAGGTGTGGCTGCTCACCACGCTGTACAGACCGTTGACCGTCGTCGGCGTGGCGGCCGTACCGGACAGGATGCCCGGCGTGGTCGTGCCGTCGCCCCAGTCGATCGTGGCGCTGACCTTGTCGGTGGAGTAGCCGGGTGCTGCCAGCGTGGCCAGCGTGCCGCTGACATCGTTACCGGACACAGTGGGGCTCCCAGCAGCCAGGGCGAGTGCCCACGGCACCTCCGGCGACGGGTAGAAGTTCTGGCCGGCGGCCTGCCAGCGGGCACCCTGGGCGGCAAGCCGCGTCAGGAAGTCCTGGTACGCCGGGCTGGACGTACCGGTGCGGTCGGCCTTCGGCGACCAGCCCAACTCGGCGAGGGCGGGCAGCCGTGGGAACACCATGTAGTCGATCTCGTTGATGTTGCGGACCGTCTCGCCCCACATCGCGCCCTCGACGCCGATGACGTTCGCGTCGGTGACGCCGTTGACGTAAGTGCTCGGGTCCCAGTTGTAGAACTTGTC
>JBKPQY010000245.1:0-4266 GCA_046734315.1 Actinomycetota bacterium | reverse complement strand
CGCCGGAGCGATCGCGGGCTGCTCGACGGATGCCGCCTCGGCGACCCGCGCGGGCGTGCCGGCACCGGAGCGGGCCTGCTCGATCGCGGCGACGAGGTCGCTCTTGCGTTGCTTTGCGGTCGGGATGCCCATGCTGCCCGCCAGTTCCTGAAGTTCCGGCAGGAGCATCGACGACAGGGAGCCGCCGCGGCGCCGGGCCGGGCGAGCCGAGTCATCGGCGGGCTGAGCGACGCTGGCGGGTCCGTTCGACGGCGCCTGATCCGTGGCCTGTCCTGGCGCGCTGTCAGGATTGGCCATCGTTATCAGCGTCTGCTCTGAAGTGTCTGTCACAGTGATCTCGGATCCTTCCGAAGGTGGCCCTGCGAGCGGTGTGCTTAGCTGGGCCTTCTATGACCCGGCCATGGCTCGGCCGGGTCGTCCCCGGGCATCAGTGCCGGGACGTCCTTGATTGATCAGTCGCTGTACGCGGAAGAAGCAGCGCGATAACCCAGGAACTTCGATCCGAAGTCGCAATGAAACGGCGGAGTAAGCGCCGCTGCCTCGACGTGGGCGAAGTCGCTGCGTCGCGACTGACGTTGATGAGCGTAGACGCTCGCATCACCGTGAGCAACACAGGGGGTGGCTACCTTGTTCCCGGGCGCGCCAGATGACGTTCAGCGCACGAGGTGCGCGCCGGTCAGTGCGACGGCCACCTGCTCCGCACGCCAGCCGTCCGGCGCCTGCTCGAGTGCCGCCCCGACCTCTGCGGGCGTGCGCGCGAGCACCAGCACGGTCGGGCCCGCTCCGGAGACGACAGCAGGCAGCCCGGTGGCGCGCAGCTTGCCCACGAGCGCGGCGCTGTCGCGGATGGCTGCGGTGCGATAGGGCTGGTGCAGCCGGTCGTCCGTGGCGGCGAGCAGTGTCTCCGGCCGGGCTGTGAGCGCAGCGACAAGCAGTGCCGAGCGCGCCGCATTGAAGGCCGCATCGGCATGCGGCACCTGCCTAGGCAGGACGTCGCGGGCGTCATCGGTCGACGCGGTCGCGGGCGGGACGAACACCACGGGCGACAGCGCCGGGTCGGGCTCCAGGCGCACCGCCTCGGTGCCGCCGTCGTCCGTCCAGGCGATTGTCAGCCCGCCGAACAGACACGCGGCAACGTTGTCCGGATGTCCCTCCAGCTCCGCAGCCAAATCCAGCAGGTGTGCGTCAGCTAGCGCAATGTCACCGCCCACCACCAGCGCCCGGCCGATAAGCACGCCGGCCACGATCGCAGCCGCCGACGAACCCATCCCCCGGCGGTGCGGGATGCGGTTGGCGCACACCAGCTCGATGCCGCGCGGCTGCCCGCCCAGCCGCTCGAACACGGTGCGCATCGCGCGTGCGACCAGGTGCGTGTCGTCGCGCGGAACCTCGTCTGCGCCCTCGCCGGCCACGTCGAGCACCAGCCCGTCGTCGCCGATACGGGCCACGACGTCGTCGTAGAGTGCGAGCGCGACGCCGACGGCGTCGAACGCCGGGCCCAGGTTGGCGCTCGTGGCCGGCACGCGTACGTGCACGGTGCCCGCCCGAAACGCCGGCCGCGGCACTATGCCCCCCGCTCTTCGCGCGAGCGCTCATCGCTGTGATGAGCTTGCGCGCCTCGGCCCGGCGCGGCGACCCTGCGGTGCTCGCTCATCACGCCCCCCGCTCTTCGCGCGAGGGCTCATCGCTGTGATGAGCTTGCGCGCCTCGGCCCGGCGCGGCGACCCTGCGGTGCTCGCTCATCACGCCAGCCCCAGCGCAAGGGCGGCCTCGTGGCCGTCGCTCGGGACGGTGATCGGCTTGGGGGCTCCGGAGATGGCCCACTCGGGGTCCTTGAGCCCATGGCCGGTGAGCGTGCACACGACGACCGAACCACCTGCAAGCCGGCCGTCCGCGGCAGTGGCAAGCAGCCCGGCGACACTCGCCGCTGACGCAGGCTCGACGAACACCCCCTCGGAGCGTGCCAACAGCCGGTACGCCTCGAGGATCTGCTTGTCGGTCACGGCATCGATGAGACCACGCGACTCGTCGCGCGCGGTCTCTGCACCTACCCACGACGCGGGGTTGCCGATCCGTATCGCGGTGGCGATCGTCACTGGTGCCTTCACCGGGGCGCCGATCACGAGCGGTGCGGCACCCGCCGCCTGGAAGCCGAACAAGCGAGGAGTGGTTCGGTACTCGCAGTAGCCACGCCAGTACGCAGTGATGTTCCCCGCGTTGCCTACCGGGATGCAGTGCACGTCCGGGGCGCGGCCCAGCACGTCGCAGATCTCGAACGCCGCGGTCTTCTGCCCCTCGATGCGGTGCGGATTGACCGAGTTGACCAGCGCCACCGGGTAGTCGACGGCGAGCTTACGGGCAAGCTCCAGGCAGTCGTCGAAGTTGCCGTCGACCTGGAGCAACTTGGCCCCGTGCACGAGCGCCTGCGCCATCTTGCCCAGCGCGATCTTTCCCTGAGGGACAAGTACCGCGCACGTCATGCCCGCGCGTACCGCATACGCTGCGGCGCTGGCCGAGGTGTTGCCCGTGGACGCGCAGATCACCGCCTTGGCGCCCTCTTCGGCCGCCTTGGAGATCGCGACCGTCATGCCGCGGTCCTTGAACGAGCCCGTCGGGTTGGCGCCCTCGACCTTCAGGTACACCTGGCAGCCCGTCCGGTGCGAAAGTGTAGGAGCGGAAAGGAGCGGAGTGCCGCCCTCCCGCAGGGTGATCACCGGCGTGGCGTCGGTGACCGGCAACCGGGACCGGTAGGCCTCGATGACGCCGGGCCACCCTTGCGGACGCGCGTCCTCATTCACCGGGCATCCCCTCGACGCGCATGACACTCGCGACCCGCCGGATGAACTCCATCCCGGTGAGCTGGTCGACCGTCTTGGCCAGTGCCGAGTCAGCTGCGCTGTGGGTGACGATGACCAGCGTCGCCGCGTCGCCGCGTCCTTCCTGCCGGACGGTCTGGATGCTGACCTGCTGCTCGGCGAACGCCCCGGCGATGCCCGCCAGCACGCCCGGCCGGTCGGCCACGTCGAGTGCGATGTGATAGCGGGTCGCGACATCGCCCATGGGCAGGATGGGCAGTTCCGCGTACGCGCTCTCGCCGGCGCCGCGGCTGCCGATGCGCCGGTTGCGGGCCACCGCGACCAGGTCGCCCAGCACCGCACTCGCCGTCGGCGCTCCCCCGGCGCCGCGGCCGTAGAACATCAAGGAACCGGCGGCGTCCGCCTCGACGAACACGGCGTTGAACGCGTCCCCGACACCGGCCAGCGGATGGCTGCGCGGAATCATCGCCGGGTACACCCGCACGGACACTCCATCGCCCGCACGCTCACAGATCGCCAGAAGCTTGATCGTGCAACCCATCGCCTTGGCGCTCGCAATGTCGGCGGCGCTCACGTCGGCGATGCCCTCGCGGTACACGTCGCCTGCGGTCACGCGGGTGTGGAACGCCAGCCCGCCGAGGATCGCCGCCTTGGACGCCGCGTCGAAGCCGTCGATGTCAGCGGTCGGGTCGGCCTCGGCGTAGCCCAGAGCGGTGGCCTCGGCCAGCGCCTCGTCGAAGCCCGAACCGGTCGCGTCCATGCGGGAGAGGATGAAGTTCGTGGTGCCGTTGACGATGCCCATGACCCGATTGATGCGATCGCCGGCCAGCGATTCCCGCAGCGGGCGCAACAGCGGGATCGCCCCGGCGACGGCCGCCTCGTAGTACAGGTCCACCTGTGCCGCCGCGGCCGCGTCGTGCAGCGTGGCGCCGTCTTCAGCAAGCAATGCCTTGTTCGCGCTGACGACGCTCTTACCGCCGCGGAGAGCATCCAGCAACAACGTCCGCACCGGCTCGATGCCGCCGATGACCTCGACCACGATGTCCACGTCGTCGCATGCCACCAGACCAGCCGCGTCGGTAGTCAGCAGCTCGGCCGGGACATCCGGGTGCCGGTTGGGCCGGCGTACCGCGATCCCGACGAGCTCGAGCGGGGTCCCGATCCGGGCCGCCAGATCATCGGCCTGCTCGCGCAGCAGGCGGACGACCTGCGAGCCGACGACGCCGCAACCCAGGATCGCGACCTTCATGGCGTGATTCCCGTGTCGAGGCGAAGCAGATCGTCCTCGGTCTCTCGCCGTACCAGCACATTCGCCGTACCGCTGCATACGGAAACCACAGGCGGACGGGGGACGTAGTTGTAGTTGCTGGCCATGCTGCGGCAGTACGCCCCAGTGCCGGCGACGGCGAGCAGATCGCCCGGCCGGACGTCGGCGGGCAGCCAAGTGTCA
>JBKPQY010000244.1:0-28394 GCA_046734315.1 Actinomycetota bacterium | reverse complement strand
CGGCCAGTGTGGGGTTTGTCGTAGGAGCGCGCGGCGTTGGCAGCGATCACTGTGCATCGCTGGCGCCGAATTGGACACCAACGGTATGAGTGGGCAAGGGTTTGCGGGCCAATTGTGGGCCGGGCTCTCGCGTGGGCACATTGACATGCGGGGCCCGAGCGCCGTAGCAGCCGGTGCCGCCATACCGTCGGGTGCCGCAGCTGTGTGCCCTTTCGCGGCTGGGCTACGGCTCGGTACTCGCGAACTCTGCCTGCCGAGGTCTGATGCGACCCGGAAGCCGGGCTCGTACGGACGTCCTGGAGCGGGCGGCGGACCCGGACGTCGCCGGGCGCCTGGACGACACGGTCACCATCGACGGATGGGTACCTGTCGCGTCGCGGTCGTGCAGGCCGCATCCCGTATCTTCGACCTCGCCGAGACCCTTGACCGCTTCGAGACGCTGCTGGCGCAGGCAACCGCCGCCGGGGCCGAGCTGGTGGTGTTCCCCGAAGCGTTCATCGGCGGCTATCCGAAAGGCGCGACGTTCGGCGCCGTCGTCGGCGAGCGCTCCGACGACGGGCGGGCGCTGTTCGCGCGGTACCGCGCATCGGCGGTCGAGATCCCCGGCGATGCGTTCGACCGCATCCGGGGCCGGGTCGCCGACCGTCGGGTCCATGCCGTCGTCGGCGTGGTCGAGCGCAGCGGCGGAACCCTGTACTGCACGGCGGTGCTGCTCGCACCCGACGGGACGCTGCTGTGCCGGCACCGCAAGCTCGTGCCCACCGGAACCGAACGGTTGATCTGGGGCCGCGGCGACGCCTCCGACATCGCCGTCGTTGACTCGGGCGTCGGGCGCATCGGCCTGGCCATCTGCTGGGAGAGCTACATGCCGCTGTACCGCACCGGCCTGTACGAACAGGGCGTCCAGCTCTACTGCGCGCCGACGGTCGACGGCCGCGACACCTGGACCGCCACCATGCGCCACATCAGCGTCGAGGGCCGCTGCCATGTGCTGTCGGCCAACCAGTTCGCGCTCGGGCATGATTACCCGCCGGAGTTCCTCGCACTGCACCCAGACCATCCGCAGTCCGACAGCGTGATCATCCGCGGCGGCAGCTGCATCATCGACCCACTCGGCCGCTTCATCGCCGGCCCATCCTTCGACCGACCGGACGTGCTCGTCGCCGACATTGACCTGAGCACCGCCGAGGGCGCATACCTCGACCTCGACGTCGTGGGCCACTACGCCCGGCCCGACCTGTTCCGCCTGGACCGGCCCGCGACGACGCCACGCCACTAAAGCGGCCTGCGTGTACCGGATCCTTCGACCAGCTCGTTGACACCATCGCCAGACAACGACTCGGATCACGAGTCCCGCTGTGCAAACCGGTGAGTCACGGCCGCACCCGTTTCTCTGGTTCGCTCTGTTCCGGGATGCGGCGATTCTGACTGCCAGGAACTCTTACGGGTACCGGTAGCTCATTGCACGAGCCATTGCACGGCTCCAGCGCGACGGCCGCCGCGGGTCGCGGCCACACCGCGGCCCGTGCACGGCCGCGACGCGTGGCTCGTGTGTCGACGGCGTCAGCCGGGGCAACTGCCGGGGTGCTTCTACCAAATCTGACAGCTTGGGGTGGTCATTGGTACGCGGTCATGATGGTGGCTATGTAGTTGGCGTATCGGGTGACGAGGCGTTTGTCGTCGCTGATGTGCAGTTGGTTTTCGGCGTTCTTTTCGGCGTTCGTGGCCGTGCAGCGTGACAGTGAGCATGCGTTGGCTGATGCCCTCGATGCCGCGCTTCAGTTCGGTGAACGTCCTGGTCGCGCAGATAAGACACGACGTACAGCGACCACTCGGTTGTTGATCGGTAGCCGTCCAGGGACAATGCCGTGGTGTCCTCCACGCCGGTTTCACCCGCGAAGCGGTAACCCGCCGGCGCGAACGATCCAGACCCTGACGTGATCACCGCCTCAGTGTTTCGACGCCGCGCCCAGCGCGCCAACGCAACAGCGCCGATCAGCTGCTCACCCACACCCCGAACCCAGCAACCCGAACCGAAGATCAACTACCGCTGATTTTCAGGCAGAACGGTGAATCCGCGTTAGGGGGCAGCGATGTCTCGTTTCTGCCATGGCCATCTCCCGGTTGTCTCGACCTCCAGCGAGAAACTCAGGAAGGTGCGGATGAGGACGATCCCGGCCAGGATCGCCACGCCGGTCAGACTGGGCGAGGCGGCGACGGTACGGACGATGTCGCCGGCCACCAGCAGCTCCAGGCCGAGCAGGATGGCCCGGCCCAGCCGCTGGCGGAGACGCCGGTAGACGTCACTCTCTCGCGCCGGGCGAGCTGGACGGCGCTGGCCACGAACGCGATCGCCGCGCCGGCCACGATGATCACGACTCCGCCGGCATCGATCGTCATCCCGATCTTCTCGATCACGTCGTTGTAAACCATCTCGCTCCCAGTTGACCTGTCCGGGTGTCCGGGATGCGCCCAGGGCTGGCCGGCGCACGCTCGGTCAGGCTCCCCAAGGTACTGACTGGCGTCTTCTGTCTCCGTACAGCACCGAAGCACAGCAACGGCGCGTTCGCGGGGATTCGGCCGGCGCGCGGCGGCGGTGACGTGCTGCTCCGCGAGCCCGGGCAGGTGCATGCTGAGCGCGATCGTGACGTCGACCGTGCCGCTGCGCCCGTGCGCGTGCAGCATCGTCCGGCACGTACTAGCCGTTTCCACTTCGCCAGGCGACTCAGACTCGGCTCGCAAAGTCCGCCACTGCAAATTTGCACGGCCGATGGCGGCGAGGCAAATCTCGGGCACCGCGATCCAGGCATGCGATTACGAGCCTCAGAGAGCAACGGTTAGCCTGGATGCACCGATGCAAATTCGTTTGAAAATTGTTGATCTTGGGTTTGGCTGAATGCCGTGTGTGTGCGGCGCGGCTGCCGGTCTGCCCGGCCTTAGCATGTGATCTCCGGTGAGCGACCAGCCACCAAGTGCGTGGAGTCAGTTGGCCAGCGACTGCAGATCCGTTTGCTCATCAGTTAGGGCGTTGCGATCGGGCTGGGCGCGCCGGGCCACGAGATGCGCGCAGGCGGCCATCTCGGACTCGGCTTCCCACTCGGGATCTCCGCCCCGGTCGAAGCCCACGGCAGCGCGCACGACTCCGCCGTCCAGGTAGAAGCCGATAGCCATGCCTTCCGTCAGGTTCCCGCGGACGGCGAAGTCGTCCCACCTGGTCGCGTGGCCGACGTACTGGAGCGTGTGCTCGTACTGGTCGGACCAGAAATTGTGGATGTAGTCAAAGGGGACTGCCGAGCCCAGCATCGACTGCGCGGCCGCGGCTCCGTGACGTGCGGCGCTGTTGTAGTGCTCGACGCGGATCCGGCCGAGAATGGGGTGGAGATGGTTGGCGACGTCCCCGGCCGCGTAGATGTCCGGTGCGCTGGTGCGGCACTGTTCGTCGACGAGGATTCCGTTCTGCTGTGCCACCGAAGACCCCGCGAAGGCTGACACGTTCGGGACTATGCCGACGCCTACGACGGCAAAATCGCACGGGATCCGGTTACCGTCGTCGGTCATCACTGCCGTCACGCGCTCGGTCCCGTCAAACCCGGCAACCTGAGGTCCGGCGAGCAGCCGCACTCCTTTCAAGCGGTGAATAGCACCGATCAGTGCCCCGACCTGCTCACCCAGGACCCGTTCCAACGGGTTTGTGCCCGGATAGACCGCCGTCACCTGAAGCCCCAGCTGCGCCAGCGAGGCCGCCACCTCGCAGCCGATGAAACCCATCCCGACCACGACCGCTCGCCGGCCCGCCACGGCTTCGCGCTTGATCGCATCGCACTCGGCCACCGTTCGCAGGTAGTAGATTCCAGGCAGCTCGGCCCCCGGAACCTGCAGCGGCCGGTTCCGCCCACCTGTCACGATCAGGACCTTCTGATATCCCAATTCTCGGCCCGAGTCCAAGAGCAGCGTGTGCGCTACGGGATCGACGGCCGTGACGTTGGATTCGACGAGCTCAACGTCATGGACCTCATACCAATCGGCCGGCTCGACGTACCAGCCCGAGAGATCTTCCTCTGATCGCAGGTAGGTCTTCGACAGTGGGGGACGGCCAAACGGGATACCTGACTCCCCGCTGATGATCACGATCGGCCCGCCGAAACCTGCCTCACGCAAAGTCGCGGCGGCAGTGCCTCCGGCCTTTCCGCCACCGACGATCACCATCGGCTTGGTCCCCGATCCGTCAGCCATGTGCTTATTCTGCCGCAGCCTTGCGCCGGGTCGAAGCGGCGCCGTCAGCGCTGTGATCACGTTCGGAGCCGCGGAACCATTCCGCGGGCTCAGACCGCATCACCTCCCTCTGGGAAGGCCTGGCTTAGCCGCCGCTGCGGGTTTCTGGCTTGCCTTCCTTCTGCTGTATCGCAGCGAGAAGAGCCCAGTCCGCGCTGAACCTGTCCGCCCCTTCGCGTTGTAGACGTTCGGCGAGGATGTCGACATCGATACCGGCGTCGGCGATTGCCGCGATGGTCCGCTCGGCGGCCGCATAGTCCGGCTCGAGGCGTTGGTCAAGGCTGCCGTGATCGGCGAAGCAAGCAGCGTCTTTTCCGGGGCCGTGTCGATTGTGCCCGGGGCGGCCAGGCGGCCCAGGTAGTAGGTGTCCGGCAGGTCCGAGTCCTTGGTAGAGGTGGAGGCCCACAGAACCCGCTGCGGGCGCGCGCCCGCCTCGGCCAGGGCCTGCCACCGCTTGTCCGACAACAGCTGCAGGTGGGACGCATAGGTCTTCTGCGCCATCGCTAGCCCGAGTCCGCCGTGCAGCGCGGGCGGGAGCAACGGATCGGCGGTCGAGTCCCAGCGGGAGATGAACAGCGAGGCCACAGAGGGCACGGCCAGGTCCAATCCGGAGCTGCGGCGGCGCTCCAGGGCGCGGAGGTAGGCGTCGGCGGTGCGTAGGTAGTGGGTCTCGGAGAACAGCAGCGTCACATTCACTCCGATCCCGGCGGTGATCGCCTCCTCCATGGCGGTCAACCCTGCGGTGTGCCGGGGATCTTGACAAGCAGGTTGGGGAAGCCGGCCTGCTCATGCAGCCGGCGGCCAGGGCGATGGTCGCGGTAGCGTCGTAGGCGACATCCGGGCGGCACCTCCAGCAACACATAGCCATCCGGGCCAGCTGTGCGGTCCCACTCCGGCCGGAACAGTTCCGCCGCTTCGGCCAGATCCTCCAGAGCTAGGGCATACACGAGATCCTGTGAATCGCTGACGCCCCCGTCCACGAGGCGGGCCAAGGACCCGTCATAGTCCGATACGGCGGCCATGGCGTGCCCAAGGATCGTCGGGTTAGACGTCAGTCCAGTGACCGCCAGCTCCCGCACGTAACGGGCAAGAGCACCCGAGCGCAGCATCACCCGGTTGATGCTGTCCAGCCACAGGCTTTGGCCAAACGTGTGCAGGCGCCCCACCGGGTTGAGCTCAGCCCCCATTGAGTCCCTCCGAGCTGCTGTTGCCATCTGCGAGACAGGACAGGAATTCCGGACCCCAAAAGACGCGCCCGCTCGGAGGGCCATGAGTACAGCAACATTACAAAGATGCCGGAAATATGACGGCGCGCGCCAGTCGGGCCTTACCGCTGGCAGGAACTCAGCTTGTTCAGATATCTCGAGAGCGATTCGCCGCCGGCGGCGATGAATCCGCGCAGGGGCAGGAATCGTCGACGTGTCCGGCAACCCGACGACCAACCGGATTCACACGGTCCATCTCGTGACCTATCCGTAAGCCACGAGAGGGACGTTCACCTCCACGCCTCAGCCCTGGTCTTGGTGCCGTCCAGCTAAGGAATCTGTGACCAGCCCCCAACCCCAAGCCGACGACGACGGATTCCGGCATTCCGGTGGCGAGTGATGAGTTTCGCTGACCGTCGCGCCCTGATCCAGGATCACTACGTGATGGAGACGATGGCCAACTTAAACCGAGAGATGATCTCCGACCGGCAGCCGCACGCCAACGGCTGGAATACCAGCCGGCGTCGGGCGGGATCGGCCCCTAAGATGCTGGCCGGGATCTCCAGCCGCGGCGGGCGGGCCGGGCTGGAGCCGGTCGGTGAGCAGGTCGAACGCGGCGCGTCGGGGACGAGCGAATCGGCAATCAGCGTCCGGTTCCGGATAATCCGCGGCCGGCGGCGCGGTCCGCCCGGAGAACGTCGCCGGCAACTGTGCGGGACCGGGTCGTCAACGGCTGCGGGCTGATCACCCTGGCCGGCGCCAGGTCAACGTCGGTCTCCGGCTGGGCGGCAACGCGCCGCGCTCCGCCTCGAAGACCAACTGCTGCACGTCATCGCCAACGGCACGCTTTGACGCACCATGCCGCTGCCTATCCCGTCCGAGCTCGCGGCCGCGTCCGCGGCGCCAGCGGTCAAGATTCAGCCTCGACCATTGGCCCGGGCGCGGGTCGAACCGCTCGTTGGATACGGGTGCAGGACGCGTGGTGCCGGGAGTCACGACGGATCACCGATCCGAGTCGACGGTCCGCAGCCGGACTCGACGCCTTGCAGCGGCGTGACGTCGAAGCCGAGCAGGATGTCGTCACCCGCGAGGTAGACGCGGCGCCGGTCGAGGCGAACTCCGTCGGCGATCTTGCCGACACCGAGCGGACCGACCGTGTCGATCCCGGTCCCGATGATCGTGGGTGAGATCGAGGCCACAAGCCTGTCGACGACACCGGCCGCGAGCATGGAGGTGATCACCCGCCCGCCGCCCTCGACGAGCAGCGACCGGACGCCGAGCGACCTCAGCATCGGCAGCACCGTATCGAGGCGCAAACCACGAGCGTCGGCCTCCACCTCGTGCACCGCGACACCGCTGCGCGTCAGCGCCTGGCGACGCCCGCGGTCGGCGCGGGCGTGGCAGAAGATCAGCGTGCCTGCATCGTCTGACAGCACCTGCGCGGTGAGCGGTGTACGCAACATCGAGTCCAGCACCACGCGCAACGGCGACGCGCCGGGGACCATCCGCACCGTCAGGCGTGGGTCGTCGTTGAGGACGGTCTGCGCCCCGACGAGGACAGCATCACATGCGGCGCGCATCGCGTGCGCCACCTGCCGCTCCGCCTCACCGGAGATCCACTTGGAGTCGCCCGTAGTGGTGGCGATGCGCCCGTCCAGGGTCTGCGCGAACTTTACGATGACCGCCGGACGGGTCGAGGGCACCGGAAGCGGTCCGAGCAGGCGGCCGACGTCCACCGGTGCAGCGGGTACGGCCACGAGCCTTTCGCCAGCCGGCTGCAGATGGCCGAACCGCACCTGCTTAGTCCTGAGATACGCGCGGTTGCGGCTGTGGGCGGCGGTGCTCAGTGGCTGAAGCGACTCGACCGTCACGCCTCGACCCTGCAACCCGGACACCTTCGCCGGGTTGTTCGACAGCAGGCGCACCGAGCGGATGCCGAGCGCCGTAAGCACTGCGGCAGCGGTCTGGTAGTCGCGCAGGTCCGCCTCGAGTCCGAGCCGGTGATTCGCATCCACGGTGTCGGCGCCGCCATCTTGCTCGACGTACGCCCGCAGTTTGTTGACCAGTCCGATGCCGCGCCCCTCCTGGTCGGTGAGGTAGGCGACCACACCACGGCCCTCCGCGGCGACGGTTCGCATGGCCAACCGGAGCTGCACGCCACAGTCACAGCGCAGTGAGCCGAGAGCATCGCCGGTGACGCACTCGGAGTGCAGCCGGGTCAGCACCGACTCCCCGTCGCCGATCGCGCCGAACACCAGCGCGAGGTAGACCACGCCGGCTCCGGTCTCGAAAGCATGCGCCTGGAACTCGCCGAACGGCGTCGGAAGAGGCACGGACGCGACCTCGCGCGGTACGGAGTCGTCCGGCTGAACCGGTGCCACAGCCATCGCTCACCCCCTCGCTCCCATGCGGCATCCGACGGATATGGTCGCATCTTCTGCCTTGGAGGGTGCCGCGTGCGTGCAGGCCGCCGGCTGCTGTTCACGGCGCCACGGCAGGTTGATGTGACAGCGGTCGACGTGCCCGAACCGTCTCCCGGCGAGTTGCTCGTCCGAACGCTCTGTTCGGGGATCAGCACGGGGACTGAGCTCCTGGCCTACCGGGGCCTGATCGACCCCGACCTTCCGCTCGATGAGCGGCTCGGTTCCCTCGCCGGTACGTTCCGCTTTCCGTTCGCCTACGGTTACAGCTGTGTAGGCGTCGTCGAGGAATCCCGCGGGACGGTGCCGATCGGCAGCCTCGTATTCGCGTTCCACCCACATCAGGACTGGTTCGTCGTCGCCGAGACCGAGACGGTGGTGCTCGCGCCAGAGTCTGACGCGCGCGCGGCGACCCTCCTTCCCCTCGTCGAGACAGCCCTGCAGATCTCCTTGGACGCGGGGCCCGTCGCGCATGAGCAGGTCGTTGTCCTCGGCCTCGGTACGGTCGGTGTCCTCACTGCGCTGCTCCTCCAGCGTGCCGGGGCGAGAGTGATCGCGGCCGAACCCATCCCGGACCGGCGCGCAGTGGCGGCGCGGCTCGGCGTGACGGCGCTGGCTCCGGAGGAGCTTCCGGGTCGGCTGGCTCCCCGTGGCGTACCGCTACTAGTCGAGTTGTCCGGGGCACCTGACGCCCTGCCCGGCAACCTGGCGCTGCTCGCCCACGAGGGCACCGCGCTCGTCGGGTCCTGGTACGGCACGCAGCCCCTGTCCCTTCCCCTCGGTGCCGCGTTCCACCGCCGCCGGCTGACCATACGGGCCACCCAGGTGTCCACGATCCCCGCGCGGCTCAGCCCTCGGTGGGACATCCCGCGGCGGCGGCGCGTCGTCTGCGACTTGCTCAACGAACTGCCGCTGTCTGCCCTCCCCACCACCGAGATCGCCTTCGAGGACGCCGCCTCCGCCTACGAGGCGCTGGATCGCCGCACGCCTGGCGTGCTGCACGTCTCGCTTCGCTACAGATAGGCCGGCGGCAGAAGATTGCCACATGTACGAGACAGGAGCAGCGGCGCAGGTGCGGGCCTTCCACGTCATGCCCGGGATGCCACCCCCGGAGGGCGAGTTGCACTCGCACGACTACCGGCTGGAGGTGGTCGCGAGGCGAGAGGAGTTGGACGACCGGGGAATGGTCGTCGATCTCGACGTGCTGGGTGGGGCCTTGGAAGATGCAGCGAGAGCGCTCGCGGACGCCAACCTTGACAAGATCCTGCCCGAGCAGGCCGCCGGGGTGACGGTCGAGGTGTTCGCGCGTTGGCTGTATGAACGGTTGGCCGAAGCACTGGGGCCGCTGTCCGGCGTGGCGCTAGCGGTGCGGGTGTGGGAATCGCCGGTGGCGTTCGGCGGCTACCGCGGCGCGTTGTGACCCAGCTCCTCGTAGGCGGCAAGGCAGCGCTTCGCGCACGCCTCCCAGCTGAATCGCTCGAGCACCAGCTCTCGTCCGCGGGCTCCCATCCGCGCGGCTGACGCCCGGTCGGAAAGCAACTGCGCGATCCGCTCATGCAGCTCCTCCGCGTCGCCTGGCGTCACGAGGAATCCGGTCTCGCCGTCGCGGACGATCTCGGGCAGCGCGTCGAGCCGACTTGCCACCACCGGCGCTCCGCTCGCCATCGCCTCGAGCACGCTGAGCCCGAGCAGTTCGGACGTCGAGAACTCGCGCCCGTAGCAGTCGCGCTTGACCGTGGGCAGCACGAACACGGCAGCGCGCCGATGCACGGCGGGGAGCTCGGGGTCGGGGACGGCACCGGCGAAGGTCACCTGTCGTCCGGAGGCGAGCCGGTGCAGCAGCGCGGGGTACTCCCGGGCTGGCGACCTCGGGTCGTGCCCACCCGTGCCGACGACGGTGAGGTGTGCGCCGTCGGGTAACGCCTGGATAAGCCGGTCCACGCCCTTGTGCGGAGTCAGCCGCCCGACCGAGAGCACCCCGTCCCGAGGAGCGCCGGGCTCAGGTGCGAACCGCCAGGTATCGGCGCCGCCGTACACCACGCGAGTCCTGGCCGGCGGTGCTCCCAGCACCGAGGCGGCGAATCGCGACACGGTCAGGAATCGGTCGAATAGGGCTGGCAATACACCAAGCCACCCACCGCCGCCGAGCCCATGGTCCGTGGTAACCAGCCGCTGGCCGCGCGCGCGAGCAGCCACTGCCGCGAGACGGCTCGGCGCGCTGCGGGTGTGGTGGGTGTGCACGATGTCGGCGGCCTGGAGCGCGAACGCCAGACGGGGCGCGATCGGGTGGGCCGGGTGCCCACGCGCGTAGGCCAGCGGCCGGAGGGTGCGGATCCGTAGCCCGGTGGGGTCGATACGAAACCCGGGCTCCGGCCCGAACGTCACGAGCTCGACGTCGACGTGTCGCGAGAGCGCACGCGCCAGCTCGATCGGGTACCGCTCGCCGCCCCCGAACAGCCCAGCCGCCCCGAACGGCGTGGGCGCGACGTGGACGATACGCATGTGGTATCGGTTACTCTCGTCACGCTCGGCGATCCACACAGTCTCACCGGCGGGTACCTCTACCACCGGCGGATGGCTGCGCTCGCCCCTGACAACGAGGCACGGGTTGAGTTCGTGTCGGTGCCAGATGTGGTGTTTCCACTGGGCGCGGCCGCCGGGTTGGCGGTGCTACACCGAATCGCTCGTCAGCACCCCGACGTACTGCTGCTCGACTCCATCGCGGCTGGCTTCCTCGCGCCATGGCTGCCGGTTCGGTGGCCGCGGGTGCCGGTCGTCGGGATGCTGCACCAGCCGCCCGGCGGTATCGATCACGGTCGCGTCCGCACGGCGATGCAGGCTGTCCTTGACCGCGCGGCCTACCGCTCGACCGCGCGCCTGCTCGTCGCAAGCACGGCGCTCGCGGACGAGTTGGTCGCAACGGGCTGTGCCCGTGCCCGCCTCCGAGTCGTCCCTCCGGGCCGGGACGTCGCGCCCGCGGCTACCGGCCTGCCCGCCGACGCGCGCCACGGGCGGCGGGCAGCGTTCCTCTCGGTCGGGAACTGGGTCGCCCGGAAGGGCCTACTCGACCTGCTCGAGGCGCTGAGCCGGCTCCCCGAGGAGGCCATCACACTCCACCTGGTCGGCGACACCGGGAGCGATCCGGCGTACGCCGCCGCTGTTCGCGCTCGCATCGCCGCTCCTGACCTCGCCAGTCGCGTCGTCGTACACGGCCCACTCCCGACGGAGCAGGTCGCAGCCCTCTACCAGGCGACCGACGCCTTCGTGCTCGCAAGCTCGCGAGAGCCCTACGGCACCGTGTACGGGGAGGCGATGGCGGCCGGCCGGCCGGTGATCGGCTATGCCGCAGGGAACCTTCCGCACCTCGCCCGCGACGGAAAGGAGGGACTGGTCGTCCCACCAGGAAACGTCGAGGCGCTTGCGGGGGCGCTGCGGCGGCTCGCTGACGACGAGGGGCTGCGGATCCACCTGGGAAATGCCGCCCGGCGGCGCGCGGCTGGTCTTCCGACATGGCAGGAGAGCGCCGCGCTGCTGTTCGGCGAGCTGCGCGACGTCGCCTCGCAGAACGCGAGGGAGTCAGGACGTGCGCAGTCGTAACGGTTCGGACCACGACGCGACCCCTGTCTCGGGCGCGCGTCGCCTGGTGCGGTCAGCAGAGCGACGCGGAGCGAGAGCGATCGTCCGCCGGCTGCCGCCGAACGTGGCCGACATGCTCAGGCGGCCCGTCTCGGACCCCACTGCGACCTCGCTGGCCGGTCGGGCCCGGCTGACGGTTCTCCGCGGCCTGCGCGACGGTGGGATTCCCGATGCAGTCCGAACGTTCCGGCTTGCCGACCGGCCACACCTGTCATTTGTCGCCGCCGACTCCCTTGTGCTCGCGCAGCTGTACTGGCTCGGCGAGCAAGGCTGGGAACCCGAGCTGGCGCCCTGGTGGCGATACTTATGTCGGCAGTGACAGGGTGTGCTCGAACTTGGGGCCAACGTCGGCTACTTCAGCGTGCAGGGCGGCCAGGCGGTCACATCGGCTTGCTACGTCGCCGTCGAGCCCCATCCGATCTCCCACGAGGTCTGCCGGAGCAACCTCGACCTCAACGGCGTCGCCTCGGTCCAGGTCATCGCGGCAGCCGCCACTGCGGATCCCTCCGTTTCCTCGATCCAGCTGCACGTGCCGGCCGATCAACGCGCGCTGCCGACCGTCGCGTTCCTGGCTGCCGACTCCGAGCTTCCACCGGGAATGGGCAAGAAGAGGTCGTGGCGATTGACGTGCCCGCGCTCGACGTACGGTCCCTGCTCCACGGTGTCGACCTGTTCAAGCTCGACGTCGAGGGCCAAGAACACGCGTTACTCGCGGCCGCCCGCGGTCGACGGACGTGTTCGGCGGGCGACGCGGTCAGCACGCCGTCGATGACGCAGGCGCGGTAGAAGCCGGCTACCACCGACACCCGCCGCGACACCGTCGCCGGCTGCAGGCGGCGGATCTCCTGCATCCACCGAACCCACAACTCCACATGCACCCGAGACGCGGACAGCGGCTCCAGCCGCCGGGCGGCGCACCAGTCGAGGTAGCTGCGCAGATCCGAGGCGGTGTGCATCCGCGACTGCCCTTGTACCGGGCCAGATGCGCGGCCACCGCACGGCTCAATTGATCGACGACCAGGTTCGTACTGCCGGAGGTGGCCGGCACCATCATCAAGGTCTCCATGGCAGCTAGCCGCCTGCCCGCGCGCGTTACGGTCAAGGTCAAGCAACGACTAGCGCCGCACGCCTCCACGCGCGAGGAGCGGCAGATCCGGGCGGTTCTAGTCTCGCTTCACGTCTGTGATCACTGTCGCTATGGCGGCCTGAGAGGTCGGGCGGACCGCCAGCGCGTGCTCGTCAGCCCACGCATGTGCTGGGGGTGACAGGGTCGAGACCGCCCGCGATCGCGACGATCTGTCGGCCGTGCGGGTCGAGCTTGAAGACGAGGTCGTAGCCATTGTCGGAGATGACGTACCCGGCACGTGGGTCCATCCCGCTTTGTGGTGCCGGGACGTAGTGTGCTCGTGACCCGTATACGGCCAAGATTCGTGAGGCCGGGTCGCCGAGGCGGACTCCCTCGGGTGTGGTGATCACCTGTTTGGCGGTAGACGTTCCGAGGAAGGCACCGACGCAGGTGAAGGCTTGAGTTGACCCGCTCGGTCCGGCCCAGTGTGAGACGTAGAGTTCGGGGTATCCGGCAGCGCTTCGTGCGGGTCCCTGCCACGGTGTCGGGATGCTGACGGCGTCACCGATAGCGGTGAAGCTTGTGAACCCGGCCGCGTGCGCCGCCTCCGTCATGGTCATGCCGACCGAGACCGCGCCCAGAGCGTGAGCGGTGATGACAAGATGATTGTCGGTCCAACGTCCGGCAGCAACCGGTGGCGAGTTCGTCGTGTTGCTTGCGGTGCTTCGGAAGCTGTTCAGGATCTCGGTTGCCGCGACCTGCTCGCCCGCTGCCAGCGTGACGATTAGTTGCTTGCTGCCTTGAGGGTACGGCTCGACCACGAGGATGCCGGAGGGAGTCTGCCCGGCCACGCGAGCGCAGGCGAACGCAATCGTGTTCGACGTGATCGCGTGCTGGTCGGCGACCGTGCAGCGCGCCTCTCCCAGCGCAACGGCCAAGACGGGCTGGTGGTTCGTGTCGTACAGCACGCCGAGCGACCCACCGTTGACCTCGTACAGGATCGACGATGCCGCTGGCACGGTGAGCGTCGAGTCGACCGGCGTGCCCGTGAACGCTGCGAAGCTGGCCGGGCCGCCGTAGTTGCGTAGCGGCTGCTCGCTCCACCCCGACGGACGCAGGAAGCCATATGAGGACGGCTCAAGGACGAGGCCGGGTACCGATGTGGTGCGCTTCCGGGCCGCCGTGTTCGAGGTGGGTGCGGTGCTCTTGCCGGGCTGCGGGGGTGAGCTGGGCGCCGTGGTGGGCGTAGGCGTCGGTGGCGGCACCGACCTGCCCGGCTGCGGGTGATGACCGGATGAGGCGAGGTGCGCGACACCGATCGTCGCGCCGACCACAGCCGCGACGCAGGCCGCTGCGACGAGCGGCGCCGCCCACGGCCCGATACGGCCCAGCCGCCTGACCCGGCGCGGCGCAAACGGGGGCGCCGGCCGCCGTGGCCCGAGCCGGGCGTCCACCGACTCGTTCAGCAACTGCCTTATCCGCTGCTCACTGTCGTTCACGGCTGACCTCCAAGCGTGCGGCGCAGCGTGGCCAGACCGCGGCTGGCCGCCGAGCGGACACCGCCCTCCCCGATGCCGAGCGTTCGCGCAATCTCCTCATCGGACAGATCGGCCAGGTAGCGCAAGGTGAGCACCTCACGCTGTCGATCCGGCAAGCCACGAAGCGCCCCGCGGGCCAGCTCATGCTCGACGCTGCGCAGCGTGGCGTGGTCGGCCGGCTCGGCCTCCTCCATGCTCACCGGCCTCAAGTGCCGCCGTGCGACACCTCGGCGACGCAGCGCCGAGCGCGCCGCGTTCACCACCGCGATTCGCAGATAACCCACCGCTGCCGAATGATCGCGAAGCTGGTCGACCCGCCGATACATCGCCGAGAACGCGTCCTGCACAACGTCCTCGGCCGAAGCCACGTCGTCGACTAGTCCGGTCGCCAGGCGCACCATCGGCCACCACTGCGCCTGATAGAGCGCCGGGAAGTCGACGGTGGCCGCGTTCGGTGCACTGGCGGCCGATCCAACTGCCATGTGCCCTCCCAGGCTCGCCCCGATGACAGTTAGACGCTCCAGCACGGCATCTGTTGCAGCCCGCCTGAAATTAGTGCCCGGCCCAGGCACCCTCGCGTGCGGTTAGGCGCGCACAACGACGAAGCGCCAAGCCAAACGAGCAGACCAATCCCAGCGCGAATCGGCGATCCTGCCTCAGCACGCTCCGCGCAGGTCCCGGCGTCCCGACCGATCGTCATGCGGTCTACCGCAGAATCATTCGAACGCGCGAACATCCGACTTTCGGCATAGAGCGGATGGATGTTGCGTTCACTCCTCGCCTCATCGAGAACTCGCCGCCATCAGCCGTAGGCGCCGCCCTGCTCGTGCTCCCACGGCCTGCCCGCCTCGGCGGGGAGCTGCGGTTCGCCACCGTCGAGGACACCAAGGTAGTAGCCGTGCCAGTGCGCGCCCGGGCGGTCGACAGGCGCCGGCCACTCGGCCGGTTCGGTGCCGAGCTGCATCCGGCGCACCGCGAGGTAGTCGACCGGCTGTAGCGGCTGCTCCACGCACCGGCCAAGCACCCATGCGGCGCAACCGACATGGACAGCACCGCTGCCGTCGTCGCGGCTCACCTGCACCGTCCACACGACAAGCGCCCACCATTCGCCGCCGACATCACGGCCCCAGTAGTCGAGGTCCGCGGTCCACGGCGGGATCGTGAGGCTCACCCGCGGACGGCTCACACCCAGCACGCTACCCGAACAGGTGTTCGAACGATAGAGCTAGGACGGCCCCTGTGGCCGGCCCACTTGGCCACGGGGGCGTCCAGGGCGCCGAGCGCATCTCAGGTGCCGCACCCCTGCATCTCTCGGCGCCCGCACGTATTCTGCCCGGATATGGGCGGTAGGTAAACCCCGTGCGCGCCGCCACTCGAAGGGCAGCGGGGCGCTTTGTCAGCGGGTTAGAACAGCGGCGCGAGCTTGTAACCGATCCACGTGCGGTGCCCCGGCAATCCCATTGTGAAGATGCTCGCCATCGGCATGGCCGCGGCAGTACTCATCGACGCGAGCGTGATCCGCATGATCCTCGTGCCGGCCGTGATGTCGCTACTGGGCAGGCACGCCTGGTGGATTCCCAAGTGGCTCGACCGCATCACACCCAACCTGGACATCGAGGGCAGCGGACATCTCACCCGCATAGCCCGCGAGGAGCAAGCTACATTGGCGAGCAGTCCGACGGTTCAGTAGCCGTGTGTTTGTCCGGAGCGACACTCAGCAGTCTCCTAATCAGGTCGCTGCGCGTCACACCGGCCACGCACTGCCGGACGGGCTCATCAGATGCGACGTGCACTGAGATGGGCACTTAACTCTCGTCGTCAGCAGACAACCGTGCCGCATTAGGCAGCAGGTTTGTCACGAAGTGGGAGCATCAGACGGGCCCAGACGTGGCGACGTGCCTGCCTCCGGATGCAGGAGTGCGGCCTATGGCGTCAGCTGGCTCCGCGCCCGCTCTTGTGCGCCGGGGGAAGCGCCTGCCAGTTCGAGTGCTGTTGCCAGCGCTCCGGCCACGGGCGGCGTGTCGAGAACCCGCAGCCTGGCGTCCGGTGCGGCGGCGGCAACGCGGTCGCGGACGCGGTCCAGCAGCACCCGGTTGGCAGATTGGAGCAGGCGTCCTCCCAGCACGACGTCAGCGTCAGCCCCGGTCAGGTCCAACCGGCGCAGCAGCGCGACGGCAAAGTCTGCGGCATTGTCGGCGAGCCGCAGGACGATTTCGCACGCGGCGGCGTCGCCGCCGTCGGCGGCGCGCAACACGGCGGGGGCGAGGTCGCGCAGCGCCCGCCGCCGGATTCGGCCGCGGCTGACAGCGACGGCGACGTCCTCGGGCGCAGCGCGGTAGACCTCCTCGACCATACTGCTCAGTACGGTAGCCGGGCCGCGCCCGTCGCCGGCGCGAACCGCCGCGCCCAGCGCGGCCGCACCGACGGAGTAGGCCCCACCCCAGTCGCCACTGATATCGCCGAGTGCGAGGAAGCGTGCCTCGCGACCGTCAGGATGGACACCGACCGCGTTGATGCCCGCGCCCGCGGTGATCGCGACGCCCCAGCCACGGGTCGTTCCGGCGCGCAGGATGGCAAGCACGTCGTTGCGCACGACCACCCGCTCGGCGATGCGCAGCCGACGTAGCGCGTCAGTGGCAGCGGTCTCGTCATCGGGCAGGTCGACATTCGCGAGGTAGAACGCGCCGACCGAGATGGACGTGGCACCCGCCTGGGCTGCGGCGGAGCGTGCGGCGGCCGCGAGCGTCGACGCCATGGCTGGCATCCCGTCGATATTCGGGCGGGTACCGGCGGTGCGGACCCGGGCGAGCACCTCTCCCTCGATGTTGGCCAGCACGAGGTCGGTCTTGGAGTTGCCGCCGTCCGCGGCCACGACCCAGGTCACGCGTTGTCCGGACCGTGGATCGCGGCGATGGTGATTTCCCAGGCGCGGTCGATGCCGGCGGCCAGGCAGCCGTCCACCACGGCGTTGTCGCCGAGAGCGCTCGCGCGCAGTTCGGGCCGGATCGGGGTGAGTGTCCGTAGTTCACGGCGGACCGCATCGAGCAGGCCGGTGGCCTGGCCGATGCCACCGCCGAGCACGACGAGTTCCGGATCGACGACGGCGGTGACGGCGCATATCGCCTTCGCGATCAATACCGACTCGTGGGCGACGACGTGGGCGGCACGCTCGTCGCCGTGGGCGGCCGCCGCGAAGACGTTGCGCGGCGAGACCGGGCGCCGAATGCCGGCCTGACGGGCAGCGCGCAAGATGCCGGCCGCGGAAGCGCTGGCCTCGAAGTGGCCGAGCCGGCGTGCGTCCCGAGTGCGGCGCGGCCCGTCGCCGAACGGAAGATAGCCGATCTCTCCAGCGGCGCCTCGGGCGCCCCTGTGCAGCCGACCGCCCAGCACGAGTCCCATCCCGATCCCCGCACCCACGGAGACGAAGGCGAAGCTGTCGACGCCGCGCCCGTGGCCGTGTGCCTGCTCGGCCAGCGCGGCTGCGTCGATGTCGTTCTCGACCATCAGCGACGCACCGAACGCGCTGCGCAGTTGGCTGAGTACGGTCGGCTCCTCCCACCCGGGCAGCGCTGGTGCGAGTGTCAGGGCGTTCCGGCGCGGATCGAAGACACCGGGGCTGCCGAGCACGGTCTGCGTGATGTCGGAGCGCTTGACGTCTGCTTCTGCGTAGAGCTTCTCGGCAAGGCGGGCCAGCTCGGCGACCCGCTGCGGGCCGGTCGCGCTCTCGACGGGCAGCGTCGCGTTCGCGCGGATCGTGCCGGCGAGGTCGCAGATCGCTCCGCGCAGGAACTGGCTGCCCACATCCAGGGCGAGGACGTTGCCGGCCGACGGGCGCACCTCATACAGCACCGCGGCCGGGCCGGGCACGCCGGTACGAGTCCCGGCCGCGCGCACTAGCCCCGCACGTTCCAGATTGCTCAGCGCGAGGGACACGGTTGGCTTCGACAGTCCGGACATCCGGGCCACGTCGGCGCGTGAGAGTGTGCCGGCGCGCCGGATGAGGCCGAGCACGAGTTGCTCGTTCATCGCGCGGATCAACTGCGGGCCTGCCGGCATTCCTGGTCCGGTCACGGAAGTGTCTCCCTCGTTGCGGCGCAGTGATCGATAGTCTACTTTCCTAACTACCAACGGGCCACTCGACAGAGGAGTGCGCATGCCAAAGCCGGTCGTGCTTGGCATCGACTTCGGCGGTAGCAAGATCGCCGCCGCCGTCGCCGGCGTGGACGGTACCCGGCTCGGCATGTCCACGATTCGTACTCGGCCTGCCGACGGCGCGCACGCGACGTTCGAACGGGGGGTGGCGGCGGCGCGAGCGCTGGTCGATCAAGTCACAGACGGTCGACCGCTGGCCATCGTCGGCGCGTGCACGATCGGCATCCCGTCGCACGATGCGGTGGCGCTTGCGCCGACGATCGACGGCTGGGGTGAGATCGCGTTCGGCCGACGGCTCGCCGAGGCATTTCCTGAGGCGACGATCGAGGTGGCCACCGATGTCAAGGCGGCGGCCTACGCCGAGGCGCATGATGGCGCGCTGGCGGGCTGCGACCCGGGCATCTACGTCAACCTCGGCACCGGGCTGGCGGTGGCTGTCGTGACCGGCGGCGTGGTGCTCAACGGGGCGCACGGGGCCGCAGGGGAGATCGGCTATAACCTGCGGGCGGTCGCCGACGTGGGCTGCGATTCGGGCGCCCGCGCCCCGCTGGAGGAGGTCGTGAGCGGCCAGGGACTGCACCGGGCCGCCGCGCGAATCCTGCCGGATGCACGCGGCGCGGTCGACGTGTTCGCCGCCGCCGACCGACCCGGCGTGGCGCGGCTCATCGCCGACTTCGTCGCCGAGCTGTCGTTCCACCTGGTCAACCTCACCGTGGCGATCGATCCGGCTCGTATCGCGGTTGGTGGCGGCATGGTGCGCTCCTGGCGGCGGTTGCAGGATGGCCTGCGCCGCGCGCTGGACGCGGCGGTGCCGTATCCACCGGAACTGGTCGTCGCCGATTTTCCGTTCGATGCACCGCTGCGCGGGGTGCTGGCCCTGGCATCGGCGAGCGCACATGAGATCCGATAACGAAGGGACGTCGACATGAGAGCAGCCAAAGTGGTCGCGGCCGTCCTGGCGACGGGCCTGCTGGTGGCCGCGTGTAGTAGCACGAAGCACCGCTCCCAGAACACCGGGCAGGCAACCACGCCAAGCACGCAAGCGACTAGCGGCGGTTCCTCCTCGCACAAGGCCGGCGGCGCGCTCACGATCGTGAACGTGCAGGGCCAGACGTGGAGCTGCCAGTTCAACCCGTTCAACCCTGCCAACTACCAGGAGTCGCTCGGCTTCGTCTACGAGCCGCTGGTGTACGTGAACCTCTTGGAGAACGAGGCCGAGACCCCGATGCTGGCGAGTTCCTACACGTGGGGTGCGGATAAGAAGTCGATCACATTCAAGATCCGTTCGGGCGTCAAGTGGAACGACGGGCAACCCTTCAGCGCGCAGGACGTGGCGTTCACGTTCAACCTTATGAAGCGGGTGCCCGCCACCGACCTGTACTCACTCTGGACCGGCGCCGGGCTGCAAAGCGTCACCGCGACGGGCGACCAGGTGACTATGCAGTTCGCCAAGACCGCACAGCCGTACTTCTGGTACTTCGCGGACCTGGTCGGCATCGTGCCCCAGCACATCTGGTCGACCGGCAACGCGGCGGTGCATCCGGAGACGTTTGCCGACCCGCACCCGGTGGGCACCGGCCCGTACAAGGTGAGCCCGTGCAGCCCGAACAACATTCAGTACGTGGCCAACCCGTACTTCTGGCAACCGGGCAAGCCGTACATCCAGAAGGTCCAGTACCCGGGCTACCTCGACAACGGGCCGGCCAACCTCGACCTCGCGAACGGAAAGGGTGAGTGGGGCAGTCAGTTCATCCCGAACATCAAGCAGTTCTACCTGTCCAAGTCGTCGGACAACCACACCTGGTCGCCACCGGTCCTCAACGTCGCGATCTTCCCGAACCTCGACCCGTCGCATGCCGCGACGAGCAAGTTGGGAGTGCGGCAGGCGATCTCGCTCGCGCTCGATCGCAACCAGGTGTCGCAGATCGGCGAAGACGGGCAGGAACCGGCAGCCAACCAGAGCGGCATCGTGATGCCGACGTTCCAGAAGTACTACGACGCAAACGCCCTCGCCGCGGCGGGATACGACAAACAGAACGTCGACAAGGCGAAGGCAGCCCTTGCCAGCGCCGGGTATTCGCCGTCCAATCCGCTGAAGTTGACGATCATCACGATCACGGGATTCACCGACTGGGACGCCTCGCTGGCCGTCGTCAAGCAGCAACTGAAGAAGGTCGGCATCGACCTGAGCGTGCAGGACCTTGCCCAGCAGACGTTCTTGTCCCGGCTCTACACCGGCGACTTCGATCTCGCCTACTACAACCAGCCTTCCGGCGGCCCGACGCCGTACTACGAGTTGCGGAACACCCTGTACTCGAAGAACACAGCGCCGCTCGGCAAGGCGGCAAGCACCAACTACGAGCGGTACCGCAATCCGGCTGTGGATGCGCTGTTCGACCAGTACCCGACCGCGGACGACGCGGGCCAGGTCGCGATCATCAAGCAGATCGGTGCCGCGATGGTCAAGGACGTGCCGGTAATCCCGATAACGGAGGCGGTCGACTGGTTCCAGTACAACACCAAGGACATCGCCGGCTGGCCCACGGAGCAGGACCAGTACGCGCAGCCGGCAGCGTTCAACGTGCCTGACGTCGAGCAGGTGCTGCTGCACCTCTACTCACTGTCGGCACAGTAGGAGGAAGCTCGATCCATGAGGTACGTGGTGCGCCGCCTGGGGTTCTTTGCCCTGACGCTCTGGGCGGCGCTCACGCTCAACTTCTTCCTGCCCCGGTTCATGCCGGGAAATCCGCTGCAGGCGTTGCGGGCGCGCACGCATGGCAAGGTCTCGCCCGAGGCACTGCAGCAGATGCTCACGTCGTACGGCTTCAAACCGCACCAGAACGTAGTCAGCCAGTACTTCGCCTACCTCGGCAACATGTTCACCGGGCACTGGGGCGTGTCGATCGGCGCAACGCTCGGCCAACCGGTCCGACAGATCATCGGGCAAGCGCTTCCGTGGACGCTGGGCCTGGTCGGGGTGGCCACCGTGCTGGCGTTCCTGCTCGGCTCCCTGATCGGCGTGCTGGCCGGCTGGAGGCGTGGCGGGATGCTGGACTCGGTGCTGCCGCCGGTCTTCGTGGTGACGTCGGCGCTGCCGTACTTCTGGGTCGGGTTGCTGCTGATCCTGGTGTTCTCGGTGTGGACACACGGGTGGCTGCCGAGCGACTTCAACTACGACACGAGCCTGCAACCTGGGTTCTCGCCGGGGTTCGTCGGCAGCGTGCTGCAACACGCGGTGCTGCCGGGAGCCACGATCGTGATCACAGCGATCGGCGCGTGGATCCTGACTATGCGCAACAACATGCTGACCACGCTCGCTGAGGACTACGTGCGGATGGCTCGTGCCAAAGGGCTGCCAGACCGTCGCATCATGTTCGACTACGCGGCGCGCAACGCGATGCTGCCGAACCTGGCGGGGTTCGCCATGTCGCTCGGCTTCGTGATCACCGGCTCGATCCTCGTCGAGTATGTCTTCAACTACCCGGGCCTGGGCTACGAGCTCTACAACGCCGTGCAGAACACCGACTATCCGCTCATGCAGGCGCTGTTCATGCTGTTCACGGTCGCCGTGTTGCTGGCGCTGCTGATATGTGAGTTCGCGATTGCGGTGCTGGATCCTCGTTCGCGAGCGAGGGCATAACCCATGACTGCGCTGCTCGTCGACACCTCAGGTGCGCCGCCCGTCGAGACTGTGGCCCGGCGGCGTGGTGGGTTCTTGGGCGCGATCCGGCGTAGCCGCAAAGCCCAGGTCGGGCTCGCCATGCTGTTCGTGTTCTGCGCGTTCGCGGTGGTTCCGCAGCTGTTCACGTCGGTGCGGCATCCGAACGACCTCGCGTTTGCGCCACGGTTGCCGCCGTCCGGTGCGCACTGGCTCGGCACCACCGCGCTGGGCCAGGACATCTGGGCGCAGCTCGTATACGGCACGCGCGAATCGCTGGTGATCGCCGTGGTGGCCGGAGCATTCGCGACGCTGCTATCCGTAGTAGTCGGCGTGTCGGCGGCGTACCTGCGCGGCGTCGGCGACGAGGTCCTCTCGATGATCATCAACATCTTCCTGGTGATCCCGACGTTCCCGCTGATCATCATCCTGGCGACGTACGCCGGCAAGGGCACGTTGCCTGTGGTGCTCATCGTGCTGATCGTGACCGGCTGGTCGTACGGCGCGAACCAGCTACGGGCGCAGACTTTGTCCTTGCGCAACCGAGACTTTCTCGAGGCTGCCAAGATTCGCGGCGAGCGACGCTCATACGTCATATTCGCCGAAGTGCTCCCCACGATGACGTCGCTCATCCTGGCCACCTTCCTGGGCGCCGCGCTCTACTCGGTGCTCACCGCCGCTGGGCTACAGTTCATCGGCTTGGGCGACCCGAACTCCATCAGCTGGGGGACGATGCTCTACTGGGCCCAGAACCAGCAGGCGTTGCAGACCGGGACGCCGTTGTGGTCGATCGCCCCGGGGCTGTGCGTCGCGCTGCTCGGTGCGTCGTTCGCACTGATCAACTATGCATTCGACGAGATCAGCAACCCCGCGTTGCGGCCGGTCCGGGGAAGGCGCAGGCGCCGTGCTCGAGGTTAGGGGGCTGACCGTCGAATACGCGACGGAAAGCGCGCCGGTGGTCGCCGTCGACGGCGTCGACCTGGACGTTGCAGCCGGCGAGTTCGTCGGCGTAGTTGGAGAGTCCGGTTGTGGAAAGTCGACGCTGCTGTTCGCGATCGCCCGGCTGTTGAGCCCACCTGCGGCGATCACGGCCGGCAGCATGGTCTTCAAGGGCCACAACCTCGTCACGATGACCCAGAAGCAGCTGAACGCGCTGCGTTGGCGCGATTGCTCGGTGGTGATGCAGAGCGCGATGAACGCCCTGAATCCGATCACCTCAATCGGCGCACAGTTCCGTGACGTGGCTCACGCACACATGGACTGGTCGCCGGACGAGGTCGCGGAGCGCTCCGCCGAGGCGCTGCGGCTCGTGGGCATCGACCCCATTCACCTGAAGAGCTATCCGCACCAGCTCAGCGGCGGCATGCGACAGCGCGCCATGATCGCGATGGCACTGCTTTTCACGCCGGACTTGGTGATCATGGACGAGCCGACGTCCGCGCTCGATGTCGTCGCGCAGCGCTCGCTGATGGTGCAGATCAAGCAACTCCAACGCCAGCTGGGCTTCGCGGTCGTATTCGTCACCCATGACATGTCGCTGGTGAGCCACTTCTCCGACCAGTTGCTCGTGATGTACGCGGGGCTGGTCGTCGAGGTGGGACCGACCCGCACCGTGTTCGACAGTCCGGCGCACCCGTACAGCCGCGGTCTGCTCGAGGCGTTTCCGTCGATCCGCGGAGCGCGCAGGCCGCTTACCGGCATACCAGGCAGCCCGCCCGACCTCGCGCGTCCGCCGAGCGGGTGCCGGTTTCATCCGCGCTGCCCGGTCGCGATGCCGGAGTGCGCGACGACGGAACCGCCGCTCTACTCGGTAGGCCGAGCGCAGGCACGGTGTCTGCTGCACGCACCGGAGCGGGCACCGCTGAGCGAGGTGCGCTCATGACGCTCCTGGAAACCGTTGGCCTCACCAAGCATTTCAAGATCGGCGGCAACGTGTCGCGGCGCACCCTGCACGCTGTCGACGACGTAAATCTCTCCATCGACAGGCAGGAGATCGTCGCGCTGGTAGGCGAGAGTGGCAGCGGTAAGAGCACTATCGCGAGGCTGCTGGCCAGGGTGTATCAGCCGACGAGCGGCGAGATCCGCTACCAGGATCGGCCGCTGTCGTCGATGCGCACCAGACGCCAGAGCCTGGCGTATCGCGGCGATGTGCCGATGGTGTTCCAGGACCCGTTCAGCTCACTCAACCCGGCATACCGCGTGTCACATGGCATCATGCGCGGGCTGAAGCTGCATCGCCGAGATCTCAACCGCGCGCAGCGCCGCGAGGAGGCGCTTCGCGTCGTCTCCGCGGTCGGCCTTGCCCCGGGCGTCCTCGACCGGTATCCGCACGAGCTGTCCGGCGGGCAGCGACAGCGCGTCGGGTTCGCCCAGGCGCTCGCGTACCGGCCGAAGCTGATCATCGCCGACGAGCCGGTGTCGATGCTCGACGTGTCGATCCGCATCGGGTTGCTGAACTTGATGGCGGCGCTGCGCGAGCAGGAGAGCGTGTCAATCCTCTACATCACGCACGACATCGCAAGCGCCCGCTACGTCAGCGATCGGCTGCTCGTGATGTACGCGGGGCACATCGTCGAGTCAGGGCAGGTCGAGGACGTCCTGGCCCGGCCGAAGCATCCGTACACGCAACTGTTGCTGTCGGCGGTGCCCGACCCACGCGCGCCGCTGTCCACCGATTCGGCCGATCAGGGCGAGCCACCGCGCGTGATCGACCCGAAGCCGGGATGCCGGTTCCGCTGGCGCTGCCCGTTGGCCATCGACGAGTGTGAGCGAGTGACTCCCGAGCTGCGGTTGCTTGCGCCCGGGCACAGTGCGGCCTGCCACGTCGCCACACCTGAACAGCCATGAAGGTTGCGGTAATCGGCGGGGCCAGCACGTACACCCCCGAGCTCATCGAGGGATTCGCGGCCCGGGCGGACGTCCTGCCCGTTGATGAGCTGGTGCTGGAGGACATTTCGAAGGAGCGGCTGGACATCGTCGGTGGCCTGGCGAAACGGATCCTCGCCCGGACGGGGTACCCCGGACGGCTCGTCACGACCACATCACTGGACGATGCGGTCGACGGTGCGTCGGCCGTGCTTGTGCAGCTCCGCGTCGGCGGGCAGCAGGCCCGGCTGATGGACGAGACGCTGCCCGGCCGATTCGGGCTGATCGGCCAGGAGACCACTGGGCCGGGCGGGTTCGCCAAGGCGCTGCGCACCGTGCCGGTCGTGACCGACATCGCCGCCGCCGTGTCCAAGCGTGCCGCGCCCGGCGCATGGATCGTCGACTTCACCAACCCGGTCGGCATCGTCACCCGCGCGCTGCTCGACGACGGGCATCGCGCGCTGGGACTGTGCAACGTGGCGATCGGGCTGCAGCGACGGCTGGCGTCGCAGCTCGGTGTCGCGCCGCAGCGGGTGCGCCTCGACCACGCCGGGCTGAATCACCTGTCGTGGGTGCGCCGCGTGCTTGTCGACGGGGTGGATCGCCTGCCTGACCTGCTGGCGGACCCGGTCGACGTCGGACTGCCCGCCGAGCTGATGCGCACGCTGGGCGCCATCCCGTCGTACTACCTGCGGTACTACTACTGCACCGACGAGGTGCTGAACGAGAGCGGGCCGAGTCGGGCCGAGCAGGTGATGGACATCGAACGGCAGCTGCTCGCCATGTACGCGGACCCGTCGCTCGATCGCAAGCCGGCGCTGCTGGACCAGCGTGGCGGTGCGTATTACAGCGAGGCGGCCGCAGCGCTCGTGACGTCGCTACTGACGGGCGACGGCGCGCTCCACTATGTCGACCTGCGTAACTCCGGCACGATCGCCGGCTTGCCGGATGAGGCCGTCGTGGAGGTGCCCGCCAAGGTCGACCGTTCCGGGGCGCATGCCGAGCCGGTTCCGCCGCTCGCGCCGGAGCTGCTCGGGCTGGTGCAGGCGGTGACCGCCTACGAAGTGCTCACCGTCGAGGCCGCGCGCACCGGTGAGCGCCGTACTGCGCTGCGTGCGCTGCTCGCTCATCCGCTGGTGCGGCAGTGGGACATCGCCGCGCCGGTGCTCGACGCGATCCTGGCCGCGAACCGGGAGCACCTGCCACGGTTCGCGGCCACCTAGCGTGGCACTGCCGACCTGGCCGGAGCGCCGTAGCGCCTGTGCGCCCCGTATGACGTGCGCCGTCCCGCACGTGTCCCCACACGGCCGGACGTGGGCGCCTGCGAGCCGGACCATAGACTCGAAGGGCCGCGAGGTCGAGTCCCACCGGGCCGAGCTCGTACATCCGGACAAACCTCGAGGAGCGATCAGCGTGGTGAAGAGCACCGTCGAGAACGTGGGCCCGACCCGCGTCAAGCTGGCCGTCGAGGTGCCGTTCGACGAGCTGAAGCCCAGCCTGGACGCCGCCTACAAGGAGATCGCCAAGCAGGTGCGCATCCCGGGCTTCCGGCCCGGCAAGGCCCCGGCGCGCATCATCGATCAGCGCGTCGGCCGCGCCGCGGTTCTCGAGCAGGCCGTCAACGACGCACTGCCTCGCGTGTACTCGGAGGCGGTGCGGGAGAGCGGGGTGCGCGCGCTCGGTCAGCCGGAGATCGAGGTGACCAATCTCGACGACGGCCAGTCGCTGAGCTTCACCGCTGAGGTCGACGTTCGCCCGGAGATCACCCTGCCGGACCTCAACGGCCTCGAGATCACGGTCGACGACGTCACCGTCACCGACGCGGATGTCGACGAGCAGCTCGACTCGCTTCGTGAGCGGTTCGCGAGCCTGACCGGCGTCGATCGGCCCGTGCAGACCGGCGACTTCGTATCGCTCGACCTCTCGGCGGTGGTCGACGGCAATGAGGTCGAGGGCGGCTCGGCAAAGGGGCTTTCCTACGAGGTGGGCAGTGCGGACCTCATCGACGGGCTGGACGCCGCCCTGACCGGCAAGTCGGCCGGCGAGACGGCGACATTCACCGCGACACTGCGCCAGAGCGATCACGCCGGCCAGCAGGCCGACATCAGCGCCACCGTCAACTCGGTCAAGCAGAAGGAGCTGCCCGCGGCCGACGACGAGTTCGCCCAGCTGGCCAGCGAGTTCGACACGATCGACGAACTGCGCGCGGATTTGCGGGAGCGGCTCGTCCGCGCGAAGACACTGAGCCAAGGCGGCCAGGCCCGGGACCGGCTCGTCGAGAAGCTGGTCGAGTCGGCCGACTTCCCGGTGCCCGAATCAGCGGTGCAGGCCGAGGTGGGCTACCGCGAGCACGATGTCGTCCACTCGCTGGGTCACGACGACAAGCTCTTCGACGAGCTGCTCGCAAGCGAGGGCAAGACCCGCGAGGAGTTCACCGCGGAGTTGCGCGAATCGGCGGAGAAGTCGGTGCGCGCCCAGTTCATCCTTGATGCGATCGCGGACGCCGAGCAGGTGACTGTCGGAGATGCCGAGCTGACCGAGTACCTGGTCCGCCAGGCGGCCCGTTACAACATGCCGCCCAAGGATTTCGCCAGCCAGATCGTCGAGGCGGGCAACCTGCCTGCGCTGATGGCCGATGTGCGCCGCAACAAGGCGCTGGCCGGTGTGCTCGAGTCGGCAACCATCACAGATGCGTCCGGCAACAAGGTCGACCTGTCCTCGCTGCCTGCCCCGGAGGCGAGCACCCTAGCGCCGATGGAGGAGGAAGACGTCACGCCATGAGCGAAACCGGCCCCAGCAGGCGGCGCTTGCGCGCGCCGGTCGATTAGGTTCGAAGGAACACCCGAGCTCGAAGGAAGGTCCGTACCGTGAGCCGCTTCGATCCGCAGCCGCTACGCATCATGGAGATGCGCAGCCCAGGCGCCGGCATGAGCCTGAACGACTCCGTCTACGACCGGCTGCTACGAGAGCGGATCATCTTCCTCGGCCAGCCCGTCGACGACGCGATCGCCAACCAGATCTGCGCACAGCTGCTACTGCTCGCGGCTGAGGACCCCAAGCGCGACGTCAACCTCTACATCAACTCGCCGGGTGGCTCGGTCACCGCCGGCATGGCCATCTTCGACACGATGGAACTGATCGAGTGCGACGTTGCCACCTGGGCGCTCGGGCTGGCGGCGTCGATGGGGCAGTTTCTGCTCTCGGCGGGCACCCGGGGCAAGCGTTACGCACTGCCGCACGCACGGATCCTGATGCACCAGGGCTCGGCGGGCCTGGGCGGTACCGCGTCGGACATCAAAATCCAGGCCGAGCAGTGGAACCTCAGCAAGCAGGAGCTCGCAGAAATCACCGCTGAGCACACCGGCAAGAGCGTCGAGCAGATCATCGTCGACGGCGACCGCGACCGGTGGTTCACTGCGGCCGAAGCAGTGGAGTACGGGTTCGTCGACCACATCGTGTCCCGCGCCAGCCAGGTCCCCGGCGGCGTCAGCCCGGCGGAATGAGAGTGAACGAGATGTCCGAGTTGATCAATCCCTCCGCCCGGTACGTGCTGCCGTCCTTCGTCGAGCGCACGAACTACGG
>JBKPQY010000243.1:0-9512 GCA_046734315.1 Actinomycetota bacterium | reverse complement strand
CAACAGCCGGCGGCCGAACAGGTCGGCCAGCGACCCACTGGTCAGCAGCACCGCGGCGAGGGTGAGCGCGTAGGCGTCCACGACCCATTGCAGGTCGGAAAAGCTGCTGGCGAGCTCCTTCTGGATATCGGGCAGCGCGACGTTCACGATCGTGATGTCGATCAACAGCATGAAGATGCCGAGGCTGACGGCGGTAAGGGTCCACCAACGGTGGTCGGGCTCGGCCGCACGCTGCGTCTGCGCGGCCTGCTCGGCGGCGGTACCCGTCATGGCCTGTCCGTCCCTTCGCGTCGGCGTCGGTCGGTGCAGTTCGTTCCCAACGTACTCAGCGACACAGGACTGTGTACGTTCACGCACCATGGGTCCGCTGGGCAGTTTCGCACCGGGCGCCGGCCGGCGGCTACCGCGAGCGCACGCGGTGTCGGATGCGCCTCGGCTCGACCTGAACGGCACCTGGCAGTTCCGCCTCGCCGGCGAGGAGGGCTATACGCACATCGAGGTTCCGGGTCACTGGCAGCTTTCGGGCTTCGGCGCGCCGGCATACACGAACGTGCGGTACCCGTTCCCGATCGAGCCGCCGCACGTCCCGGACGACAACGCGACCGGCGAATATCGCCGCAGCTTCGACCTGCCGGCCGACTGGCCAGGACGCGCAGCGGTGCTGCGCTTCCTTGGGGTCGACTCCGCGTTTACAGCCTGGCTGAACGGTACGGAGCTGGGCTGGTCCACCGGCAGCCGGCTCACCACCGAGTTTGACGTCGGGGCGCTATTGCACCCGGCCGGCAACGAGCTGACGGTGCAGGTGCACCAGTGGTCGCCGGGCAGCTACCTCGAGGACCAGGACATGTGGTGGCTGTCCGGGATCTTCCGCGACGTCACGCTGCTCGCCCGCCCTGCCGGTGCTGTCGACGACTTCTTCGTGCATGCCGACTACGACGACCGCACCGGCGCGGGGACACTGCGCGTCGACACGGACGTGCCGGCGCTGCTGTCCGTGCCGTCACTCGGTCTCGTCGACGTGCCGGCTGCCGGGCCGCATCGCGTCGACGACGTCAGACCCTGGTCGGCCGAAGTTCCGCACCTCTACCCCGGGACGCTCGACGCGGGCGGGGAACGCATCGCGCTGCGCATAGGGTTTCGCGCCGTCGAGGTCCGCGACGGGTTGCTCACCGTCAACGGCCGGCGGGTGCTGTTCCGCGGCGTCAATCGGCACGAGTGGAGCCCGGACCGTGGCCGCGCCGTCACCACCGACGACATGCTGAGCGATGTCAGGCTGATGAA
This sequence comes from Actinomycetota bacterium, assembly GCA_046734315.1. Taxonomy (GTDB): domain Bacteria; phylum Actinomycetota; class Actinomycetes; order Mycobacteriales; family Jatrophihabitantaceae; genus DASXRA01. Next base: position 8,231 of record JBKPQY010000243.1, on the reverse strand, counting down.
ACAGCACAACATCAACGCCGTTCGCACCAGCCACTACCCGCCGCACCCTGACCTCCTCGACCTGTGTGACGCATACGGGCTCTACGTGATCGACGAGTGCGACCTGGAGACGCACGGCTTCGCGGTCGTCGACTGGCGCGGCAACCCGAGCGACGACCCGCGGTGGCGGCCGGCGTATGTCGACCGCATCCGGCGCACGGTCGAGCGCGACAAGAACCACCCGTCAGTGATCATGTGGTCGCTCGGCAACGAGAGCGGAATGGGCCAGAACCTGAGCGCGATGTCCGCGTGGGTGCACGAGCGCGACCCCGGGCGCCCGGTCCACTACGAAGGTGACGCGGACTGCGGCTACGTCGACATCTACAGCCGCATGTACGCGACCCATGACGAGGTCGCCGCAATCGGGCGCCGCGAAGAGCCGGCGATCAGCGATCCGGCACTGGACGCGCACCGGCGCGGCCTGCCGTTCGTGCTGTGCGAGTATGCCCACGCGATGGGCAACGGGCCGGGCGGGCTGCTGGAATACCAGCAGTTGTTCGAGAACTACCCGCGCTGCCAGGGCGGTTTCGTCTGGGAGTGGATCGACCACGGGATCCGGCGGCCCGGCTACTTCGCCTACGGCGGCGACTTCGGCGAGGTGTTGCACGACGGCAACTTCGTCATGGACGGACTGCTGTTCGCCGACCGTACGCCGTCACCCGGGCTGGTCGAACTCAAGGCGGTTATCGCGCCGGTGCGGATCACGCTGGACGACCTGGTCGCGGTGAGCAACCTGCACGACTTCGCCGACTCTGCCCATCTGCGATTCGAGTGGACGCATGAGGTCGAAGGTGTCCCCGTCCAGAGCGGCGAACTCGACGTTGTGCCGATCGGCCCGCACGAGACGATCCGGGTGCCCGCGCCGGCGCTCACCCACGCCAACGCCGAGGCCTGGCTGACCGTTCGCGCCGTGCTCGCACACGACATGCCGTGGGCACCTGCAGGGCACGAAATCGCGTTCGCGCAGCGGCAAATTACGCCGGCGCCGACCCGTACCCCAGCGTATGGGCGTCCGGATACGGCGCCGTTCGACAGGGGCATGCTGACCCGGCTGGGCGCTGTGCCGGTGCGCGGCCCGTTCCTGGATCTGTGGCGCGCGCCCACCGACAACGACCGCGCGGTGTTCGGGCCGTCGGTCGCGACGCCGTGGCGGGCGATCGGTCTCGACCGGCTCACGCATCGGGTGATCGACCGCGACGACTTCGTGCTGCGCACCAGGGTGGCTGCGGCCGGGACCGACCTGGGGATGCTGGCCAGCTACCGCTGGCGCGCGGACGGCGGCGCGCTTGTGCTCACCGTCGACGCCGAGCCGGACGGCGACTGGCCGGTGCCCCTCCCCCGGCTCGGCATGCGGCTGGCACTGCCGGCGAGCATCGCCGAGGTCGAGTGGTTCGGGGGCGGGCCCGGGGAGGCCTACTTGGACAGTACGCAGGCGCTGCGCATAGGCCGCTTCCGTCGTCGCGTCGAGGACCTCCAGACGCCGTACGCGTTCCCGCAGGAGAACGGCAACCGGCGGCTCGTCCGCTGGGCGGAGCTCTCCGGACCGGACGGCGGGGTGCGCATCGAGGGCGTTCCGACATTCGAGCTGACCGTGCGCCGGTGGACCAGCGAGGATCTCGACGCCGCCCGGCATCCAAGCGATCTGGTGCCCCGCGACGAGCTGTACGTCAACATCGACGTCGCCCAGAACGGGCTGGGCACGGCCTCGTGCGGGCCCGGCGTGCTCCCGCAGTACGAGCTGCGCGCCGCGCCGGCCCGCTGGACGGTGCGCCTCGTACCGCTGCCGCCTCGGGCCGGCTCTCTCGACGGCGCGTGATCTTGGACTTGTGGTCGCTGTCCAGCCGCAAAGTCCAAGATCATCGCGGGAAGCGACGGCTAGCTGGCTGGGGCGATCAGCGGCAGCACCACATGGTCGACGATCCGTATCGCGTCCTGCTCCGTGACCCGCTGGTTGTTGAGGACCATCTGGTACGTCAGCATCGCCGGCAGGATGTCGGCGTACAGCGAGCAGGCCGCGTCCGGCCGCACCTCGCCGCGCTCGACGCCCCGGCGCAGCAGGTCGACGAACGCCGCGCGCTTGGGACTGTGCACCTTCTGATCGACCGCGGCGGCGAGATCCGGGTCACGGGTGGCCTCGCAGGCGACGGCGCGCATGACCTCGCCGGCCGCGTCGGACACCTCGCAGATGCGAGTGGCCAACCTCACCAGCAGCTCGCGTGTCGTCGCGCTCCGATCGGAGCGAAGCTCCTCGAGGATGTCTCCGGGCCCGCCGAAGCGAGCCAGGAACGCGTCGACAACGAGGTCCTGCTTGGTGCCCCAGCGCCGGTAGATGCTGGCCTTTCCGGTCTTCGCCCGCGCGGCGACGGCTTCGACCGTGAACCCGGCGTAGCCGACGTCGGCCAGCTCGGCGAAAACCGCGTCGTGGATCGCGTCCTCGAGTTCTGCCCCCCGCTTGCGTTGACGCGCGATGAGTGCCGTCACTGGCCTGGAACCTTTCCTGTGCTGCCGCTGAGCATACTCGATAGAAAACGGTTGCGTTCCCTATCGGCCGCTATTAGTGTCCCAGCTTAGGAGACGTCCGCGTTCTCTACGAGTGTAATAGACCACGAGACTTAACGGAGCTATCTGTGACAGACACGGCACAAGGCGCGATTACCACCGCCGAGTCGCGGACCAGCGCGCGGCGCGCGGTCCATCCCGGGATCCTGCTGTTCCTGATCGCCGGCGCCCAGCTCATGGTGGTGCTCGACGCGACGATCGTGAACATCGCGCTGCCGTCGATGGGCCGCTACTTCGACAAGAGCCAGACCGACATGACGTGGGCGATCAACGCCTACACGCTCGCGTTCGGTGGATTGCTGCTCCTGGGAGGACGGGCCGCCGACATTCTCGGGCGGCGGCAGATGTTCATACTCGGGCTCGGCCTGTTCTCGCTGGGCAGCCTGCTCGGCGGCCTGTCGACCACCTATGAACTGCTGCTGGTCGGCCGGGTCATCCAGGGCATCGGCGGCGCGATCGCGGCACCGACAGCACTGTCGTTGATCACCACGCTGTTCGAGGAAGGACCGGCACGTAACCGCGCCTTCGCCGTCTACGCCGGCGTGTCGGGCGCGGGCGCAGCCGTAGGGCTGCTGCTGGGCGGCCTGTTGACCGAATACGCCACCTGGCGGTGGGTGCTGTTCGTCAACGTGCCGATCGGCGCGGCGCTGATGCTCGGCGGCTACCTCTACATCCATTCGTCAGAGCGGTTGGGCGGCAAGTTCGACATTCTCGGCTCGGTGCTCTCGGTGGCCGGCATGGTGGCGCTCGTCTACGGCTTCATCAACGCGGCGAACCACAGTTGGAGCGACGGCACGACGATCGCATCGCTGACTGCCGGTGTCGTGCTGCTCGTGGTGTTCGTGCTCTATGAGGCGCGATCCCCGATCGCCATGATGCCGATGCGGATCTTCGCCAACCGCTCCCGGGCCGCCTCGTACCTGATCATGCTGGTCATCGGAGCCGCGATGTTCGGCATGTTCTACTTCATGACGTTCTTCATCCAGGGCGTCATGGGCTTCAGCGCGCTGAAGACCGGCGTGTCTTACCTGCCGTTCACCGCCGTGTTCATCGTGGGCTCGGGCATCGCCACTGGGCTGCTCCCCCGGGTCGGACCCAAGCCGCTCGTCACGATCGGCTCAGCGCTCATGACGGTCGGCCTGTTCTGGTTCGCCCAGGTGGACACGAACACCAAGTACTGGACGGGCGTGTTCCCGCCGATGATGGTGATGGCCTCCGGCATGGCGCTGGCGTTCGTGACGCTGACAGTCGTGGCGGTCACGAAGGTGCGGGCGACCGACACCGGGTTGGCCTCCGCGCTGCTCAATGTCGGCCAGCAGGTCGGTGGCTCGATCGGTCTGGCCGTGCTCGCCACCGCCTTCGCGAGCGCGTCCAAGAGCGAGGGCAAGGCGCAGCTCGACAGCCTGACCGGGGCGTCGGAGCAGCACTTGCAGGAACTGCTGTCGAGCGCACAGAGCGGCAAGCCGGCATCTCCGGCCGCGTACGCCGACCAGGCGGCGGTCGACGCGTTCCACACGGTGCAGGCCCACGGGGCCAGCCAGGGCTTCTTGGTCGCCGCGATCTTCGGGATCGTCGCCGTGGTGGCCGCCCTGGTGCTGATCAACGTCAAGAAGAGTGACGTGACCGAGGTGTCCGAGTCCGAGGTCGCAGTCGCCGCTTGATCCGCTAGCTGTCGCCAACCAGCCCAGGCCCGCTCAGGCGGGCCTGGGCGTCGACATATCGTGCGGGGGTGACGTCGCGCGCGTACCTGTCCCAGCTGTTCTCGCTGGACGGCCGGGTCGCGGTGGTGACCGGCGGCAGTTCCGGCATCGGGCGTGCGATCGCCGCGGCACTGGCCCGGGCCGGGGCCGGCGTCGTGATCGTCGCCCGCCGGGAAGCGGAGCTCGCCGCCACCGTTGAAGAGTTGACCTCCGCCGGGTGCCGCGCCGACTGGGTGAGCGCCGACCTGAGCTCTCGCGACGGCGTGCGCACCGCCGCCGAGGCGGCAGCAAGGCCGTTCGGCGAACCCGACATCCTGGTCAGCAGCGCCGGCATCAACCTGCGGCCGCCGCTCGGCGCGATGACCGACGACGTCTGGGATGCGACGATGGCGCTGAACCTCGACGCGCCCTACCTGTTGGGCCAGCGGTACGCGCCCGGTATGGCTGCGCGCGGCTACGGCCGACTCATTCACATCAGCTCGCAGCAGGCGCACCGCGCGTTCGTTTCGAGTGGCGCCTACGGTGTCTCCAAGGGCGCGCTGGAATCGCTGGCCCGCTCCCAGGCCGAAGCCTGGTCGCGGCACGGCGTTACCAGCAACACGCTCGTGCCCGGCTTCGTGATGACGCCGCTCAACGCCCGACTGTCCTCCGATCCCCAGCGGGTGGCCGAGCTAGCCGCCCGGACCATGGTGGGACGCAACGGGTTGGCCGACGACTTCGCCGGCGTCGCGGTCTTTCTCGCAAGCCCCGCGTCCGGCTACATCACCGGGCAGGCGATCTTCGTCGACGGCGGATTCTCCGTGCATTGACCAGCGTGCCGGTCTTGTGGCATAACGCCCCATGACGGTAGCGTGCCGAAGTGCGCCAGGAGCGGTCGTCAGCGCAGCTGGGACAGACGAACCCGGCCGGCCAGCGCAGCCCGGCGAGGAATTCGATGCAGGCCGCATCGTCGGGAAACCAATCGTCGAACTCCTGACGCGACCGCGGGTAGTCAGCCCCGCCGACCGGCCGGTGAGCCGCCATTCCGTAGCTCCGCTCAAGCAGATATGCCGAAACAGCATGCCCGCCCCGGCACCGCACGGCTACGGACTTACTGTCACGAGTACTGCGGGATGTGCCGCCAGTTCGCGTGGGACGGCGCGATCGCACCGGCAGGACCGCTGGCGAATCTGCGCAGCAGGTTACCGGTGACCTGCCGGACGAAGGGCGCCGGGCAGGAGCGCGTTGCCGGTGCGCACGGGGCGAGCGCGGCGATCCAGTTGTTCGTGCCCGAGTCGAACACCCCGGCCTTGCCGACCGGGTCCGTGTAGTACGTCATGTCGGAGTAATAGACCGGCCCCCAGTGCCTGCCGTTGGCCTCCGATCCGGCCAGCGGGACCGGCGAGTGGCCCAAGATCTGCAGGCCAGCCGGATGCGCGCCGGGGTTGAAACCGTCGACGTCGGAGGCGATGACGCCGGGGACAGCGGTGCCGTTGTGGGCATGCGTCCCGGCGAAGATCCACGCCGAGGCGTCCGCGACGACGAACGGGGTCGGCGCCGTCTCGGGCCGGCGGAAGCCGACGTAGCCCTCGCCGACGAACGCGTCCTCCGCCCAGCGTGCGGGCGGCGAAGCCCAGGTGTTGGCGGTGACATCGAGCGGGTCACCGTGCCCGTTGAGTGGGTCCTCGCTCGGATCGCGGTAGTCGATGACCTCCCGGTTCGGCCCGAGGCGCGACGGGTGCACGCGCACGTGCCGCAGGATCGCGCTCGCGCCGAAGAACGCGAGGTCCACTCCGCGGTGCTCGGCCGCGACCGCCGCGCGTCGTTCGCGCAGGTCCCAGCACTCGTCGTGCCCGAGCGAGAGCAGCGCCTTGTGCTGCAGCAGGACGCCCGGATGCTCGACCAGCGTGACATCGGTGACGTAGGAAACATCCAGCCCCTGCTGCTCAATGAACTCCACGAGCGGCCGCTCGCTGCCGAAGAAGTCACCGGCTCCGCGCGCGTCGGCGTAGGGCCGGTCGAACGACACGACCCGCGCCCGTGAGCACAGCGGATACACCCCAGGCGGGCAGGCGCCGACCCCCGCGTAGAAGTCGTAGCCGCCGTAGGAGTTCCACGCCTGCCAGGTGAACACGTCGTTCTTGACCAGGTAGGCCGAGTGGCTGTGCGGATCCCACACCGTCAGCGGGACGTAGCTCTGCTGGCCGCCGCTGCCGAAGAGCTTGAACAGGTAGTCGCCGGGGACGAAGTCGTCTGTCAGCCTTACGAACAGGGACGGGTGCCAGCGGGCGCACGACACCAGGTTCGTCCGCGGGGCGCGCGGGCACTGCCGCTGCACGCCGCCGTGGTTCGTGGGTGAGCGCCAAACCTGCCGCGCACCGGCGCCGCCGTAATAGCCCATGCGGTACGCCTCGACGTGGAACGAGGCGGCGGGCGTCGAGACGTACAGCCGGACTGTCTGCCCGTCCGCCGCGTACGTCTTGTCGGCGAACCCCTCGATGGCGCTGGATGCCTGCACCGGGATGCGCCACGCCGAGCTGCCCGGGCGGGCGTTCTCCTGCTGAACCCAGTGGGCGCGCAGGCCGCTGGGCCCCAGCGACGTCGCGGGCGGACTGCTGCTCGGCGACGGCGTGCTCGTCGCGCTTGGCGTAGTCGGCACAGTTTGCGTAGTGGACGCACTGTTGTGCCGGTGTGCCGTGGTGCAACCGGCCAGCACGACGGCCAACCCGACTAGGGCCACCAACGTCCGCACTCAATCTCCCTGCTCTTCGCGCGAGCGCTCATGGCTGCGCCCTTGTGTGACCCTGCGATACTCGCTCATCGCGTCAACCTACGATGCTTGTAGTCGTCGGCGGAAAGGGGCGTCGTGGCCAACCGCTCCCGGGGCGCGCTCGAGCGCGAAGTGATCGCCTGCCTTGCGGCCGCAGGGCGGCCCATGACCGCGGCCGAAGTGCGCGCCGAGCTGCCCGGGGACCTCGCCTACACGACTGTGATGACGACGCTCTCGCGGCTGCACGCCAAGGACGCGATCGAACGGGTGCCGCAGGGCCGCGCCTATGCGTACTCGCTCACCGGAGGCGCGGCGACGGCGCGCGCGAACGTGGCCGCGCACCGGATGCTCCAGCTACTGGATCACGAGACGGACCGGGCTGCCGTGCTTACCCGGTTCGTCGGCGACCTGCAGCCCAACGATGAGCAATTGCTCACGGAACTGCTCCGAGGCCGGGAGTGATAGTCCTCGCCGCGACACCGCTCATGGTCGGCGTGCTGGCCGGCCTGCTCGGCGGCCGGCTCGGGCAGCGGCTGCAGCCGCGCCACGCCGTCCCATTGCTCACCGGGCTGGCACTGACCGTCGCGCTCTGCACCGGGATCGCCCTGTCGGGGTTGGCCGTGCTCGCGCTTGCCCAGCTCGGCCCGATGCCTCGGCTCGGACACTGGTCGGCTCCCGCGCTACGCGCCGACGCCGGCGAGCCGGTCGCGCTCGGCCTGATCGCGCTGGGCGCCCTGCTGCTGACCCTGGGCGCAGCGTGCGCGCGGGCGCTCACGTCGATCTATGCGCTGGCACGCGCCGCCCGTCAGGCCCGCAGCCTGGTTCCGGTGGCCGGCAACCTGGTGCTGGTGGACGATGCCGAGCCGGTTGCCTACGCCGTCGCCGGCCGGATTGTGATGTCCCGGTCGCTGCTCGTCGCGTTGCCCAGCGATGAGCGGCAGGCGGTGCTCGCCCACGAGGCGGCGCACCTGCGGCATCGGCACCACCTCTATCTGCATCTGACCGCGCTGTCCGCGGCGGCGAGCCCACTGCTCCGCCCGCTCGTTCGGGCGATCGCCGTCGGCATCGAGCGGTGGGCGGACGAGGAGGCCGCGGGGGCCGTGCGGTCGCGCGAGGTTGCCGCACGCGGCCTCGCCCGGGCGGCACTTGCGCAGGGACGCGCGCCCGGGCTCGCCGCGGCGGAC
>JBKPQY010000242.1:0-19382 GCA_046734315.1 Actinomycetota bacterium | reverse complement strand
GCTGCTGGACGCGCTCTACGCCGGCCGGGCGGCGGACGCTCGCGTGCTCCGGCGCGGCGAGCGGCTGTGCGCGACGCTCGGCTGCGGCAATGACGCACTGATCCGCTACTGCATCAGTTGCGGCGCCCGGCGTGCGCGGCTGGCCGCGAGCGACGGGTGACTGAACGGGGTCAGGAAAGCGGAGCGCCTGTGGCGACCAAGACGAACCACGCACCACCTGGTGCCAGGGCGATCGGCTTGCCGTGTGCATTCCTAAGGTGCGTGCCGTCATTGCGCGACGACCGCGTCCAGGTCCCGTCGATACGGCGCCCGCCGCGGAATACCACGACTTTCCCCCGGCCGATCGTGTGGGTGTACTTCGCCGGGTTGCCGGCCGAGTCGATGTCCTGGGGGTAGACGGTGACGCGACAGAACTGGACAACGACGTTCGGCGTCGCGACGCGGGCGCCGTCGGACGCGTGGGCGACCGTGCCGTCGATCACGCGGACGTAGCGATGCAGCTTGGCGCGCCAGAAGAAGGCCACCGGCGTGCCGCCGACCACGGTGCGTATCGCGGCGCCGGGACGCGACCCGCGGTTGGCAGGTTGCGACGACCACGTCAGCCCGATGTCCTTCGCCTTCGGGCCATGCAGCTTCGCAGCGGCGACGGCCAGGTTGGCGGTGAGGTTGTAGGGAATCGGCCGCGTCGGATCGCGGGCGAAGCCCGGACCGCCGCGGTCGTTGATGTCGGCGCGCAGCGGTGACCTGTCAAGTGGCGCCAACTCGCCGCCCGACCCTCCGGAGGCCACATAGTCGATCGGCCCGAACTGCATTGCCAAAGCCTCGTCCCCCGCGCGCGTGCTGCGCACGGGTTCCACGGTCGGCAAGGTGGTGTTATAGACCGCGAGCAGCCGGGTCAGGCCGCCCTCGGCCTGCTCGATGTAGACGATGTCGGCCTTGTCGATTGATCGCTGCGGCCGCCCGGCTGCGGTGTCATCGATCTTGACCGCCACCACCGAACGAGGCGACGGCGCGCGTCCCGTCAAGGGATTGATCGGCTTCGGCTTCGGCTTGGGTTTGGGGTGCTTGGGTTTGGGGTGCTTCGGCGGCGCCTGGGTGTGGGTCGGCGTCCGGGTCGGCGTCGTGGCCGGCGCCCCGGCCAGCTCCTTGCGGTGCCCGCCCGACGTTGCGACGACGACCAGCACCGTCACCAGGGCGACCACTACGGCAGCGCTCGCGACAGCGAGGATGCCGCTGCGGCGGGTGAGGCGCACCCGGCGCACTCGGCTCCACCATTGCCGCAACGTCGTCATGGCGTCCGAGACTAGTGGCGGGCACGAGGCGCAGTGACCTCCGCGGGCGCACTGCGGCCCGCGTCACCTCCAACACGGCCGGAGTCTCGGGCGCGGTGATCGGGGGTTCTGGTCGTGTCGTGGCGGCATCGGCTGCCGGCGCTGGCCGCCGTCGCGTTCGGAGCGGCGACCTTGACCGCGTTCTGGCTGTCGGTGAAGGTTGGGCTGTTCGGGTTCCGGGAGAGCGCGACCGGCTCGGCGCAGGTGTTGGCCGAAGGGGCTGAGATTGCCGCGATCGTTTTCGGCATCGTCGCCGTTTCTATGAGCTGGCTGTGGCGTATCCCCTCCAGCCAAGGTGAACGTGAACCCGCGACAACACGCAGTCGTGATGACGGATGAACCCGCGATGGGGCGGGACGGGTAATTGAGGGAGATGACCACCGTGATCGCGGTTTCGGAGCGAATGAAGGCGGGTGCGCGGCTCACGGGTGTGCTTGTGACGGCAGCGGTGCTCGCCGCAGCGTGCAGCAGTTCGACTAAGTCGGGAAGTGGCGGGTCGAGCACCACCAGCGCTGCCGGAGCGTCGAGTGCCGGCAGCGCCAGCGCGGTGAGCATAGAGACGCACAGCGGCCCGATGGGCGCGTACCTGACCGACGCGTCCGGGCGCACCCTGTACGTGTTCGCGGCGGACAGCGCCGGCAAGTCCAACTGCTCAGGCGGGTGCGCCAGCTTCTGGCCGCCGCTGACCGGCGCGTCAGCCACTGCGATGAGTGGCGCGCAGGCCAGCATGCTAGGGACGATCACCCGTTCGGACGGGTCGAAGCAGGTCACGTACGACGGGCATCCCCTGTACTACTTCAAAGAAGACACCAAGGCCGGCCAGACCAATGGCCAGGGATTCGACAACTTCGGCGGCAAGTGGTGGCTGGTCGCACCGTCCGGACAGCCGATCACCGGCTCCGGCGGAGCATCCTCGTCGGCGCCGGGCGGATCCTCCAGTTCCTCCGGCGGCGGGGGCGGAGGCGGCTGGGCGTAAGCTGCCGATCCCATGGCACAGCGGGCGACTCTGAAGCCGCCGGCGACACTGCCTGACGCCGGTGAAGCGCCGCCTGTCGGGACGCTGCCCTACCTGGGTGTCGTGATCGCATCGTTCGGCGGGCCTCTTGCCCTGGCCGCGCTGTATGCGCCCAGCATCCTTACCGACGCAAGCGCATCGGCCGGGTTCGCCATGGTCGCCGCCGCGGTGGTGTTCGCGGTGCCGCTGCTGGTGTGGCTGCGCTACTCCCGCCACGTCGCGACGCCGGGCGGGCTCTACGGGTTTGTCGTGGCCGCGGCAGGGCCGCGGGTGGGCCTCGTGCAGGCCGGACTGTGGATTGCCAGCTATGTGCTCTACCTGGCCTACACGACCGCCTCGATCGTCTACGACACCTTGCCCGTGGTGCTGCCCGGTGTCCATCGGTACCAGTCGGCGCTGGAGATCGCCATCCCGGTCGCCCTCGCGGTGATCATGCTTGCCGGCCGTGCGATCACGCTCGCCGTGATCGGCGCGGTCGCCGCCGGGCAAATGGTGTTGCTGGCCGTGCTGGCCGCGGTCACCGTGGGCCACGACGCGCCGGCTTCGTCCTTCGCGGTTCACGCCCCTGCTGGAGCCGTCGCCACGGCGACCGCACAGACAGCCTTGCTGTACGTCTGCGGCAGCCTGCCGCTGTTCCTCGGCGGCGAGGTGGTGCGCCCGTTCCGTACCGTGCCCCGCGTGCTGACCGCGGGATTCCTGCTCACCGCCGTCGGAGTGGTAGCCGCGGTGTTCCCGATAGCCGCCAATCCCGCATTCGCCCACGCTCCCATCCCGGGCATGTCCATTGCGGAGGTGTTCTCCGGACACTCGCTCGCAGTGGCGATCGGCATCGGGGTCGCGGTCAGCACGGCCGGTCTGATGCTCGTCGAGTACGTGGCCCTGAGCCGGGTGCTGCACGCGGTTACCGATCGTCCGCTGCGGCCCATCATCGGCGTGCTTGCCGTGGTGCTCGTCGGCAGCGCACCCCTCAGCCTGATCAACCCCGAGCGCTTCTACGACGACCTGCTCAAACCGTCACTCATCGCGCTGTGGCTCAGCCAACTCGTCGTGTTCGCTGTCTACCCGCGCTTCGCCGCCGCCCGCAGGCATCGCCCGCTCCCGGCCTGGATGCTGGCGATCGGAGCCTCGGCGTTTGCGATCTACGGCCTCTACGCCACCGTGCAGCACTCCAGCACCTGACGCACCCGCCGACGTGCGGTTCTAGAACCTCAGGGCCGCCACGTCAGGGTCAGGTTGTCGCGACGGCCGACACGACGGACGTCCGCGGTGAGGACGTCTCGGATGTTACGCAGGCTGGTGTCGTCGCGGGCGTCGATTCGGAGGCGGAGCGTAGCGGCGTCGGCGGTGAGCGTGCATTCGCCCCACGGGGTGAACGTGAGCCGGCCAAGCGTGTCGGTCCACTCGGCGTAGACCTGTACCTCGCGGCGTGCGGACGACGCGCCGGGATGCATGCGTGCCCGGTGCCCGCCGCGGCCCATTGCGGCCGCGTGCTTGCAGAGTTGTACGAGGTACCGGCTCGCGCGATCCGTATCGATGCGGGCTTCGGCGTTGGACATCGTTGTGTCCTCCTTCACACGGGACGCATTACCTCTTACAATACATAGTGTCTCGATAGACGTCACACTGTCTTGATGAACAGCGCCGCGTGCCGAACCGGAGTTACCGCTCGTCCCCCGCCGCCGCCTCGGGCCGCAGACCCGCCAGTACGACCGGGACCAGGCGGCGCACCGCCGCCTTGCTGCGCAGCCCTGCGGCAGCACCCAGGGCGTGCACGCAGTATTGGGCAAGCTCGTCCGCGGCGACATCCTCGCGGACCTCGCCGGCCTTCGCCGCCGCGGCGATCAGCGGTCGGACGAACTCGACGACCCGCTGCTGTGGCCGGACCAGGTTCTCGGGTCGATGAACGAGCGCTGCGAGTTCGCTGTCGTGCGGATGTTCCTGACGGATGAGCGCGTATGCCTCGAGCACGGCTACGAGATGAGCCCATGGGCTGCTTCCCGCCTGGCCGGCGAGCCGGCCGAGGTCTTCAAGGTGCGTCGTGATGCTGCGTTCGTGCCAGGCCAGCAGGATCGCTTCCACGTCCGGGAAATACTTGTACAGCGTGGCCCGCCCGATACCGGTCTGCTCAGCGACCTGCGACATCGTCACTGACAACAACCCGTGTTCGTTCACCAACGCCACCGTGGTATCCAAGATGGCATCGCGCACTTCCCGGCGGTGCGCCTCGATGGTCGCCTCCCAGAGCTTTGGCACTCGCTCACCCTACGGGCCGACCGCCTCTGAACAGCGCGTTTAGCTGCGATACAGCGTGTCTTGAAACGTCCGGCGTCAGGCGTCGCGCAGCTGCAAGCACAGGGCCCCGACGAGCATCGCTCCGGTGGCCCAGCAGGCGAGCACACCGAGCCCGGCCCAGGGGCTGATCGGCAACCGGTCGACGCCGGTCGTGGACTGGATGGCCAGGCCGGCGGTCATCGGGCCGATCTGCTGGAGGTGCCGCCACCAGTGGAGGTTGCTTACCGCGGCGGCGATGATCGGGAAGAGGTAGAGCAGCGCCAGCACGGCGCCGATCGCCGTCGCGGAGTCCCGCACGGCAACCGCGATCCCGAGGCTGAGCAGCCCGATCAGGGCAAGGTAGAGGACGGAACCGCCGGCCGCGCGCAGCGTCGACGCCTCGGCCAGGGACAGCATCCGGTAGCCATGTGCCGGTGTGAAGCCGTTGCGCGCCAGCAGGAGCCGACCGGCGAGCAGGCAGGCGAGCACGGCGAGCGTGCCCGCCGCGAGCACCAGCGCCGTAATCACAATTGCCTTGGCGGCAAGCACCGTGCTCCGGCGGGGCATGGCGGTGAGGGTCGTGCGGATCATCCCGGTGCTGTACTCGGTGCTGACCGCGAGCACCGCAAAGATCGCGATCACTGCCTGGCCGAGGTCGACCCCGGTGAGGCTGATCTTGGCAGGATCCTGGCTGGTGCCGGCGGTGTAGCTCACGCCGGCCGCGACCGCCGCGCTCACCGCCACCGTCAGGGCGACCGCGGCGACGATCAGCAGGGCCGGACCGGAAGTCGTACGCAGCTTGGTCCACTCGGCATGCAAGGCGTCCCTCATGCGTCGCGCCGGCGCAGCAGGTAGGCGGCCGCACCCAACGCGATCGCGGTGTAGCCGCACAGTACGGCGAAGCCCGCCCACGGCGAGAGCGGGTAGTAGCCGTTGGTCGGTGTGTACTGTCCGCTGACCTGCGGGTACTGGATCAGGCTTTGCTGGACGGCGAACGCAGCGGCGGGAGTGACACGCAGCAGCCATTGGCCGGCACTCGTGGGCAGCACCGAGGCGACCGCCAGGATGTACGGCAGCACGATCGCCACGATGACGGCGGTGACCGCGCCGGCACCGCGGCGCAGCATCGTGCCGACTGCCAGTGCCGCGACGGCGGTGACAGCGAGCAGCGCCGCCGTGCCGACGATCATGCGCACTTCGGTGGACGTGCTGACCGGGTAGATGTAGTTGCCGTTGCTGCGCAGGACATGTTGTCCGAGCGGGATCGCGACTGCCGCGGCGGCGAGCCCCGCGACGAACGCGACGGCGCCGACCACGACGGCCTTGGCGGCCAGCACCCGGCCGCGGCGCGGGCTGGCGGCCAGCGTGGTGCGGATCAGCCCGCGCCGGTACTCCGCGGTGACGAACAGGGCAGCCACGACGATCAGTGCGATCAGCCCGGCGAACGTCCCCACAAGCGTGCGGTCCAGGCCCCGGGCGGGCGACGGATCGCCGCCCACGGCTGGCGCGATGTCGCCGGACCCGCGCACCGTCAGGGTGTCGCCGGACCGGGAGAAGCCGCTGAGCGTGTCACTGCGCGCGGGCCCCCCGGCACCGATCTCCGTGCCGGTCCAGACGCCGGTCGGCGCGTTGATGTGGTCGAAGCGCGCGCTGGCCTGGGTGGGGTCAATCGTCCCGCTCGACCCGCCGACACTGTGGCTGATCTCCTGGTAGTCCGGAGAGGCGGCGAACAACCCGGCCGGCACGGTGGTCGGCAAACCGGACAGGCGTGCGCTGCCGACGCGGGTCCAGTGCGTGCCGTCGAGCGAGTCGTATCCGGTGACCGTGTCGCCGGCCCGGGTGAGCCGCAGCCAGCGCGGTGCCGCGCCGGGCGTACCGGCGACATCGTGCGTGTAGTTGTACTGCCAGCGCACCCCGTGGCCACCCGTAAGCATGATCGCCGCATATGCCGAGCCCTGGGTGGCGTTCGCCTTGATGATCAACCCGGCTTTCGACCACGGCTGCACGCCGGGACGGGCGCCGGCCAGCGCCTGGTCTGGTGAGGCGTCGCCGGACGTGATGAGACCGGCCAGCGAGTCCACCCGCGCGGTGATGCTGCCGTCACCTGTCAACGGCTGGTGCACGAAGTAGAAGTGGTCGGCCACCGGCTCGCCGCCCGGTCCCGTCGGCGGGGCCGGAATGGCATGGCAGACCGGCTGCGCGGCGCCGACTTGGAGGGTGCAGGCGGAGGAGTGACTGCCCGCCGCGGCAAGCACGCCGACCGCCACCGTCACCACGGCCGCGACGAGCAGGCCGATCACCCAGCCGCGTACGGTGCGTAGCTTGGTCCATTCCGCCCGCAGCAACTGGGCGAAACCGTCCCGCCCGAGCGGCAGGGTGGACTGGTACGCGCTCATCGAACGCCCTCGGCGGCGCGGAACTCGACCTCGTCACGGGTGAGCTCCATGTAGGCCTCCTCGAGGCTCGCCTGATGCGCGGCCACCTCGCTGAACGGCACCGCGCTGTCGCTGAGCAGCTCCACGACGCGTCCCGCCTCGAGCCCGGAGACAGTCAGCGTGTCGCGGCCGGTGGCGGCGACCGTGGCTCCGGCGTGTGCGAGCACGGTCATCGCCTCGGCGCGCGAGGCGGTGCGCAGCCGGACCCGGCCACCGGACGCGGCCGCGATCAGCTCCGCCACGCTGGTGTCGGCGACCACGCGGCCGCGCCCGATCACGAGCAGATGCGATGCAGTGTCTTGCAGTTCGCTCATCAAGTGACTGGACACCAGTACGGCACGGCCCTCCGCGGCCAGGGCGCGCAGGAAGCCCCGCATCCACACGATGCCCTCGGGATCCATGCCGTTGAACGGTTCGTCGAACATCAGCACCGGCGGGTCGCCGAGCAGCGCGGCGGCGATCCCGAGCCGCTGCCGCATTCCCAGCGAGAAGCCACCGGCCTTGCGCCGAGCCGCGGATCGCAGCCCGGCCCGTTCGATCACCTCGTCCACCCGCTTGGCCCCGAGGCCTTGCGAGTGCGCCAGCCACAGCAGGTGGTTGCGGCCGCTGCGGGCCGGCTGCAGTGCGCCGGCGTCCAACAGCGAGCCCACGTGCCGCAGCGGATTGGGCAGGCTGCGGTACGGCCGTCCGCCGATTGTCGCGGAACCCGCATCCGCTGCGTCCAGGCCGAGGATCACCCGCATGGTTGTCGACTTGCCGGCGCCGTTTGGTCCGACGAAGCCACAGACCTGCCCGGCCGGGACGGTGAACGACAGGCCGTCCAGGGCCAGAGTCGATCCGAACCGCTTACGCAGTCCGCTGACCTCGATGCTCACGCTCATGGCTCAGACGCTAGGCAGCGCCGTGCGCCGCGTCGTCACCCCGCAGAGCCATCTCCGGTGTCCCTCGCGTGAGGGACGCCCAAGTCGCGGCGGACGACGACAATGACCGGCATGGGGTCCTGGCCGCGCGGATGGGTCGCGGCGGCCGTGCTCGGGCTCGCCGCGGTCAGCGAGGCGAGCGTGCGCGCCGCCGTTATCGGCCTGAGTCCCCAGACGGCGCTGGGGGTTTGCCTGCTCGCCCTCGCCGGCACGGTGCCGCTGGGGCTGCTCGGCCCGGTTGCCGCCGCCGCGGCGATCTGCGCGGCTGACGTGATCTCGCTCGCGGCCTTCCAGACGCTCACCGTGGCTGCATTCGCCGCGCAGCTGATCGCCCTCTATGCCCTGGGCCGAGTCGGCGCGCAGCTGCTAGCAGCGGTACTCGCGCTGCCGTTCCTCGTACTCGCCCTCGCCGGCCCACGGCCCACGACATCCGAAGCCGGAGTGCTCACCATCCTGCTTGCCGGCCTGGCGCCGGCCGCCGCCTGGGCCGGCATAGCACACCGGGCGCACCACGATGCGGTCGAGCGCGATGCCGCGCGGCAGGCCATCGCCACTTCTCTGCGCGACCACACCGCGCGCGGGGAACGTGCGCGCATTGCGCGGGAGTTGCATGATGTGGTCGCGCACCACATCTCCATGATCGCCGTGCAGGCCGAGACCGCGCGTCTGACAACACCCGGGCTTTCCGCCGCCGGCGCGCAGCGACTGTCCGCCATCGGCGACACCGCGCGCGCCGGGCTGACCGAGATGCGGCGGCTGCTCGGTGTGCTGCGCGAAGACACCGGCGGCGCGGCCGAACGGCAGCCACAACCCGGGCTGGCTCAGCTGAACGACCTGCTCGACGATGCCCGGGACGCGACCGGGGCCGGCACCCGGCTGATCCTCCACGGCCTGCCGGCCACGCTGGACCCCGGTGTCGAACTCGCCGCATATCGCATCGTCCAGGAGGCACTGACCAACGCCCGCCGCCATGCCGCGGGCGCCGCCGTTGACGTCGAACTGCATTTCTGCGACGACGCCCTGCACCTGCGGATCCGTGACAACGGCCCGGGCCCGCCGACGGCGGCCGCCGCCGGAAACGGGTTGCTCGGTATGCGCGAACGCGCGGCGGCCGTGGGCGGCCAACTGCACACCGGCCCTGGCCCGGGCGGCGGCGGCTTCGTCGTCGACGCGCTGCTACCGACCAAGGCGGAGATCTCCGGATGATCCGCATCGTCGTCGCCGATGACCACGAGGTGGTCCGAGCCGGCTTCGCCGAATTGCTCGACACCCAGCCCGACTTCGCCGTCGTCGCCACCGCCGCCGACGGCGCGGAGGCGGTGCGGACGTGCCGCGACGTCGACCCGGACGTCGTGTTGATGGACGTGCGCATGCCCGGCACCGACGGGATCCAGGCAACGCGGGCAATCACCAGCGCCACTCAGGGCCGCCCACGGGTGCTCATCCTCACCACGTTCGATCTCGACGAGTACGTCTACGACGCGCTGCGCGCAGGTGCCAGCGGTTTCCTCCTCAAGGACGTCACCGCCGAACGGCTCTTCGATGCCGTCCGGGTCATTGACGGCGGGCAGGCGTTACTCGCCCCAACGGTCACCCGCCGGCTCATCACCGAATTCGCCCACCAGCGCGCCGGGCCGAACGCACCGGCTACGGGCGCGCTGCGTGCGCTCACGCCCCGCGAGACGCAGGTGCTGCGCCTGATCGCCGCGGGACTGTCCAACGCCGAGATCGCCGTCCGCCTGGTCGTCACCGAAGAAACCGTCAAGACCCACGTAAGCCGCGTGCTGAACAAGCTCGGGCTCCGCGATCGCACCCAGGCGGTCGTCATCGCCTACGAATCAGGCTTGATCACCCCCGGCAACGCATCAGATCGCTGACTCGACGCTCCACAAGAGAGTCGACCGTACGGCGCGGGTCGGGGAGGCAGCCATGCAGAACCTCATAACCGAACGACGAGTGAAGGCTTGCGACCTTCACCCGGGCGACATCGTGCGGCAGTACGACTGGTTGCTCCACATCCGGGAGGTGACCGTCGGCCAGTCAGCCGTGGCGGTCGCCGTCACCGAGTTCGACTTCCAACTGCACTACGCGGCCGACGTGCAGCTACCGCTGGCGTCGTGACCATCGTTGAGGGTGGCGCGTCCCCGCGTGCGCCAGTCCGCCGCCGGCCACTCCCGAGGCGGAGATGTACGGACCGCTGATCGTCAATGCGCTGCGCCGGCTCATCGACGGCATCCCCGCAGACTGAGAGGTACGTTCCGGTGCCGGCACCCGTCTTGGGTCGTCGCTATCCGTCGTCAGGTGGCCGGACGTAGGTGTGACCTGTTGGACTGGTCCATGCGTTCGCGCCGTCGGGTCGTCGTCGGACCTGCCAGCCGGCATCGTGTTTCGCGTGGTGATGACGTTTGCAGAGGGCGACGAGATTGTCGCTGCTGGTTGCGCCGCCTTCAGCGAATGCGTCGCGGTGATCGAGGTCGCACAGCCGGGCTGGGCGTCGGCAGCCGGGGAAGGTGCATCTTCGGTCTCTGGCGATGACGTGGTCGGTGAGGTTCGCCGGTGGCCGGTAGGTGCGCCGGCCGTAGTCCAGTAGCTGGCCGGCATCGTCGGTGACCAGCCGCCGCCAGGTCCCGGTGGGGTCGGCGGCGAGGCGGCGGGCGAGGGTGGCGGTGATGGGCCCGTACCCGTCCAGCTGCGCGGGCTGCTCGTCGCAGCCCAGCAACGTGCCGAGCGGCACGGTGACGTTGATGGCGGGCCGCTGGCCGTGGGCTTCCGGCAGGTCCGGGTCACCCAATACCCGGGCGAACAGGTCGACCAGCGCGTCGGCGTGGCGCTGATCGGCGGGGCGCGCGTCGGTCTGCCCACTCGCCAGCGAGTTCAGCACGGTCTCGATCAACGCGGCGCCGTCGGCGGGGAGCAGCGCCCATAGTTCGGTGACACCGTCGTCTTGCGGGCTGAACACCACCCGCCGCTCACCGATCGCGTCCTGGTGGCGCTGTTCGGCGCGGCGCGGATCCGCGGCGATCACGGCACGCCGCAGCGACGCACCGAACTGCGCGAGTGTTTGATCGGCGGCGCGGGCCAGCACCCGTTGCTCGACCTTCGCGGTGGTCTCGGCGTCGAACGGGTTGACGGCTTCGGCGAGCTTCATGGCGTGCAGGTACGTGATGCGCCCGGTGCGCAGCAACTCCAGCGTGGCGGGCAGCTGATCCGCCAGGGTGCGCGCTATGGACAGCCGCCGTTCCGCGGTACCCGGCGAGAGCCGCAACGCGGCCCCGACCTGCTCGCGGGTGTAGTCGATCAGCTTGGTGCCGGACCAGTCCAACGCGCGCCCGTCCAACGACGCGAGCACCTGTTGCTGGGCGGCTTGCAGCAGCGCGATGTGCCGTTCGAAGGCGACCAGCAGATCGACCCGCCCGGCGTCGGACAACGCGCCAACGTCGAGTAGCAGCAGCGCCGCCGAATCGTCCGGGCGGGGCAGGCTGGTGGCCAGTTCGGCGGCGACCGCGTCCGGGCCCACGAGCACGTCGGTCTCAGAGACCGGTGGCGGACGCTCGAACATGTGTGCGAGTCTATCAACTGCCGCATGTGCCGTCTACCCTTATTCCATAAGGAGATTCGAGCGATCCGGCGGCGCAAGGCGACGCCGAGGCAACGACCTCCGTCGGCGCCGTTCTAAAAGGCGACCAAAGACCTCACTTGCCAGCCGTCACGGCTTGAGCTCGCGAGCAACTCTCTGATGAGTTGCGACAGCTCAGCTGCATAAGGCTCAGTGCGTAAGGCCGATGCCGTCGGGGACGTTTCCGACGGTGACCTTCGCGCCGAGGGTGCCGGTGGTCGCGTTGATCTGCTGGACGTCGTTTGAGTTGGAGTCGACCGCCCACGCAGTGATTCCATCGCCCGTGAACGTCACCGCATAGGTTCCGGAGCCGAACGTGATGGGAGTTCCGAGAAGGTCCTTGTCGGTGTTGATGGGCTGAACGCCGCCGCCGTTGAGGGTGGCGTAGACCAGGCTCAGATCACCCGTGTTGGCAAGGCCGTTCGGCGCGGGGACGTTCAGGGTCCCGACGACGCTGTACGTGCTCGTGTCGATCACCGACAGCGTGCCGTTGCCGGTGTTGCTGACGTAGGCCTTGTTGACGCCGAACGCCACACCGAACGGTGCCGGCCCGACGGTGATGGTGTGGATGACGGTGCGGGTGGCGAGATCGATCACGGTCACGGTCCCGTTGCCCTGGTCGGGTACCCACAACTGTGTGCCGTCCGGCGACAGCCGCAGCCGCTGCGGATTCGGCCCGACCGCGATGGGCGTGCCGGCCGTGTGAGTGGCGGTGTCGATGGGTTGGACGGTGCCGTCGCCGTAGTTGCTCACCCAGACCGTCTTGCTGTCTGCGGTGGCGACGACGTCCGCGGCGATAGAGCCGACCGGGATCGTGGTGACGACATGGTTGTCCGCCGTGGAGATCACCGTGAGGTCATTGGTGTTGTTGTTCGCGACGTACACCTCGCTGTTGTCGGGCAGCACGACAACGCCGTCCGGACCGCTGCCGGTGGGGATCGTCGGGCCGGCGGTGTCGGTCACGATGTCTACGGGCGTCACGGTGTTGTCGGAGTAGTTCGACACGTAGGCCTGGGCCGGATGCCCGATCGTGATGGGGAGCCGCACCGTCGGCACAGTGGCGCCGTTGCTGTCGTGCCCCGTGATCACCACGGAATAGAGGCCGTCCGCTACTCCGGCCGGTGCGCTGACCGTGATCTGCGAGGCGGCGCTGCCACCGGCCGGGGCGGTGCCGGTACCGCTGGTCGGCGTCACGTCGATGCCGGCGGTCGCCATGGCGGTCCACGTGACGGACGCGGCGCGGCTGCCGAGCGAGTTGTCGACGATCACGCTTACGTCGGCGGATTCGCCCCCGGACAGATGCAAGGCGGCGGGGTCGGTGCGCAGAGACGCGCGTGTGCTGGGCGGGAACGTCACCGGACCGGGGGCGAACGACGGGGTGCCGTCGCCGGCACCGGTACCCCAACTGTGGTCGGGCTGGCTGCCGAGCGTGAAGTTGAGGACGGTGGTGCCGGACGGCGGCAACATCAACCACGTGTGCGTGGTCGGCCGCCCGTTGACGCTCAGCCCGTGCACGTACGGTGTCGCGTCGCCCGCACCGGGAGCGTTGATCACAACCTGGTGGCCGGAACCGCCGTCGATCACGACATGTGCGAACAGCGGCGAGTTCACCGACAGCAGGGGTGCGCCCGCCACCTGTGGGTACACGCCCAGCGATGCCCACACGTACCACGACGACATCGCGCCCAGGTCGTCGTTGCCCGGCTCGCCGCCCGGCGTCGGCGTGTACAGCTCGGACTGGATGCGGCGCACCGTAGCCTGCGTCTCCCACGGCGCACCGGCGCTGTTATACACCCAGGGCGTCGCGAACGTCGGCTCGTTGCCCTGCCAGTGATACGGCTGGTTCGGCCCGGCGTTGAGCTGGGTGAAGTACGTGTCCAGCCGGGCCCGGGCAGCAGGCGCGCCACCGATCCCGTCGATCAACGCCGGCAGATTCTGCGGAACCATCCAGGTGTACTGCGCGGTGTTGCCCTCCTGGAACCCGCTCTGCCCGAATCCGTTGGTGATCAGCAGCGGGTCACCGGACGGGAACGCGCCATCCGCGTCGCGCGGCTGGATGTAGCCCGTCGACGTGTTGAAGATGTTCGCCCAGTTCTGCGACCGGGTAGCGAACCGCGCCGCCACGTCGCCGCGCCCGACCGCCTGCGCCAGTCGCGATACCGACAGGTCGGCCAGCGCATATTCCTCTGTCTCCGAGGCCCCGTTCGGAACCGGAGAGATCGACGTGGCCCGCACGTTCGGCACGTAGCCGTTCGCGAGGTAGTCGGCGCCGGAAGGCCGCTCGACATACCAGCCCTGAGCGGGCGGACCGCTGGCCTCGGCGCCGTGCACCATCTCGTCCACGGCGTGAGCGGCGTCGAAGTCACGGGCGCCGAACGCGTATGCGCCGCCGATGATGGCGTCCGCGGCGTCGCCGTTCATCACTCCGCTCTCGCCGTTGGCGACAGGCCACTTGGGCAAGAAGCCCATCTGGTCACCGTCGCGCAGCAGCGACGACACCATGTCGCTCGCCTCGTGCGGATCAATCAGTGCCAGCAAGGGGATCTGCGAGCGGTAGATGTCCCATCCGGAGAAGTAGGCGTACTGGTGGTGACCCTTCGGCACTGTGTGGATCGCGTTGTCGAAGCCGATATAGCGCCCGTCGGCGTCGTCGAACAGGCTCGGATGCAGCGTGGCGTGATACAGCGCGGTGTAGAACGACGTGCGCTCCGCGCTGGAGCCACCGGTGATCGCGATCTTGCCGAGCTGGGTGTCCCATGCCTGGTGAGCGGCCCGCGCCGCCTGGTCGAACGGCGTCGTCTCGGCGACCCGGTTGGCCCGCGCGCCGTCCTCACTGACGTACGACACGCCGACCTGCATTCCGACGGTGTGCGCCGACCGGGTGTCGAACGTGACGTATCCGCCGGCGACCACCGAGTCCGGCGCCACCGCCCCGGTCTGCTCGCTGGCCGGCGTCTCGCCCGGCTTTCCAGGGCGCACCTGCGGATGGCTGTGCGCGGTCATCGACGTCTGCCCGGCCTGCACACCGGTAGCGCCGCCCCACGTGCCGCTCGCGGTGAACGGCCGATCGAATTTCGCGTCGAAGTACACGGTGTAGGAATCGGGTTGGCCGCAGAAGTGGCCGTTGGTGACCGACCCGGCGATCTCGGCGCTGCCTACCGTGTGGAACGTCGCGCCCGACGGCGCGCCCTGACTGCCACTCACCTTGACGAGCAGCTGCGCCTGGTCGGTAGCCGGGTAGGTCATCGTGGCGAGCCCGGTCCGCGCAGTCGCGGCGAGCTGCGTCTGGACGCCGCCCGCCGTGACCGCGTAGCGCCCCGCACTCGCCTGCTCCGCGCCGTGCGAGAACGGCACGCTCGCCGCAGCCGGGTCGGCCGGCACTGCCCCGGCCACAGGCAGGAACGGGATATCGCCGGTGATGTTGCAGCCCACGCCGGACAGGTGCGTCAGGCTGAACCCGGTAATCGCCGTGTCGTCGTAGAAGTAGCCGCCGCCCGAGGGACGGCTGGGCGTGTCCGGGCTGAATTGCACCATGCCGAACGGGACGGTGGCACCAGGGAATGCGTCGACGTTGCCCACGTGAGCGCCGCCGCTGCCGGTGCCGATCAGCGGGTCGACGTAGGACGCCGGATCGCGCGGGCTGCCCGAGCTGGCCGGCGCGGCGATTGCGGGAAGGCCTGACAACGAAGTCACAACGGTTGCTAGCACCGCACCCGCGAGCATCGCCCGCCGGGCTGCATGCGTACGTGTCACCATCGGCTTTCCCCATTCATTCAATGACAATTGCCGTCAATCCTGGTCCGCCTAGTGCACCCAAACGCGCGGGCAGTCTCGCTGACCGGGGCAACCGTGTCAACCGCGACCGATGCGGCGCCTTGCCCCGCCCGGTCATCGTTGTCATACTGTGCCCGCTCTGACCCTGAGGAGTGTCCTGTGATGAAACGTGCCTTGCCGGCCCTCGCCGCCCTGGTCGTCACCCTGGCCGCACCGATCGCCGGGAGTGCCGCGCCGTTCGTCGAGCCCTACACCGACAACCCGGTCACCGCGGAGCCCCCGGTCTCGCGGCCGGCAGGACCGCATTGCACGGTCACCCTCGCCGACCATTTCCTGTCCAACGCGCCGGACGGCTCGCCGCAGAACTTCTCGGGCACGCTTGCCCCACCGAGCGGCTGCCCGGGACCGTGGGCGAAGGTGGTCATGGATTACACGATCAGCGTGAGCGGCCGCCAGTTCGACCGTTTCGGCGATGTCAACATCGGCGGCACCGAGGTGTACTGGGGCACGACGGAGGAGCCGTCCGGCGCGACGCCGATCACCTACACGGTGTCGAAGGACCTCACCGAGTACAGCGCGCTGTTGCGCACGGCGCAGCCGTTCAGCGGCGGAATCATCAACTACACCAGCGACGTCTACACCGGTGTCTACGACCAGACGGTGACGCTCACCTACTATTCCGGACGCGCGCCCACGGGTGTGCCGGACGCGGTGGTCGGCTTCCCGGCACAGGACGCGCCAGCTCACTTCACGTTGAACGGCCTGCCGCGCAACATCGTCCGCGCCGAGCTCGAGGTGACGCTCGAAGGGCACGGCTGCGACGAGCAGTGGTTCTCAGACGTCCCGGCTGACGTGTCCGCGAAGTACCCGAGCGCCGGCCTGTGCACGCACGGCCCGTATCGGGAGGCCGATTTCTCCCTGGACGGCCAGCCTGTCGCGGCGGTGCATACCTTCCCGCACATCTACACCGGTGGCATCGTCCCCACGCTGTGGCGGCCGATCCCCGCGATTCACACGTTCAGCCTGTACGCAGAGCACGTCGACATCACGCCGTTCGCCGGCCTGCTCGCGGACGGCGGCACGCACGACCTGACGGCCGGCGTTCAGAACGCCGGCGACGAGTGGACGGTCGTCGCGACCCTGCTGCTCTACACCGATCACCACGCGGCGCAAACGCGCGGCTCGCTCACCACCGACGACGTCGCCCCGACCGCCACCGAGCACACCACCGAGGCGCCTGTCGGCAGCGGCGACACCCGTTCCGTCGACTCCACGTCCCGGACCGACGTAACGGCAGGCTGGCTGGATACGTCGGCGGGACGGATCTACACCCGCGTCGTCCGTACCATGGCGTATCGAAACAGCGACACGGTGACGGACAACGGCTTCGCGCAGCGCCTGGTGCAACATGACAGCGGCGACCAGACCTCGACGTCCGCTCGCGACGGTCAGGTGGTGTCGGCGACGCGGCATACGTACGACTACCCGCTCACTGTCGACTACACGATCGACAGCTTCGTCGATGGCAATAACTACTCGCTCAGCGGCACGGTCGACATGACGCAGACGCTGTCGGACGCCGTCGCATCCGGAGCGGGCCGGCTACCGGCGAGCCGCTCGACCGAGTATGTGAATTCCTACGGCATCCTCACCCGCACCAACGGCGTCGTCACGCAATCCGACGGGAACTCCACCTCCCGCTACACGGGCGACAACGACGTGGGCCAGTGGTACGTCCACTATCTGGCCAGCGACCACGGGCTGATCACACAGGACGTCAGCCCCTAGTCGTGTTGTTTGCCGTTCGGGTGAGCCAGTCGCGCACGAGTGCGCGGAAGCGCAGCGGCTGCTCGAAGGGCAGGTAGTGCCCGGCGTTGCTCAGCGCGTAGAAGTCGCCGTTGGGGTAGCTGGGGAGCGTGCCGACCAGGTCCAGGTAGCCGGCGACGCGGTCTTGCGTGCCGGCAAGCAGAGAGGTGGGTCCGGCGTACGCACGGGTCGCGCCCTCGTCGGACAAGCGGTAGCCGGTCGCCCGAAGATCGTCAAGGTAGTCGTCGACGCGTGTGCTGCCCTTGACTGCTTCGAAGACGCGGCGCGCCACGTCAGGCGTCTGCACGCCGATGGCGTGCTGAAAATGCTGGTGCCATTCCTGAGGGGTCGCGTCGAGCCAGCCGGGTTGCGGCGGCGAGGCGACCAGCCCGGAGAGGTTTCGTTCCGAAGGCAGGATCTTGACACCGGCACATACGAGCAGCAGACCTGCGATCCGGGCATGGGGGCGGCCGGCGAGCGCCGCGGCTAGGTAGCCGCCGTATGAACAGCCGGCCAATGCATGCTGCGTGTCGCCGATCAGGTCGCGAA
Organism: Actinomycetota bacterium; assembly: GCA_046734315.1. Taxonomy (GTDB): domain Bacteria; phylum Actinomycetota; class Actinomycetes; order Mycobacteriales; family Jatrophihabitantaceae; genus DASXRA01. The sequence continues at coordinate 1,665 of JBKPQY010000242.1, read as the reverse complement.
TCGTGTCGGCGACGGTGTCGAGAACGGCGTCCGAGGTGGGCGCTACCGGCGAGGAGTTGCCGGTGCCGGGAAGATCGAGGTAGTAGCGGTGCCAGCCGGAGGTTTCTGGGAACGCCGGCTCGAATGCCGCCGCGGTGACGCTGCTGTCGAGACCGAACCAGGGAAGCAGGATGACCGGACGGCCTTCGCCGAACGAGCGAACCGACAGCGCCATAGGGAGTCAGGCGGCCAGCTGTACCTGCGCGTCGGCCGCGTAGTGCAGTGGGAACTCGAACTCCGTGACCGCGATCGCGACGCCGTTGTGGATGAGCGTCACCTCGCGGACATGCAACGGCCAGTCGCACTGCTGTACGACGTCGCCAGGGTGCAGGTCACGGGCCTTGACGTGCCATTCCGGTCGGACAGTTATGTTCTGCATGGCTTCCTCCTTGGAAGCGTGCGCCCTTCAGCGGTGATACCGCCGCCGGGTGGCCTTGGTCTTGCGGTTGATGCGGCTGCGCCGGAACTCGGCGGCGTCGGCGATGAGCTGCTGGTGGTGCTCAGTGGCGACTGCGGCGTTCAGGTAGCTGTTCATCTCTTCCTCACTTGTTGAGTTGATGTACATGAGCCTCCGCGTAAGGCCGGTGCTGCCGCATCGGGAAGCTCGCCTAGATCCGGACCGGATGCGCCTCAGATTCCGTGCGGCCCGGGATTCCGGGACGCTAAGGGCCTTAGGCGCGGGCGGGCTCGTGTCCTTACGTCGTCTTTCCACGAGAGTTAGGACGACCGTGGGCGCGGAAATTCATCGCCTTCCGGCCTGACCAGCGGCTAGCCTGCGAGCATGGCTGCGCTTGGCCTGGATGATGACGGTGCGATGAGCGAGGCCGAGCGGATTCTTCGCGCTGCGCGACGAGTGTTGGTCGTGGATTGGCCATCCAGGGAGGTGCCGCAGGCGCTAGCCGAAGCGGGCTACGCGGTTGTCGTCCGAGGTGGTCCGGCGCCCCATGCGTACTCCAGTTGGTATCTCACCGACGGCGAGGTGCGACGGCGCGATCTTGACGGGCCTCTGGATCACGCGGACCTCGTCTACGCCCACCGCCCGATCGACGAGTTGCCCGGCATCGTGCAGACCGCGCTGCGACTCGGCGCGAGCGCGATGTGGCGCCAGTCCGGGCTCGACAGCACGGGCAGCAGGGACCCGGCCGGATGCTGGCTCTCCGCCGCTGAGTCGCAACAGGGACGGCGACTCGTGGAGGCCGCCGGATTGGATTACATCGACGACGTCTACATCGTCGATGCTGTCCGCGCGCTCGGCCCTGATTCGTGATCCGCGGCCGGTCACGCGCGCGGCGCCGATCGCCGAAGCGGTTATGCGCCGAGCGTCGCGAGGGCGGCGGATTCTCGGATCGCCTCGATGAGCGCGGTGCTGGCCGGCGGATCCGGCGGATCGCCGTACGTGACCGCGTAGATCTGTCTCGGAAAGTCGGGCAGCTCTGTCGTGTGAACGCCTGGGCCGCGATGGGCCGAAAGGGCCAGGCCGGGCAGCGTGGTGACACCCATCCCGGCAGCGACCAGCGCCTGCATGACGACCATGTCGTCGCTGACGAATGCGATCCGAGGGGTGAAGCCGGCCCGCTGGCAGACGGCGACGAGCTCTGCCTGGCACCTCTCGCAGCCGCCGATCCA
>JBKPQY010000241.1:0-9654 GCA_046734315.1 Actinomycetota bacterium | reverse complement strand
GCGAGGATGGGGCCGAGTCCGGGCTGGCTGAGTAGACTTCAGCGTCTTGGTGCCGGCGAAAATGTTCGCCTACCACCTCACCCAGGTCTTCGACTTGCCGGTTCAACTCGCCGATCAACCGCACGGCGTTGGCGACGATGGCGGCGTAGGCGACGCAGATGCCGGGAACGGTGACCTTGGTGAACAGGTGCGGCGTGGCGACGGTGCTGTTGGGGTAGCGGGCGACGCGGGCCTGGAACTGCGGTGAGCTGAACGCCCGTCCGAGCGCGCGGGCGGACTCCCAGACGGCCAGGTTGATGAAGGTCGTGCTGCCCGCGGTGCCCTGATGGAGCTGAGTGGAGATGAAGCCGGGCTGCTGCTTCATGTATGCCGCGTCGTGCGTCCATGCCTCAAGGAAGCGCGCGGTGTCCTGGGGCGCGAGGTTGAACTGGTTGATGAGGATCACCGGGCCGTCGTTGTTTTGCAGTTGCTGCTGGTAGGTGATGTGGTCGTCCATCTCACGGAGTCTCATTGCCGCCCCGTCTCCCTCGGCCGTGTCATGTCGTGGGTTTCCAGCCTGTCGCCGAGCTCGCGCAATACGCGTGCGGTGGCGGCCAGGTCGGTGGTCTTCAGCCCGGCGGAGAGCTCGTTGATCCATCGGGCTTGCCACCGGTCGAGTGCCGCGTACTTCTGCTTGCCCAGTTCGGTGAGTCCGATCAGCGGTGACCGGCGGTGATCGATGTTGTCGCGGGTCTCGACCAGGTACTCAGCGAGCAGCCGGTCAACTGATGCCTGTACCGCCTGCCGGGTTAAGCCCATCCGCCGCGCGATTTGCGGCACGGTGCGCGGCTGCCCGGCGAGCGCGATCGCTCCCAGTATCTGCCAGCGTGCCGCGGTGAGGCCCTCCTGCGCGGCGATCCGGTTGCCGGCGCTCAGCAACATCCCGTTGAGGCGGAAGTTCTCCAGCACGACTGCTGTTGCTGCGTCCCCTTCCGTGGTCCGAGTCGACTGCCGTGACATGACAGGAGCCTGTCATACCGACAGTGGATTGCCAACGTGTCTTATGGACTGCGGGCGGCAGAACGATGCCCGTTGGGGATGCCAGCGTCACGCGCAGACGAGGTGCGCCACCAGCGGCGGCCCCGGTCGTCGCGCGCTGACCGCGGCAATTCCGCGCGTTTTCGCTTGTAGCAAGAGCACAGAGGCCGACGTGCCTACAGGCGGTCCGTGATGCAGGCAGCCGCTGAGAGCAAGCTGATTGGTGTCCGGCCCGGAGGCCCGACGCAGGGCGGGTGGCGACTACTCAAGTCTCCCCTCGCGTCAGAGAGGAGCACTTGTGGCTCGCCATCGGGATCTGTCTGCCGCATCGGGGCCGAACGTTCCGGCTGATGAGGCCAAGCCGCCGCGGCGAGTAACGGCTTTTGCGACAGCAACGGTGGCGCTGCTCGCGATCGTCCTCACGGCACGGCTGGCAGGCGCGCCGCGAGCCGAGCAAGCTCAAACCGGGATCGTCAAGTGGTTCAATCACCCCCCGCAACCCATATCGGCGGTATTCGCCGTCGTCAATCCGCTGTGCCGTCCGATTCCACTCATCGTTCTCGGCGTTGTCTTCATCGTCTGGGTCCTGTTCGCTGCGAGGCGGTTGTCCGACCGTCGGGAACTTCTGCGCGCAGCGATCGTCACGCTGTTCCTGGCCGAGCTGTCAGCGCAGGTAATGAAGCAGATCGCGAACCAGCCGCGACCGCTCGCGGTAATCCCCGGCATCGACAATCACGGGTACCCGATCCAACCCCACGGCAACGCCTACCCCTCTGCCCACACCGCCGCTGTCGTCGCCCTCGTTGCTGGGCTCTGGCCGTGGATGCGATGGCCGCAACGCGTGGTCGGCATGATCGCCGCCATCCTGGTCGCACTCAACCGGCTATACATCGGCGCACACTGGCCAATCGACATCCTCGGCGGCGCCGCTATCGGAGTGTTCGCCGCAAGCGTCAGCTGGCTCATCGCAGACCGCTGGCCCATGCACCGACAAAACCCAAATGCCGACCCTTGACGGTTGTACTCGCCCGGCTGCTAACTCGATCAAAGTCCGCTTGCAGACCTGACAAGGATCAGCCCGCTCATCGGCAAGTGCGCCCGCACGGCGGCATGAGCGGGCACTGCGCCGTAGCCTGTGCGCGTGCAGCAAAAGCTCCCCGAGCCTCTGGAGCAACGGTTGGGGCGCCTGGCGGCGATGGTGGCGGCGGGCAACCATGCGGACGCCCTCCCGGCAGGCATCGACTGATCATCTTGGTCCCTCGCGGTGTTGGGGTAGATGGTTTCTCCCCGCGCGAGCATGGCGACGAACTGCTCGATGCGTCGGCTTCGGGTCTCGGCACGCGTCGCAGTCTCGATGCGGTAGAGGACGGCGTAGCGATTTCGGCTGTTGAGGTTCTGGAACATCGTCCGCGCGGCAGGGTGGGCGTCGAGGGCTGCGGCGAGATCGGTCGGCACCTCGATGCTTGCCGGTCCGGCGTATGCGGCGTCCCAACGGCCGTCAGCCTTGGCGCGCTCCACCGCGGCGAGTCCCGGCGCCTCCATGCGCCCTTCCGCTATCAGCCGCTCAGCGGTTGCGACGTTGCGCTTTGACCATGCTGCGCGGAGCACGGGGCGTGAAGCGCTGTCGGTAGCTGTACTTATCGCCGCCGCGGATCTGCCCGTCGATCCATCCGTGGCATAGCGCCTCCTCAAGCGCCTGATCGTACGTAAGGCTCGTGGGCGCGGCAGCGCCCTTCCTCGCCAGGGTCAGCCACACACCGCGGTCATCACCGTGGTGCTCTTGGAGCCAGGCGCGCCACGCGGCGCCGTCCGCGACCGTCAACGCGGGTAGCTCGTCACTCACGCTTCCAACCTTCGCACGCGCACACAGGCGGCGTTCCCGATGCGCGCCAACTGCTGCCGAGCTGCGTCGAAGCGCGCGCCACTCGACAGATCTGCGCGGAGTGCCGCAATTCCGGCCGGATCTCCGGCACAGGATTCGTCGACCAGCTGGGTGGCGCCGTTGCATGCGCGAGGATGGCCCGGTGAGTAAGACCGTTGCGGTGGAGTTCCGAGGACGCTGCTTTGGGCCTTCGACGTCAGCCTGTCGATCCTGCTCCGCGAGACCGTCGTGCTCGGCGCCAGAACGACGCACGGTGATTGGCTCGGTCCCGTGCTCGCCGAGTTGCGACATGCGGCGATCCGTGGATCGACCGGCATGCTCGATCTCGATCTGGGTCTGACCGATGAACAACGGCAGGTCATAGTTCGTCTCATCGAACAGGCGGGGGAACGTCTCAGCCAACGCGAGCTCATCACAGCCTCAGAGGCCGCGCAGCTTGAGATCGAGCCCGGCGTAACGGTTCTCTGGCGACCCGCCGACGCGGTCCCCACCGAACCGATCCTGGACCTATCGAAGGCTCTCGCTGCGCTCGTCCAAGGGATCCTCCCCCACGCGCCCGCCGGCCACTGGTGGCTCATAGGGCTTGACAGTGATCGGCAGATCATCGGCATGCGCGACGACGCGGGCAGGTAGCCGGACGAAGGCCCTCCACGCGGCAGGAGCGAGCGTTACAGCCACCTGCGGACGCGAGCGCGGTACGCGTCGTAGTCCGCACCGAACTTGGCGGACAGGTATCTCTCTTCGGGCCGAATCGCACCCCACAGCAGCGCGGCGACGCCGACCGGAACCAACACGAGCGACCAGAACGAAGCCAGCACTAGCGCGAGTCCGACGTCCAGCGCGATCAACCCGAGATACAGCGGATTGCGGCTGACACGAAACGGACCCGCCTGAAGGACCACCGTCGTCGGACCACCGGGCAAGATCGACGTGCGGTGCGAGGCCATGACCTGCAGCGTCCACCCGTTCCAGACGAGGAACGCCACGACCAGCAAGCCGCCTGCCCATCGCGCCGGGCGGCTAGCGACCGAAACCGGATCGCCCAACGCGACCGTCAGGACCAAACCGACGGCGAGCGGGAGACCGAGCGCTACCGGCGGCCAAATCCGAAACGACGGCGCGTCCACCCAGCGATCCTCCCCCGATCACCGGACGACAACCAGAACGCCGCCGTCACGCGCGCGACTCGCGGCTATGATCGTGCGCTTCCGTTACTCGTCGCGATCACGGCGCGGGACAAGGCAACCCTGCTGGGAGTGGTGGTAGCAGAAGGCAGCCGGAAGGTCAGACTCCCACGTATGGGTGATGTGTTGGAGCTGTTCCGTCGGGCCATCGACACGGACGATGCGATGGCGATGGGCGACGGGCTCCAGCTGCTGTTCTCCGGCGCAGGCGGGCGCTCGGCGTCGGATGAGTTCGAGCCCCGCGACGGTCTTGTACAAAGTGGTTCCACCCCCCGGGGGGAGCGTGAGAGGAGCGTAAGACGAACTCTGGGCGCCAGCAAGACCCGGTGACTTGCCTTGCGAAGGCAGGAGTCTCGCATGTACCAAGGCGCCGTCTTGACCGCTCGCACATACGCCTCGAACACAACGGTGAACCAAGTCAGGTTGCGTCAACAGCTTGGGTCTACCCGCCGTGCGAGGCTGCCCACCACCCGAACTCGAGAGGTGCGCCCACAGCGGCAATTGCGTACACGTCCGGGCGCTGTCGACGCAGTCATCCTCTGGAGGTGATGCAGCAGCCGCCGGCTTTGCCACCGCTCGCGCGGTCGGTGTCGACGAGGCTCGCGAGCGCCTTGTCGATGCCGGCGTGCTGAGCTCTGACGGATAGGTGGCAGTAGGCCCGGCACGGCGGCCAGTCTGTCGACCGTGAGGCGGCTTGTCCGCACGTCGCGGAGGTCTACTCAGCGGTCCACCTGCGAGTCTGATGCAGTCGGGTCGGCGAGCCACTCGTCCACTCGTTGTGCGGCGTGCACGATCAGTTCGGGTGGTGCGTCGCTGGTGGTGATCGAAGTGCGCGCGATGGCGGCGAGTTGCTGGTCGGTCATGCCGAGATGCGATCGGGCGATTTCGTATTCGCCTAGGAGTCCGGTACCGAACAGCAGCGGGTCGTCGGCACCGAGTGTGCACGCGATGCCCGCGTCGAGTAGAGCCTGTACCGGGTGTTCGGACAGGTCCGGGATGACGCCGAGAGTGTGGTTCGAGGTCAGACAGATGTCCAGGCTGACCTGTCGCGCACGGAGCAGGTCGACGGTGTCGGGGTCCTCGATCGCGCGGACGCCGTGGGCGATTCGAGTTGCACCCAGACGCAGGACGCTGGCTCGCACGCTCGCCGGCCCGGCCATCTCGCCGGCATGTGGTGCAGCGGTCAGGCCTGCGTTGCGGGCGATGGCGAACGCGTCGGCGAACGGCCCGGTCGCACAGACCGCCTCGTCACCGGCCAGCCCGAAGGCATACACGCCGTGCCCAGCGTAGCGGGCAGCGAACCGGGCGAGGGTGGCTGCCACGTCCGGGCCGTGATGGCGCATGGCCGCAACGGTGAGTCCGAATCCCACGCCGTGGCGCATGCCCGCTTCATCGCCCGCAGCAAGCGCCAGTTCCAGCACCTGTTCGGCAGAGCCGAGGCCCGGGTAGGCGTAGGGATCGAAGTGCGGCTGGACCCACACCACACCGTCGTCGGCGGCATCTTCGACCACCTCCCAGACCAACCGCCGCAAATGCTCGCGGCGGGTCACGCATGCCTTGGCCGCGCGGTAGATGGCCTGGAATCCGTCGAAGTTTGTGAAGATTCGCAGATCAGGTGCAGTCCGCCCAGCCAATGTGCTCAGCTCTACCATCGTCGATGGACGCATCGCCCCCAACAGATGCAGGTGCAGCTCGGCTTTCGGCAACGACCGGAGATCACGACCGAACACGCGATCATGGTGTCATCAACTTCGCCGCATCACGACTCGACAGCTGCATGAGCCGATAGATATTGCTTCCGTAGGGTGCGCCTGTTTGGCATGGTTGGGTGACGGCGGCAGGGGAAGGCAGATGCCCGATGGAGCGTGGTGATAGGCCGCGCGTAGTGCTGGATGGGCTGGCGTTCGTGGAGTCCGCGCGCTGGCATGAGGGCAGGTTCTGGTTCGCGCACTGGAGCGTCGGCGAGATCATCGCGACAGATCTCGAGGGAAACAGCGAGGTCATGGCGCCGGGACGCCAGGCGTTGGGCTGGTCGATCGACTGGCTGCCGGACGGGCGGCTGCTGGTCACGGGCGAGTCGCTGTTGCGGCAGGAGCCGGACGGGTCGTTCGTGCAACACGCGGACCTGAGCGCCGTGTCGCGGCACAACTGGAACGAGATCGTCATCGATCATCAGCGCGGCAACGTCTACCTCAACGGTGCCGACACCGCAAACTTCCTCGCCGGGCAACTGCCTCCTGCGGGGATCATTGCCTTGGTAGCGGCCGATCTCACCGTCCGCCAAGTCGCCGAGGACATCGACTTTCCCAACGGCATGGTCATCACCCCGGACGGGACCACCCTGGTCGTTGCCGAATCCATGAAAGGACAGTTGACGGCGTTCACCATCGCTGCCGACGGCTCACTCACCGACCGCCGCGTCTGGGCGGACCACGTGGCCCCGGATGGCATCTGTATCGACGCCGAGGGTGCGATCTGGTGCGGCGCCGGCGATGTGAGCGCACCGGCCGGGAAGGGGAGCGAACCGCCCGGCGCCGCGGTGCGGGTTCGCGAGGGCGGCGAGATCCTCGATCGCATCGAACTCGACCGGCCAGGCTTCTCGTACGCCCTCGGCGGTCCGCGGGGCAACACTTTGCTCATCGTCGGTCAGTACTGGCGCGGCTTCGACCAGGTCGATGCGCTCATCGCCGAGCGAACCGGGCAGGTTGTCTGCGTCGACGTCGCCACCTCAGCGCCGGACCGTCAGTAACAGTGGGGTGCGTGAGCGTGCGCTCGACTGAATGCGATCCCAGCCGTGATGCATCCGTGCGATCGGACGCATAGAAACACGTTCTGCGTGTCGTCGCTGACGTTAGGAACGTCCCCTGATGCGCTTCGGGCTTGGCGAGGAAGGCGTGGGGAATGACCGCGACTGACCCGCAACCGCGACGCACTCAACGTGTAGCTCGCCGCATCACGCGCGCGAGTGACGCGGCGTGCTTGCTCGCGAAGACGTCTTCGAGCGACATGACTCGGCCGTCCGGGCCGGTCAGCGGCACGCGCCAGTTGGGGTACTCGTCGATCGTGCCGGGCTGGTTCTGGGTGCGCCGGTCGCCGACCGCGTCGGTGAGCGCGAGGGACAGCAACCGCGACGGCGTCCGAACCAGGTAGCGGTGCAGCGCGGCGACGATCTCGTCGACGTACGTCTCGCCGTCGCCGAGCAGCCCCTCACCGCGTAACGCGGCGAGCCACGCGTCGCGATCAGCGGCGTCGGCGGCGAGCTCGTCATCCAGTGATCGAGTAAGCAGTCCGAGCGAGTGCCGCAACCGGATGTGCTCACCGGCGAGGTAGCCCGCCGTGGGCGGCAGGTCGTGCGTCGTCACCGAGGCAAGGCAGTACTCGCGCCACTGGTCCGGCCGCAACGGCGCTCCGTCGGCGTCCCAGTCGTGCTCGAACCAAAGCACCGATGTGCCGAGAATCCCTCGTTCACGCAAGTACGTTCGTGCGCTCGGCTCGACCGTGCCGAGGTCCTCGCCGACGACCAGCGCGCCCGCACGATGTGCCTCGAGGGCCAGGATGCCGACCAGCGCCTCGTGGTCGTACCGGACGTAGGTGCCGCCCGTGGGCTCATGCCCGGACGGGATCCACCAGAGCCGGAACAGCCCGATGACGTGGTCCACCCGCACGCCGCCCGCGTGGCGCAGCACGGTAGAGACCACCTCACGAAACGGTGCGTACGCCAGTTCGGCAAGCCGGTCCGGGCGCCACGGCCGCTGTCTCCAGTCCTGCCCGGCCTGGTTGTACGCGTCGGGCGGCGCGCCCACGGTCATGTCGGCGGCGAACACGTCCTGCTGGCACCAGGCGTCGCACCCGCCGGGCGCGACGCCGACCGCGAGATCGTGGATCACACCGATCGCCATCCCGGCGCGGACAGCCGCGAACTGCGCCGCCGCTAGCTGCTCGTCGAGCTGCCACTGCAGCCAGCTGTAGAAGTCGACGAGGTCGGCGTGCTCCGTGGAAAACGCTGCGACCTCGGGCGAACGCGGATCGAGCAGCGCGTCCGGCCAGTAACGCCAGTCGCTGCCGTGCGTCTCGGCGATCGCGCACCACGTCGCGTAATCGGACAGGCCGCGTCCCTCGCGCCGCTGGAACGTGCGGTAAGCGATCCCGCGGCCGGCAGAGCGCGGCATCGCGTGGACGACCCGCAGCGCGGACCGCTTCGCCGCCCACACACGGTCGCGGTCGATCGGCTCGACACCGATGTGCGGGCGCGGCGGACGCACGGCGACATAGCCGTATTCCGGAATCTGTTCGAGGCGAAGGTAGATCGGGTTGGCGAAGCGCCGGGTCGCAGGTAGGTACGGCGAGGGCTCGATGGGCGCCACCGGTGTGGCGGCGTGCAGCGGGTTCACCAGCACGAAGTCCGCTCCGTGCTCGGTCGCGGACCACACGGACAGGTCGGCAAGATCGGCCAGGTCCCCAATCCCCCACGACTGTCGCGAGTGCGTGCTGTACAACTGGACGGCCAGTCCCCAACCCCGTCCGTTGCGCAGCCGGTCGGTGACGCCGATCCACCGCGGTGTGACGACGAGGGTCGCAGACGCTTGGTCGTCGCCGCTGCGCGCGCGCAGCGTGTGGTAGCCCAGCGGCAGGTCGCCGGGCACCTCGAAGGACGCCTCGCCGACGAGCCGATCGCCGATCCGCCGCGGCTCGTTCCAGTTCTCCAGTTGGCGCAGGTCACCGCGGACGCCGCCACGTTCCAACTCGACCCAGACCTCGACCGGGGTGCCGTGCTCGACGTGGACCGGAACGGACAGCGTTGCGCCCTCCCGGGTCACTATGCACGGCGCCAGCATCCGCCGCCACGGCTCGTCGCGGCGGGCGGCCAGCGCGGCCGTCATCGCTTCGGGGGTCGACGCCTCGACCCCGAGCGCACGCAGCACGGCTACCACGGTCTCCGCGGCGACTCGGACGTGCCGGCCCTGCCAGTCCCAGAACTCGGTCGCGATCCCGTAGCGGTCGGCGAGCTCGCCCAGCGGCTCCTGTACGTCTGCCACCCAGTGACCTTCTCACCCCGGGCCACGTGCCCCAATGGTCGCTCACGCTGAGCGCATATCGGGCTCGTTCGACGGGGTCGTGTTCCCTGGGCGTAGCGGCGTCGAATCGCGACTCCAGGTCGGCCCCGTAGGGCAGCTACGCAACACTACGTCTCGCAGTAGACGGCTGCCATGACCGAGACACCACCAAGCCAGACCAGCGGCAAGGTTCGCTGCGGACTGTTATCGCGAATACCGACCAGGACAACACCGCGTCCCAACGTGTCATCGAGAAGGCAGGCTTCGTCCTCGTTGACGAGAGCGGCGGGCGACGCTATCGCACGGACAGGCAGCATTCGGAAAGGAGCACGTCGTGACGCAATACCTCCTGTCGGTGTCCGATCGGCCGCTATGCGCTAGCTACTTCGCCCTGAAAAAGTCGGCGCGTGGCGTTGCGGTTGAGGGCGGTGGTTGATCGGGAGGATGGCCTTGACCCCTTGGGCTAGAAGGGATCGAGGCCATCGTGTTCAGAACTGTAAACGAGCAGGCGACGCTG
>JBKPQY010000240.1:0-7898 GCA_046734315.1 Actinomycetota bacterium | reverse complement strand
CGTCCGGCACGACGAAATGCCGATGACGCAGAGCGAGTTCGCGCGGGCTGTGCCCCTCTACGAGACGTTCCCGGGCTGGGACGAGGACATCTCCGCCGCGCGTTCACTCGACGAGCTGCCGCGTAATGCCCGCGACTACGTGAGCGCCGTGGAGAAGTTGATCAACGCGCCGATCTCCGCGATCGGCGTCGGCCCGGGCCGCGACGCGACGATCCAAATCCGAGATCTGCTCCGATGATCCGCCTTCTTGCACCGCTCGTGTTGGCAGCCGTCCTGATGACGGCCTGCACCAGCGAGCGCCGGGCGGCCGGGCCGCCGCCACCGACCTCACCGGCCACCACGAGTGTCGAGAGCAGCACGGCACGACCGTCCACAGTGGATGATTGGCCGACATACCATGGCAACTTCGCTCGTACCGGCAAGGCCCTATCGTTCCCGAGGCCCGGCACGCTGCGCGTGGTGGCCACGGTGAGGCTCGACGCCGCCGTTTACGCGTCGCCGATCGTCGCGGAGGGCATCACGGTCGTGCCGACCGAGAACGACAGTGTCTACGGGCTGGACGCCAACGGTCGCCAGCTGTGGCGGCGCAACCTTGGCGAGCCGGCGCGCCGGTCCGACCTGCCGTGCGGCAACATCGACCCGTCCGGCATCACCGGAACGGCGGTCTACGCGGACGGCGTGGTGTACGTAGTCGCCGAGTACCGGGCACCGGTGCGGCACGAACTGGTCGCGCTGTCCATACGCGATGGTACGGTCCGATGGCGCGTGAGCGTCGACCTGCCCGGCGCCGACCCGGCAGCGATGCAGGAGCGTGGCGCGCTGGCCATCGCCGGTGGGCGGGTCTGGGTGCCGTTCGGCGGCCGGGCCGGCGACTGCGGCAACTACAAGGGCCGCGTAGTCGGGGTCCCGCTGGACGGCAAGGGGGCCCCGATCGCCTACACCGTGCCGACACCGCGTGAGGGCGGCATCTGGGCGCCACCCGGCGTGGCCGTCGACACCGGCGGCCACCTGCTCGTGGCGGTCGGCAACGGCGAGCATGGTCAGGGCGACACATACGACTACAGCGACTCGGTGCTGCAATTGGGCGTCGACGCCCAGCTGATCGATTCCTTCTCGCCGACGATGTGGGGATCGGATAACGAGGACGACCTGGATCTTGGTTCGCAGGGTCCCGTCCTGATCGGGACCAAGTGGGTGTTCATCGCCGGCAAGTCCGGGACCGGGTACGTGCTGAGGCAGGGCCACCTCGGTGGCGTCGGCGGGCAGGTGTGGCAGGCCCCGGTGTGCCGTGGATTCGGCGGTGCCGCCCTGGACGGCGACGTGGTCTACGTGCCGTGCGATAATGGGATCCGGGCCGTCCGTGTGGATGCCGCCGGCACCGCGCACGTGCTCTGGCACGCGTCGCCATCGATCGCCGGCTCGCCGGTGCTGGGCGGCGGCCGCGTGTGGGCGCTCGACCAGGAGGCCGGCGTGTTGCACGCCCTCGACCCGGCGACCGGACACTCGACGGCACGCGCGGACGTCGGCGTCACCAGCCGGTTCGCGACACCGGCGCTGTCCGGCGAGCACCTGCTGATCCCGACGCTCGCCGGGCTGACCGTCGTCGCGGCCGGTTAGGCTGCCGCAGCGTGCGCGTCCTCGTCATCGGCTCGGGTGGGCGTGAGCACGCACTGTGCTTGGCACTCGCCGCCGACCCGGCCGTGACGTCGCTGGTATGCGCGCCGGGCAACGCGGGGACCGCTGCCGTCGCGGAGCAGCGTGGCGTCGACCCCGTCGACGGTGCGGCGGTTGCCGCGCTCGCTACGGAACTGCGCGCCGAACTGGTCGTGATCGGTCCCGAGGCGCCGCTGGTGGCCGGTGTCGCCGACGCGGTACGCGCCGCTGGCATCGACTGCTTCGGGCCGTCCGCCGCGGCGGCCCGCCTCGAAGGCAGCAAGGCGTTCGCGAAGGACGTCATGGCCGCGGCCGGCATCCCCACGGCTGCGGCCCAGGTATGCACGACTGCGGCGGAGGTCACCAAAGCCCTCGACGAGTTCGGGGCGCCGTACGTCGTGAAAGACGACGGGCTCGCGGCCGGCAAGGGCGTCGTCGTGACATCGTCGCGCGACGAGGCGCTCGCGCACGCGGCGCGGTGCGGGCGGGTCGTCATCGAGGAGTACCTGGACGGCCCCGAGTTGTCGCTGTTCTGCGTGACCGACGGGACGCGCGTCGTCCCACTGCTGCCCGCCCAGGACTTCAAACGCGTCGGTGACGACGACATCGGACCGAATACCGGTGGAATGGGTGCCTATGCGCCGGTGCCGTGGCTGCCTGACGGCACGATGGCGCGGGTCGCCGAGACGATCGCGCAGCCCGCCGTGGACGAGATGCGCCGCCGCGGCTCGCCGTTCGCCGGCCTGCTGTACGCCGGGCTGGCACTCACGAGCACAGGCCCCAAGGTGGTCGAGTTCAACGCGCGGTTCGGTGACCCGGAGACGCAGGCGGTGCTGGCCCTGCTCGAGTCACCCCTGAGCGGCCTGCTGCGCTGGGCCACGCGTGGCGGCACTCCGCCCGCGCCGCAGTGGCGGGACGGCGCCGCGGTGACCGTGGTGATCGCTGCCGCGGGCTATCCGGGCACCCCGCGTACCGGTGATCCGATCACAGGTTCCGAGCAGCAGGGCGTGATCCACGCCGGTACGAGGCGCCGCGCCGACGGCGTCATCGTCTCGTCCGGTGGGCGGGTCGTAGCGGCGACGGCCGCGGGCGCCACGCTCGCCGAGGCGCGCGAGCGCGCGTACGCGCTGGCCGCCACCGTGCACCTGCCGGGCGGTCAGTTGCGCAGCGATATCGCGCTTCGGGCCGTCCAGGACGCACGATAGTGAGGTGGTCACGTTCGTCGAGGTGGCGCCGGACGGTGGCGGGCCCGACGACGAGCAACTGCGCGGCCAGCGCGTCCGCGCCCCTGCGTGGCTCGCGCACGCCCGCTACCTAGCCCTCGTAGCAGCGATCGTCGGCGCCGTCCTCGCCGGTGACGGCACGAGCGTCGTACGCTCGGCGATCACGCCGGTTGTGGCGGCCCCTCCCGCGCCGGCCGCGGGCTACCTGTACGCCGACCGGGGGCACTGCCCGCGCACTGTCAGCTGCGAGGTCCTCGGGCAGGCACGCATCGATCTGTGGGCCAGCTACAACCAGCTGTTCCCCGAGACGCAGACGCTGGCCAGTAGCGTCTGGTACGCGCCGGCCACCGGCACCGTGTACTACCAGGAGCTGGATGCCACCGGTCCGTCCGCTGAGACGATCGTCCTGACCCAGCAGCGGATCAGCGGGCCGCCGTTCGGCCCGACGATCGACCGCTCGCCCAGCCCGCGGCACGGCGCGCTCGTGACCGCCCGGCGGGGGTCGTGGGTGGTTACCGCAGCGCTGTACGCGCCGCACGGCGTCCCACCGATCATGGCCGCCGTGCGCTGGGTCGCCACCTCGCCGCTGCCCGGCTGACACGTAGCGTGCGCCCATGGGGAAGACGCAGTACTACACGGCCACGACGCTTGACGGCTATATCGCGGACGAGAACAACTCGTTGGACTGGCTGTTCCAGGTCGACCGGGGAACCGGCGAGTCGAGTCACTACGACAGGTTCTTCGCCGGCGTCGGGGCGATGGCGATGGGCGCCACCACATACCGGTGGGTGCTCGACCACGAGCACCTACTCGACGAGCCGGCCAAGTGGCAGTCCTGGTACGGCGGCACGCCGTGCTGGGTGTTCACGCATCGCTCGCTGCCGGCGGTGCCGGGAGCCGACATCCGGTTCGTGCAGGGTGACGTCGCCTCGGTGCACGCCGCGATGCGCGCCGCGGCCGGTGCCCGCAACGTCTGGCTGGTCGGCGGCGGCGACCTCGCCGGGCAGTTCGCCGACCAGGGGCTGCTCGACGAGATCATCGTCGGCGTCGCGCCCGTGACGCTGGGCGGCGGTGCCCCGCTGCTGCCACGGCGGATGGTCGGCCGGATGACGCTCGTCGGCGTCGAGCGCGACCGTCAGTTCGCCAACCTCACGTATAACGTGGATACGTGATCCCGGACGTCCTCGCGACGCGCTATGCCTCGCCGGCCATGGCGGACCTCTGGTCGCCGGAGCGCAAGATCATCCTGGAACGTCGGCTATGGATCGCGGTATTGCGCGCCCAGCGCGACCTCGGCGTCGAGGTGCCCGACGGTGTCGTCGAGGCGTACGAGCGCGTGGTGGACCACGTCGACCTCGGCTCGATCGCGGCGCGCGAGCGCGTGACGCGGCACGACGTCAAGGCGCGCATCGAGGAGTTCGCGACGCTGGCCGGCCACGAGCACATCCACAAGGGCATGACGAGCCGCGACCTCACGGAGAACGTCGAGCAGTTGCAGGTCCGCTCGTCGCTGCAGCTCGTCCGGACGAAAGTGCTTGCCGTGCTGGGACGTCTGGTCCGCCGTGCCGCCGAGTACGACTCGCTGGTCATGGCCGGTCGCACCCACAACGTCCCGGCGCAGGCGACGACGCTGGGCAAGCGGTTCGCATCCGTGGCGGACGAGCTGCTCACCGCGCTGGCCCGGCTCGACACGCTGATCGAGGGTTACCCCCTGCGCGGCATCAAGGGGCCGGTCGGCACCGCTCAGGACATGCTCGAGCTGCTCGGGTCGGCCGAGCAGCTGGCCGAGCTGGAGCGCAGGGTCGCTTTACATCTCGGGTTCTCCCGGGTGCTCACGAGCGTCGGGCAGGTGTATCCGCGCTCGCTCGACTTCGACGTGCTCTCCTCGCTGGTGCAGCTCGCCGCCGCGCCGTCCTCGCTGGCGAAGACCATTCGGCTGATGGCCGGGCATGAGCTCGTCACCGAGGGCTTCCGCCCCGGGCAGGTCGGCTCGTCCGCGATGCCGCACAAGATGAACACCCGCTCCGCTGAACGCATCAACGGTTTCATGGTGCTGTTGCGGGGGTTCGCGTCCATGGCCGCCGAGCTAGCCGGTGACCAGTGGAACGAGGGCGATGTGTCGTGCTCGGTGGTGCGCCGGGTGGCGCTGCCCGACGCCTTCTTCGCGCTGGACGGTCTGCTCGAGACGACGCTTACCGTGCTGGAAGACTTCGGCGCTTACCCGGCAGTGATCGCCCGCGAGCTCGACCGCTACCTGCCGTTCCTGGCCACGACGCGTGTGCTGATCGCAGCGGTACGGGCCGGTGTCGGGCGCGAGACCGCCCACGAGGTCATCCGCGAACACGCTGTGGCCGTTGCCCTGGAGATGCGGGACAAGGGCGCAGAGGGCAACGACCTTCTCGCCCGGCTGGCCGCCGACTCGCGGCTGACCGGCGTCGACCTCTCCGGCGTGCTCGCCGAGCCACTGTCGTTCACGGGCGCCGCGCGTGCCCAGGTGGCCGCCGTCGTCGATGCCGTAGACACCGTGATGACCCCGGAGGCGGCGAGCTACGAGCCCGAGCCCATTCTCTAGCTGATCATCACGCCCGATACGCTATGAGCCGTGGCTCGCGTCGTGGTGGACGTCGTCCTCAAGCCCGAGATCCTCGACCCGCAGGGGCAGGCCATCGTCGGTGCGCTCGGCCGGCTCGGCATCGAGGGTGTGAACGCCGTGCGGCAGGGCAAGCACTTCGAACTGGACGTCGACGACAGTGTCGATGACGAGACGCTCACCAAGCTCGCCGACACCCTGCTCGCCAACCCGGTGATCGAGGACTTCTCCATTCGCGTTAGCGCGTAGAGCGATCACTGCGCGATGAGACTGTTCCGTTCGGAACGCCCTGTGCGCCAAAATCCGCGGCCTCGCGGTGCGGCTTTGGGAGGGCGGCTATGCGGGTTACGCGGCGTGGAACGGTAGTTGTTGCACTTGCCGCGGTCGCGGCGTTGGTCGCGTTCGCTGCCGTGGGTGTCCGCTTGGCAGCGGCGGCGGCTCCGGCTACAGCGGTGGCCACGTCGCCGGGGCCGGGCGACGGGTTCGCTTCGTCGCAGACCGCGATCAGCTTTCGCGGGATCTCGCCGGGCGCGCTGGGCAGGGTGCGCGTCACCGGCTCCCGGAGTGGGGTGCATGCGGGCACCGTCGTGGGCGATCCGGCGGGAGCGACGATCTGGAAGCCGCGGGCCGCTTTCGTGCCCGGGGAGCGGGTCAGCGTGGACACCGCGGTGGCGATCGCCGGGGCGAACGGCAACGACTTCTCATTCACCGTGGCGCGGGTCGACCCCGACGCACCTGAGGTCCTGTCGCCGGCGAGCGGCACCGGGCCGGACGGCACGGTCGACGCCGCTGCCCCCACGACCGCACCGCAGGTCGCGGCAACCTGCACGCCGCCGGTGCCGACGTACCACAGCGATCCGAGCCTGACTCCGCCGGGCGCCTGCGTCAACCAGCCGGCCGGCGGCACCGCCCCGGGCTACCTGTTCGTCCTCCCGCACGACAGCCGTGGCAGTAATGCCGCGATCTACGACGACGCCGGAGACCTCATCTGGGACGACCCGGTGAACGCCGCGCAGACGCACGACCTGAAGACCGTCAGCTACGCCGGCAAGCCGATGCTCGAATTCTTTCAGAGCAGCGCGCCAGGCCTCGGCTTCGGCACAGGCGAGTATGTGCTTATGGACGAGCACTATCAGGTGGTGTCCTACATCAGGGCTGGTGACGGCTACCAGGCGGACCTGCACGAGCTGACCATGACCCCGCAGGACACGGCACTGATCGGCTGCTACGTACCGGTGCGGATGAACCTGACGGGCGTCGGGGGTACGGCCAACCAGGTCGTCTACGACTACGTGGTGCAGGAGATCGACGTCGCCACCGGCAATGTCGTTTTCAGCTGGCACTCCCTCGACCATGTGCCGGTCGCGGAGTCCGAGTACGCGCCGCCGTCCAACGGGAATCCTTTCGACTACTTCCACGGCAATTCGATCGCGCTCTCATCGGGCGGGAACCTGCTGATCTCCGGCCGCGACGTCTCGGCGGTGTATCTGGTCAACCGCTTGACCGGCGCGGTCATTTGGCGGCTCGGCGGGAAGCACACGAACTTCACCTTGCCGACCGGGCAGCTGTGGTTCTGCTACCAGCACGACGCGCGCCAACCGGCGGCCAACGTGGTGACTGTCTTCGACGACGGAGGCGCGGGGCCGGCCAGCTGCCCCAACCATCCCTCGCGCGGGCTGACCCTGACCCTCGATATGAGCAACCACACCGCCACCATCACCCGTGACCTCCACCATGATCCCGAGCTGTCGGCTGGCTTGCTCGGCAGTAACCAGACCCTGCCCAACGGGGACGCCCTGGTCAGCTGGGGGCAGCTGGAGGAGATCACCGAGTTCAACGCAGCCAACCAATCGATCTTCGACGTGACCCTGTCCGGGGCCACCTACCGGGCGATGCGCGCGCCGTGGACGGGCACCCCGAACTACCCGCCCGCGATCGCCTCCAGCAAGGGCGCCGGGAGCGCGGTCACCGTCTACGCGAGCTGGAACGGCGCGACTCAGGTGGCCTCCTGGCAGGTGTTGGCCGGCTCCACCCCGTCGTCCATGGCGCCGGTGGGTTCGCCGGTAGGCAAGTCGACGTTCGAGACCGCGCTCACCGTCGACACCACCGAGCCGCTGGTCGCGGTGCAGGCGCTGGACGCCGCCAACACCGTGTTGGCCACATCGCCGACCGTGCCGACCGACTACACCCCCTTGGCAGGCGGGTACTACGTGGGTACCACCGCGGGCAACGTGTACAACTACGGGGCGCCGTTCCTCGGCTCCCTAGCGGCCTCGGGAAAGAAGCCGGCCGCCCCGCTGGTCGGCACCGTCGTCACGCCCACCCGCAGCGGCTACTACCTTCCCAGCTCAGCCGGCAACGTCTACAACTTCGGCGCCCCGTTCTACGGGTCGCTGGCCGGCAAGACGCCCCCCGCGCCGGTCGTCGGCCTG
>JBKPQY010000239.1:0-3909 GCA_046734315.1 Actinomycetota bacterium | reverse complement strand
GCCCCGCTGGTCGGCACCGTCGTCACGCCCACCCGCAGCGGCTACTACCTTCCCAGCTCAGCCGGCAACGTCTACAACTTCGGCGCCCCGTTCTACGGGTCGCTGGCCGGCAAGACGCCCCCCGCGCCGGTCGTCGGCCTGGCCGCGTCCGGCGGCGCCGGGTATTACCTGGCCACCGCCAAGGGCAACGTCTACAACTTCCACGTCCCGTGGTACGGCTCCATGGCGGGCAAGGCGATGCCCGGCCCGGTCATCGGCATCGCCGTCGACCAGAACACCGGCGGCTACTGGCTTCTCACGTCCAAGGGCAACGTCTACAACTTCCACGCCCCGTGGTACGGCTCCATGGCAGGCAAGACCTCCGGCTTCGTCGGCATCGCCGCCGAACCCGACGGCGCGGGCTACCTACTCGTCACCTCCCGCGGCAACGTCTACACCTTCGGCCGCGCACCCTGGTACGGCTCACCCGCCGCCTCGGTGGTCCACCTCGCCTCCCCGGTGGTCGGCATCGGCGCCCAGCAGCCCACCGGCGCCCAACCACAGCCCACCGGCTACTACGTCGTATGCGCCAACGACGACGTCTACAACTACGGCATCCCACTACCCGGATCACCCAGCATCCGCCCCCCCGCCGCAATCGACGGAGTCGGCGCCCGCTAAACCCCACAGCACGGCGCCGCTATGCCGATGTCGCTCAGCTGCGCATGGCATTCTTACGGCATGTCCAGCCGTGTCGGGGTCGTGACGTTCCCGGGCAGCCTCGACGACCGTGACGCTGCCAGGGCGGTGCGTGTCGCCGGCGCCGAGGCGGTGCCGCTCTGGCACGCCGACACCGCCCTGAACGGCGTCGACGCGGTGATCCTGCCGGGCGGTTTCTCGTACGGCGACTATCTCCGCGCCGGCGCGATCGCCCGGTTCGCGCCGATCATGCAGGCGATCATCAAGGCAACGCAGGACGGCATGCCCGTGCTCGGCATCTGCAACGGGTTTCAGGTGCTGTGTGAGTCCCACCTGCTGCCCGGCGCGCTGATCCGTAACGACCACCGCAAGTTCATCTGCCGCGATCAGTACCTGATCGTCGAGAACGCCGAGACGGCCTGGACGCGCGGCTACCAGGTGGGCCAGGAGATCGTCGTCCCGATCAAGAACGGTGAGGGTGGCTACGTCGCGGACGACAACCTGCTGGACCAGCTCGAGGCAGAAGGTCGCGTGGTCGTCCGGTACGCGCGCGGCAACCCGAACGGCAGCCTGCGCGACATCGCCGGCATCACCAACGAAGCCGGCAATGTCGTGGGCCTGATGCCACATCCCGAGCATGCGGTCGAAGCGCTCACCGGCGCGGGAACCGATGGCCTGCCTTTCTTCAAGTGGGCAGCAGAGCGATGAACGCGCGCGGCGCGATTGATACCGTCAAGGCAGCGAAGAAGTCGGATAAGCAAGAGCAGCCGTACACAGAACTCGGCCTCAAGGACGACGAGTACGCGCGGATCAGGGACATCCTGGGCCGCCGGCCGACCAGCTCAGAGCTGACCATGTACTCGGTCATGTGGAGCGAGCACTGCTCGTACAAGTCGTCGAAGATTCACTTGCGGCAGTTCGCCGAGAAGGCACCGCAGGCCGATGCACTGCTGGTGGGCATCGGCGAGAACGCCGGCGTCGTCGATGCCGGCGACGGATGGGCGGTCACCTTCAAGATCGAGTCGCACAATCACCCGTCGTTCGTCGAGCCCTACCAGGGCGCTGCCACCGGCGTGGGCGGCATCGTCCGCGACATCCTCACCATGGGCGCACGACCGGTCGCGATCATGGATTCACTGCGCTTCGGCGCCGCCGATGCGCCGGACACGGCACGGGTGCTGCCGGGTGTGGTGGCCGGCATCGGTGGCTACGGCAACTGCCTCGGGCTGCCGAACATCGGCGGTGAGGTGTTCTTCGACGAGTCGTACGCGGGCAATCCACTTGTCAATGCGTTGTGCGTCGGCGTCATGCGCAAGGACGCGATCAAGCTGGCCACCGCGAGAGGCAGAGGCAACAAGGTCATCCTGTTCGGCGCCAAGACAGGGCGGGACGGGATCGGCGGCGTCTCGGTGTTGGCAAGCGCGACTTTCGAGGACGGTGACGCCAAGCGCCCGAGCGTGCAGGTGGGCGACCCGTTCGCCGAGAAGGTGCTCATCGAGTGCTGCCAGGAGATCTTCGCTGCCGACCTCGTCGTCGGCATCCAGGACCTCGGCGGGGCCGGCCTGTCCTGCGCCACCACGGAGCTCGCCAGCGCCGGTGACGGCGGCATGCGCATTGAGCTGGACCGGGTCCCGTTGCGGGAGGCGTCCATGTCGCCCGAGGAAGTGCTGGCGTCCGAGTCGCAAGAGCGGATGTGCGCCATCGTCGAGCCCGCGAAGGTCGACGACTTCCTTGCTATCTGCCGCAAGTGGGATGTTCTCGCCACCGTCATCGGCGAGGTCACCAATACAGGACGGCTGCAGGTCTACTGGCACGGCGAACTGATCGCTGACGTACCCCCACGTACGGTCGCGCACGAGGGACCGGTTTACGAACGTCCGATCGAGAAACCGGCGGAGCAGGAAGCGTACGCCCGGCACGACGGGTCGAACCTGCGTCGCCCGAGCAACGGCGATGAGCTGCGTACCACCCTGCTGGAGGTCGTCGCCGCGCCGAACGTCGCCGACAAGTCGTGGGTCACCGACCAGTACGACCGGTACGTGCTGGGCAACACCGTGCTTGCCCAGCCCGAAAACGCTGGCATGGTCCGGCTGTCGGGCGACACAAGTCGGGGCGTAGCGATCTCGGTCGACGGCAACGGCCGCTACAGCCTGCTCGATCCGTATGCCGGCGCACAGCTCGCGCTGGCCGAGGCGTACCGCAATGTGGCGAGCACCGGTGCGCGCCCGCTTGCCGTCACCAACTGCCTCAACTTCGGCTCGCCGGAAGATCCCGGCGTGATGTGGCAGTTCCGCGAAGCGGTGCGCGGGCTGGCCGATGCTTGCCAGACGCTCGGCGTGCCAGTCACGGGCGGCAACGTCAGCTTCTACAACCAGACCGGAAACACGCCTATCCTGCCCACGCCGATCATCGGGGTGCTGGGCGTGATCGACGACGTCACACGGCGCCTCACGCACGCGTTTCAGTCCGACGGCACGCAGATCTATCTGCTGGGCGACACCCGCGACGAGTTCGGCGGTTCCGAGTGGATGGCGGCTGTGCACGACTTCCTCGGTGGCACGCCGCCCGATGTCGACCTCGACCGCGAGCGCCTGCTCGCCGACGTTCTGATCGAGTCGGCGCGCGGGGGGCTGATCGAGTCGGCCCACGACCTGTCCGATGCAGGCTTGGCGGCTGCGCTGGTCGAGTCGTGCTTGCGCGGCGACGTCGGTGCCCACATCACCGTCCCCGAGGACGCCGACCCCTTCGTGTTCCTCTTCTCAGAGTCCGCCGGCCGCGTCATCGTTACCGTACCGCGGCGTATGGACGATAGCTTCACGGACCTGTGCGAGCGGCACGGCGTACCGTGCACGCGGATCGGTGTCGTCGATGTGCTGAGCACCGCTCTCGAGGTCGCCGACCAGTTCAGCGTCCCGCTGACGGAGTTGCGTGGCGTGTGGTCGGGGCCGCTGCGTACGCTGTTCGGCTGACGTGTTGGGAGTGACGCCGTGAGTTGGCCGCAGCAGCCCGGGCCGCAGCAGCTTGGGCCGCAGCTGCCTGCACCGCAGCAGCAACCCGCGCCGCGGCAGCCCGGTTCGGGCGGCGCCCGGCCGCGTTACCCGAACGCGGTGCAGCCCCGGCCACAGCAGCCGCCTCCGCACCGGGTGCCTCCCCGTCCTGCTGGACGGCCGCGGCGGAACCGCACGCTGATCGTCGTCCTGGCGATCGTTGTGGTGCTCGCCGTCGCGGGTG